>CAZMEC010000070.1:0-14450 GCA_964565265.1 uncultured Myxococcales bacterium
TTGAGGACCTCTGGGTGCGGGGCGAGGTCTCGGGGCTCAAGGTCCACAGCTCGGGGCATATGTACTTCGCCCTCAAGGACCGGGACGCCCGGATCTCCGCGGTGGTGTTTCGCTCCAGCGTGTCCCACCTGGTCTTCAAGCCCCAGGAGGGAGCGGAGGTGCTGTGTCGCGGCCGCATGGATGTGTACCCGCCCCACGGCTCCTACAGCCTGGTCATCGAGCGCATGGAGTCCGTGGGCCAGGGGGCCCTGCTGGAGGAGTTGGAGCAACGGCGCCGTCGGCTGGAAGCGGAGGGCCTCTTCGACCCCGCCCGCAAGCGCCCCCTGCCCCTGCTGCCTGCCTGTGTGGGCCTGGTGACCAGCCCCACCTCGGCGGCCATTCAGGACCTGCTGCGGGTCATCTTCGAGCGCTTCCCCGCCCGGGTGCTGGTGTATCCTGCCCGGGTTCAAGGGGAGGGCGCCGCCGCCGAGTTGGTCCGGGGGCTGGCGGTCCTGGGGGCTGACCCCGAGGTGGAGGTCATCATCCTGGGCCGGGGCGGCGGGGCCACGGAGGATCTGCTGGCCTTCAGTGACGAGGCCCTGGTGCGGGCCGTGGCGGCCTGTCCCAAACCTGTCATCAGCGCTGTGGGCCACGAGACGGACACGCCCCTGTGCGACTTCGCCGCGGACCACCGGGCCCCCACCCCCACCGCCGCCGCTGAAATGGTGGTGCCCAGGCTCTCCGAGTTGCTGGCCTGGACCTCCGACCGCAGGCGCAGCTTCCGCCGCCATATGCGCAGCTCGGAGGAGTATTCCCGGCGCCGGACGGACGACCTCAAGGAGCGCCTCCAGCTTCGCTTCCAGGGCGCCCTGGAGCTTCGCCAGACCAGCCTGGGCCGCCTCCAGGGTGAGCTCTGGCGCCAGCACCCCCGGAACCTCCTGGATCGGCGCGCCGAGCTGCTGGCCCGCCTGCGCCTTTCCCTGGGGCAGGTCATGAATGAGGCCCTGCAAAGCCGGCAGCAGCAACTGGCGCGGGCCCAGGGACTCTTCGCCGTGCTGGGCCCCCGGGCCCAGTTGCTGCGAGGCTATGCGTTGGTGAAGAAGCTGTCCGGAGCTGGGCGGCCCCTCACGGATCCGGCCCAGGTGGCCCCCGGAGAGGAGCTTGAGATCGTCCTGGCGGGGGGTAGCCTCAAGGCAAGGGCGCAGTAGCCTCCAGCAGCCTGTCATACCAAACCCCATAGGTCCCATCGGGGCGGTGAATCTCCAGAGGAGGCAGGACCTCCAGGGGCTCTTCCCCGTGACCCAGCTCCACCAGGAAACGCAGGGCCGGCTCCCCCAGGCGGGGGTGGGCCAGTTGGAGGGCCCGGGCGCGGAGCTTCACGGCGGGCAGGGCGGCCAGCAACTCGGGGAGGCGCTGGGCGGGGTAGATCAGGTAGGCCGTGGCCCGGCCCTGGAGGAGGCGGCGCAGGGTCTCCAGGACCTGGGGCAGGTTGCAGTGGACCTCGTGCCTGGCGCCGGCGGCCATGGCGTTGGGGCTGGCCCTCCCGCTGCCCCCCAGGGGGAAGAAGGGGGGGTTGCTGATGATGAGGTCAGGAAAGAAGGGCAGGGCCGCCAGGTCCAGGCGCGTGAAGTCCGCCTCCAGGCACTGAAGCCGGGCCTCCAGGCCACAGGCCCGGGCGGTCTGAAGGGCGGCGGCGTGAAGGGGCGCCTGGAGCTCCACGGACAGGGCCCGGGTCACCAGCCCGGCCCGCAGCAGCAGCGCCGACATGACCCCGCAGCCCCCCCCCAGATCCAGCAGGGACGCCCCCCCCTTGCCCCCCCCACGCCGCGCCAGCAGGAAGGCCGGCAGCAACAGGGAGTCCACGGAGAACCGATAACCCTCCGTGGGCTGCACACAGGTCAGGCGGCCCTCCAAAATGGGGGTGAGCTCGGCCATCAGCCCAGCACCTTGGTCAGGGCTGCCTGGGGCACGGCGCCCAGCCGGATCAGGGAATAGGACCGGGGCTCCAGGGCCAGCACCGTGGAGGCCAACCCAAGGCAGTCGCCGGGGCGCTGAATCAGGTAGTCCACCCGCTCCAGAAGTACGGGGTCCAGGTCCCGGGCCTTCCCTGGGGGGGGCAGGCCCGCGCGGTTGGCGCTGGAGCCCACCAGCAGCCCACCAGCCTGGGCAGCCAGGTAGCGCGCCCCGGGGTCCCCGGGGACCCGAAAGCCCCCCGTTCCATCAGGCGCGCAGGCCCGCAGTTCCCGGGCCGCCCCCGGCAGGAGGGGCAGGACCACCGTCAGGGCGCCGGGCCAGAAGGCTGCGGCCAGGGCCTCCAGCCGCTGGTGGTAGGCCCGCGGCACCCGGGCCAGCACCACCTCCAGTTCGGCAGCCAGCATGGGCAGGGGCCTGCCTGGGGGGCTCTCCTTGGCTTCCAGCAGGCGGGCCACGGCGGCCTGGTTGCGGGCGTCGCAGCCCAGCCCATAGAGGGTGTCCGTCGGGAACACCGCCAGGCCCCCAAAGGGCAGTCCAGCTCCAACCCAGGCAAGAGATCCGTTAGTAGCCATGTCCATCCTCCCGCGCAAGCTCGTCCAGCAGCAGCCCGATGGCCTGGGCGGTCTCGGACGCCAGGAGGCTCCGATGTCCCGTCGTCAGCGCCGCCTGTTCGGAGGCCAGCCCATGCACATGAACCGCCATGCAGGCCGCCTCAAAGGGTTCCATTCCCTGGGCCAGCAGGGCTCCAAGGAGGCCCGCCAGCACATCTCCACTGCCCGCCTTGGCTAGCTGAGGCCCCCCGCTGCCGTTGATGGCCAGGCGCCCATCGGGGGCCGCCACCACTGTCCCCGCGCCCTTGAGCACCACCACCGCCCGGCAGTCCCTGGCGCACCCTTGGGCCAGGTCCAGGCGGTGCCCAGCCAGGGCCTCGGGGCTTACTCCTGTGAGGCGCGCGAACTCCCCGGGGTGGGGGGTGAGGACCAGGGGACAGGAGGCCTGGGCCAGCTCGGAGACACGCCCCGCGAAGGCCGTCAACGCATCTCCGTCCAGCACCAGGGGCACGGTGCAGAGGTAGGGCAGGGCGCGGGCCAGGTTCTGGCCTTGGTCGTCCAGTCCCAGCCCGGGCCCCGCCACCACGGCCTGCTTGCCCGCCAGCAGGGCGGCCAGGTCCGGGGGGTCCCGCTCAAGGCGCTGGACCATCAACTCCGGCAAGGCGGCCGCCAGTTCCCCCAGTTGGGGCCCCCGACCCAACAGCGTGCCCAGCCCCGCGCCTCCGCGGAAGGCCCCCAGGGCCGCCAGGATCCCAGCCCCCTCCTTGCCGGCGCTCCCTGCCACCAGCAGCACATGGCCGAAGCGGTTCTTGTGGGCGTTGGGGGGCCGGGGGGGAAGGCTTGGCAGGTCCTCGGGTCCCAGCAGGGCCAGGATGCCGCCCTGGGGCCAGGCCGCCTGGGGAATGGATAGCCGCACCAGCGAGAGCTGGCCGCAGCAGTCCCTGCCCGGGTACTGGAGGAGCCCCGGCTTGAGGGCCCCAAAGACCGCCGTGGCGTGGGCCTGGAAGGCCACCGTGGCCACCTCGCCGCTGTCCGGGTGGACCCCCGTGGGGAGGTCCAGGGCCAGGCGAAAGGCCTCCCTGGCATTGAGGGCCAGGAGGAGCTCCGCCAGCAGACCCTCGGGGGGGCGCCGGGCCCCGGTGCCAAGGAGCGCGTCCACCAGCACCTCCACCCCTGCCAGACCGGCAAGCTGGGGCTCCAGGGGGCGGTTGCCGTCCAAGACCGTGAAGGGGAGGCCCAGGGTCGACATGGCCTGGAGGTTGGTGGCCGCGTCGCCCTGCCAGGCCCCGGGGTCGCTGAGGGCGAAGACCTGGACCTTCTGTCCCTGGCAGGCCAGCAGCCGGGCCAAGGCCAGGCCGTCCCCGCCATTGTTCCCAGGGCCGCAAAACACTGCCACCGAGGGCTGGGCCTTGGGGAACTGGGTCGCCAGGCATTGGCAGGCCCCCAGGGCCGCCTGCTCCATGAGCTGCAGCCCCTGGATAGCAAAGCTTCCCAGGGCGACCTCCTCTGCAGCCCTCTGGTCCGCCGCCCGGTAGGCCAGGGTCTTCATAGGTCTCCAGCCTGCATCAGGGCGAGCATGTCCTTCACGGCCCGCTCCAGGCCCACCATCATGGCCCGGGCGATGAGGCTGTGGCCGATGTTCAGCTCTTGGATTTGGGGCAGGGTCAGCACGGGCGGAGTGTTGTGATAGTCCAGGCCGTGGCCCGCCGCCACATACAGTCCCAGCCCCTCGGCCTGCTGGCAACCCCTGGCAAGACGCGCCAGTTCGGTGGCCGCCTGGGGTCCGCCGAAGGCCTCCGCCCAGGTCCCCGTATGGAACTCCACGGCCCGGGCCCCCACGGCCTTGGCCGCCGCCACCTGGCGGGGCTCCGCCTCGATGAAGAGGCTCACCCTCACCCCCGCCTCGGCGAGCTTTCCACAGACCTGGGTCAGGCGCTCCTGCTGGCCCGCCGCATCCAGGCCCCCCTCCGTGGTCAACTCTGCGCGCTTCTCCGGCACCAGGGTGGCCGAGTGGGGCTTGTACTTGAGGGCCAGGGCCACCATTTCGTCGGTGGCGGCCATCTCCAGGTTCAGCTCCGTGCGGACGGTCTGGCGAAGCAGCGCCAGGTCCCGTTCCTGGATGTGCCTCCGGTCTTCCCGGAGGTGGATGGTGATCTGATGAGCCCCCGCAAGCTCTGCCAGGAAGGCCGCCTCCACGGGGTCCGGGTAGCGGGTCCCCCGGGCCTGCCGGATGGTCGCCACATGGTCCACATTCACGCCAAGTCGTCGCTTCATATCAGGACTCCTCCCGCTGCCCAGGTCCTGGGGCAGCCCAGCCAAGCCATTGGAATAGACGCCCCCCGGGCGGGTGTCAACCCTTTTGCTGGGACCTCCAAGAAATCGCTTTCGCGGCCTCCACCTTATGATAAACTCCCGGTGCTTCAGGAGGGCAGGGGCATGGCGCGAAGGATCCTGGTAGCCGACGACAAGGGATACTGTTTCACCGAGATCAAGTCTCTGGTGCCTGCTGGCGTTGAGTGTCTGCGCAGCACCGGGATGGATGACTGCATCACCCGCCTGCGGGAGACCCCCTTCAATGTCCTGATTGTTGCCGCGGCGATGCCCCAGGCCTTCTCTTTGATTCGAATCGTGCGAAAGAGCCGGGACCTGGTGAGTGTGCCCCTGGTGGTCGTGGCCGAGGCCGGCCAGGAGGGGCTCATCGAGAAGCACGGGCAGCTCCCCACCCGGGCCGACCGCTACCTGCTGCGCCCCCTCGATCGAGAGCTTCTGGGCAGCATAATCGAGGAACTGGACCAGGGTGCCCCTCGGGTCGCCCAGGTCCCGGAGTCAGACCTGCGGTCCTTTGCCGACTCCCTCCCCGAACCCGTGACCATTCCCGGGTTCATGCATTCGGCCCCGGAGGCCATGCAGCGCATCCAGGACGAGCTTCGCCGCAGCCGGGAGAACATCGGGGCCCTGGAAAAGGACCTTCACCTGGCCCTGGCCAGCTCCAAGCACATGACCGCCCTGCGGGAAGAGAACCGCCTCCTGCGCCAGCGCCTGAAGTCCTTCGAAGAGCAGGCCCGCAGCGCCCGGGATTACTCGTCAATCTTTGAGCGCCTGGAGAAGGGCTACAAGGACACCATCGCGGACCTGGAGCGGCTCATCCGGGAGAAGGACCGCATGGTGGCGGAGCTCCGCGAGCAGTCCCCCATCGGGGCCGACGCCGCCACCCTGGAGCGCTTCGAGGAGACGGGCCGCCGGCTGGACAAGATGCAGGCGGGGTTGCGCCGGGCCGTGGGCATCGTGGAGTCCCTGGACGCCCGCTTCGAGGAGCTGGACCTGGACGAGATCGCCCGCCTCACCGCGGCCCTGGACGCAGGTGACTCCATCTCCTTCTCCGAGGACGAGTCCACCCAGGTGGTGGATCTGCGCTCCCTGGAGGACAAGAACTTCGACTTCTAGGCTATTTGCCCCCGGGCTGCTCTCTGCGGCTGATCTCCTCCTGGGCCGCCCTGGCCACGGGTCTGGACACCTCCCGGCTTCTGGAGATGGCCTTGAGATCATTGCGTCGCATGAAGCGCAGGAAGCGGCCCGCAGCCCCCCCGGGCGTCTTGGGATTGAACAGCAGGGCCAGCTTCACCTGGTAGGCCCGCACCCACTCTCTTTTTGACGCGATCTTGCGGATGATGTCCTCGGAGAGGTTCTTATTCCGGGCGAACTGGGAGACCTCCTTGAGGGTCAGGCCAGGGTTCTCCAGCACGGAGTCGGAGACCACCCGGTTCCGGTCGTTGATCAGCAGGGCCCGGGCCGTGGCGTTGCCCACAATGGCAAGCCTGATCTTGGCCGGCAGGTTCATGCTCCGGACCTTCACATGGATGGTCTCCGACATGGCCCCGCCCTGGGCATCGCCTTCCGTGGACTCGGTGTCCGCCTCGGCCTCCGCATTGGCCTCTTGAAAGGCCGCCTCCTCGGCCAGATCGGCCGCCGCCGAGGCCAGCACCTCGGCCCCCGCGTCGGGGGTCAGGAGGGCCTCCACCAGCTCCTGGTCAAGGGGCTCAACGGCCAGGCCCCCCACGCCCATGGCAGTGCTGATCTCAGCGAAGCCCGGGATGCGCTCAATGGGGAGGTGCTGCCGGACGGCAAACTCAATGACCCTCTGGGCCGTGCCCATGGCCGTGGCGGGGTTCAGATACAGGGCCTCCACCAGGGCGGGCAGCCGCGCCATTCTTTCCTGGTTCAGGCCGATGAGGTCCAGCAGGGACGGGTCTTTGAAGTCACAGGCCCCGTACAGCAGGGTCTGGTCTGCCACGGCGTGGTTGGTCAGGTAGACCGCCAGCACCTCGGAGCGGGCCTCCGCCCTCACCAAGGCATCCAGGATGCCCGGATGGGAGCTCAAGGTGGCCTGGGTCAGGGCCTCCCGATCCATGGCCGCCAGGGAGCCGCAGGCCCGGGTCCTCAGGTCCCTGTCCTCGTCCCTGGAGAGGAAGGCGAGGCAGGCCACCTGGGTGTCCAGGGGCATGGGCACTTCCGCTGCTGCCAGCACGGCTTTTCTGGGATCGGGGCCCTGGACGGCCATGATGGGCCGCAGGCGCTCGGGGAAGATGTCCAAGGGAATGGGGACTGGATGTTTTTCGAAGACAGGCATGGTCTGGTGGCCTCCCTGCGCGGATTCTGCCCCTGCCCACCCATGGGCTCAAGCGGATTCTTCGGGACCCGTCCTGGCCCTCCCTTGAAGCAGCCCCTGGAGGGCCGCCAGGAGGGACACCGCCAGGGCCTCGGGGAGCCCCGCCCGCAGGGCCAACTCGGAGGCCTCAACCCCCGCCAGCCCCTCCACTGAGCCGAACTCCTGCAGGATTCTTCGGGCCCGGGCCGGGCCAATGCCAGGGTGCTCCTGGAGGATGGTCTTGAGGGTGCGCTGCTTGCGCCGAAGCCGGTGGTGCTTGACCCCGAAGCGATGGGCCTCGTCCCGCAGCCGTTGCAGCAACAGGAAGGCGGGGCCCTCCCTCGGGGCCGGCACCTCGTCCCGCTCACCCGGCAGATAGATCCGGTCTGTGGCCAGCCCCTGCTCCGGGCGGGCCTTGGCGATGGCCGCCAGGAAGACCCGGTCCTCCAACCCGCGAAAGAGTGGAGCCAGCATGCTCAGGTGGGCCCGGCCCCCGTCCAGCAGCAGCAGCCTGGGCTCCTCATCCAGCCTGCCCAGGTAGCGCCCCAGCACCTCCGCCATCATGGAGTAGTCATCCCGGTGGGCCTCCCGCAGGTGGTAGACCCGGTATTCGGAGGGCTGCAGGATCCCCTCCAGGGCCACCGACTTCGACCCCACCCCATCCGTGGCCCCCAGGTGGGAGATGTCGAAGCAATCCACGCGCTTGAGGTTCTCCGGCAGCCCCAGCAGCCTCCGCAGCTCAGCCATGGCCTCCAGCCCCTCCTCGCCCCCCAGAGCCCAACGCTCCAGGTTCATGCGGGCGTTGCGGGTGGCCATGGCCAGGAGCTTCAGCTTTCGCCCTTTCTGGGGGACGGTGACCTCCAGGGGCGTCTGATGAAGCTGCCCCAGGGCCTCGCCGATGAGGCTTGCGTCCTCCGGCGTGCAGCCCAGGATCAACTCCCCCGGCAGGCTTCGGCCATCGTAGAACTGCAACACCAGGGAGGCCAGCAGCTCGGAGCTCTCCGGCAGGATCCCAGGGAACAGCTCCACCAGGGTCTCCCGCACGGACCCGTCGCCCACCCGCAGGACCTGGAGGGCGGCCCCGGACTCGTTGCGCTCCAGGGCCATGACATCCGCCTCCAGGCGCCCCAGCCCCACCACCCCCTGGGGGGTCCCCAGCTCGTCCAGGGCCTTGAGCAGATCCCTGAGCTTGGCCGCCTCCTCGAAGCGCAGCTCCCCGGCGGCCTGGGTCATCAACTCCGTGAGCTCCCGGCGCAGCTCGCCCCCGCGGCCCCTCAGGATCCTCCGGGCCGTGGCCAGGGAGCGGCCGTAGACCTCGGCGTCCGCCAGCCCGCAGCAGGGGGCCGGGCAGCGCCCCAGGTGGTGTTGAAGGCAGGGTCTGGCGCGGTTGGCAAAGACCCGGTCCGAGCAGACCCGGAGCCCCAGCTTGCCTGCCAGGAACAGGCACAGCCGCCGCAGGTGATAGCCCTGGGGGAAGGGGCCCAGGTATTCGGCCCGGTCCCGGCCCCGCCGGTGGACCGTCTCCAGCCGGGGCCAGGGGTTGGAAAGGTCCACCCGCACCAGCATGTAGCTGTGGTCATCCTTGAGCCGGGCGTTGTACCGGGGCTGGTGCTTCTTGATGAGCACATCCTCCAGCAACAGGGCCTCCCGCCCGTTCCTGGTCACCACCGTCTCGATGCTGTGGAGTTCGCTCTCCAGCCGCTCTACGAAGGGGCGCTGGTCCCGGCCCAGGAAGTAGGAGGCCAGGCGGGTTCGCAGGGAGTTGGCCTTGCCCACATAGATCACCACCCCGTCCCGGTCCTTCATGAGGTAGACCCCGGGCTCCTTGGGGATGGGCTCCAGGTCCGTGGCAGGGTTGAAGGGATCCCGGGGTCGGCTCATGGGAGCCCGGCCCTGCGCCGCAGGACCCAGTCCAGGCCCAGCAGCATCATCAGGAGGCCCAGCAGCCAGGGGTTGTCCCAGAGGCTCTGGCTCTCCCTCACCTGAAGCTCCGCCACCGGGGGCAGCAGGGGGGCCTCCTGGAGCGTCGGGAGGCGTGGTGGTAGCTGGGGCTGGGGCAGGGCCTGGGACAGCAGGCGCCCAAGCCTGGCCTCCCGACCCTCGGGGCGGCGATGCACTGCCAGGTGTCGCTCCAGCCCCTCCGGGCTCCCGTCTTGAAGCTCCAGCCTCCAGGCTCCGATGGGTCTGGCAGGCAGGGTGAGGTCCGCGCAGCCCCCGTGGAACTCCAACTTGCGGCTTTCCCTGGAGCCTTCCCCCGCCGCCAGGGGCCGGAAGTGAAGCTCCGCGGTGGCCCCGGGGCTGGCCTGTTGGGAGCAGATCCGCAGTGGCGTCTCCTGGCCCTCCTGGGCGCTGGGGTGGGCCTCCAGCCAGCTCTCTTCGTAGCCCGGCTCGCCGGACAGCCAGGCCACCAGGTTGTCCATCAGGCGGGCATAGATTTGGGGCAGGTTCCCCTGATCCGGGGCGGCAAAGGCCCAGGTCCACAGGGAGTCCGTAGCCAGCAGGGCCACCCGCCCCTTGTCCCAGCGCCCCGCGGAGAGCACGGGGGTGCCGTCCCTTTGCTGAAGCAGGGTGGCGGAGCCCTCACTCTGGGGGCCCAAGCGGTTCACGGTGGCCAAGGGGGGGAACTCGGGGGGCAGGTCCAGCTCCTCGAAGCGCAGCACCGGGTGCCTGGCCTGGGCGGGATTCAGGACCACGGGGGAGGGGGCCCTTGGCTCCTCCTCAGGCAGGGGCGCCGGGGCCAGGCTGGCGGGGAGGAGCTTCTCCAGCACCGTCCCGGCCAGGGAGCCGGAGGCAAAGGCGGTGGGGCCTCCGATGAACAGCAGCCCCCCGCCCCCCGCCACGAAGTCCCGAATGGCTGCCAGGTGTTCGTCCTTCAGCAGGAAATAGCTGCCCAAGGGAAAGTCCTGGACGATGAGGAGGTCAAAGCCGGGCAACTCCTGAAGAAAGAGCTCGTCCGTGGGGAAGGGGATGAGGGCCAGGTCCTCCGGCGGCAGGGGCTGGAAGTTGTCCTGGCTGGCCAGCACATAGAAGGAGACCAGCTCGATGCGGGCGCGGTTCTTCAGGTACTCGCGCAGGAAGCGCAGGTCCCAGGAGGGGTGCCCCGCCAGGTGCAGGATGCGGATCTGGGGCCTGATGACCTCCACCCGGACGGTGTCCCCGGCGGCGGGGCAGTCCAGGCCCCTGGGGCATTGCAGCAGGACCCCCAGGACCTGGCCACTGAGGCGGTTGGGGATGAAGGGCAGCTCCACCGTCACCCTGGCGCTCCCCGCCTTGACCAGCACCCTGCGGTCCCCAAGCTGCTGGCGGCCCTCGGGGGCTGAGAGGTCGTAGAGCAGCACCTCCACCTCTTCATCCTGGCGAAGCTCGGCCTCCAGCTCCACGGCCAGGCGGTCCCGATTCTTGTAGAGGGCCGCGATGGGCGGACCCAGGCTGCTGATTCTGAGCTCGCCCTTGGGTTCCAAGGCCTCGTCCAAGGCCGTCTCGGGGGGCAGCCAGGTCGCCAGGCGGCCCTCCGAGGGGCTGTGGTACCGGCTGAGGCGGAGGTTGTCCGGGGTCTTCACCGGGAGGGTTCTAAGCCAGCTTCGCTCGGGCCCCAGCACCACCAGCAGGAGGAAGAGCAACAGCACGGAGCGCAGGCCCATGAGGGTGGCCCGTTGCCGCAGAGGTAGGGGAGCCAGGCGTCGCCAGTGGAGGAACCCCAGCAGGCCGAAGAGCAAGACCAGGGCCAGGCCCGGGAGGGACCAGGGGGCAATCTGGAAGCTCAGGGAGGGGCTCATGGGAGGTGGCCTCCGCGCTCCGGGCGGGAGTCCTCCAGCCGGAAGTTCCGGCGGGCCCGCAGGTAGTCCAGGTGGATCTTGTCGTTCTTGTAGTCCAGGCACAGGGCATAGGCCAGGATGTTCACCGCCAGTCTGGTGGCGGCCTCCCGCTGGGCCTCCCCCCCGGGGACCACGGCCAGGCGATGGGTGCCGTCCCGGTTCCTGGCCAGGGCGCCCAGGAGGTCGTTGAGGCTGAGGATGAGGGCCAGCCTCCCCCCTTGGTAGGCCCCGTAGAGCTCCGGGAAGAGCCTGATCCGGCCCACGGGGGTGGAGACTCGATAGAAGGATCGGAACAGCACGCTGCCCGCGGGGATGGGGGCCAACTCGGACCCGGGCAGCAGCACCGCCAGGAGCTCCGCCACCGCGGCCAGGACCTGCTTGGCGTTCTTGGCCTCCCCCGAGTAGTCCACCAGGAGGGTGCCGCCGCGCCCCAGGTAGGCCGCCAGGGCGCTGGTCTGTTCGGGGGTCAGGGGGCCCGGGGGGGCCTCCAGCCAAAGGACCAGAAGGGGATGCTTGAAGATCAGGGGAGAGGCGGGATCCAAAGGGTTCTCGCGGGCCTCTGCCTGGGTGCTGGTGCGGAGGGTCAACTCCCCGGCCAGGGACTCCAGGGCGCCGCTGCGGGCCCAGGTCTGCTGGGGCTCCAGGGAGATGGGAGCCAGGGACACCTGGTCAGCCCAGGCAGTCCCAGCAGGTCCAAGCCCCAGGGCCGCTGCCAGAAAGATTACGGCGCGAAGGTGGACCATTTTTCCAAAACCGATTACCTATTTGCTGGCGCGGTTTCTGGACACAAACCTGAACTTCAGGTCGTAGAGCAGCTGGGTCAGGAGTCGGTCCTCATCGGGGCTGAGGTTACCCCTGGTCTTCTCCGCCAGGAGGGAGAGGATCTCTATGGTCTGTCGGGCCAGGGGCAGGTTCACCTTGGCCTCCCCGCCGTCGGGATCAGGGATCTCACCGAGATGAAACATTGCGGAGGTGCCAAGGGACATGATGAAGGTGTGGAAATCCACCGAGGTCTGGTTGTGGTCGCTGGAGTCCAGCTCAGACATCGATCACGCCCTCCATGTCCTCTTCTTCCTCGGGACGGATGTTGCTGCCGCCCACCAGGCTGGTATCAAACTCGTCTGCCTGGACGGAGACTTCGCTGAGATCACAGGCATCCTTGCCATCAGGCACACCGCCCAGGACCTTCTTGAGTTCCTGCTTGGTGATGTAGCCCTTGACCAGGTTCCTGTCGATGATGCGCTTGTCAAACAGGAGATCTTTCTCGATCATCAATGGCCTCCAGTTTCGGTCCGACGCCCGGTGGCGTCACAAAGATTCGCGGGCGCTAAGATAAGAAAAGGTAAGGCCAATGTCAATCTCCGTGTTTTTCCGGCCGTTTTCTTGACTTCCGGCTGCGCACAGAGTAAGTTCTGCCCGGTTTTAGACAGGGGGAAATCCCATGTCTCAGGGCAGGGATGATTCGGATCTTCAGCACGATCCGCGCAGAGACGAGCCTGACGGCGACGAGTTTCGCTGGGAGGAAGAGAAGGTTTTTGGCGGCAGCTCTGCCGACAGCACCACCTCGCCTCCCATCGGAGACGACCGCCAGACCACTGATCGCCAGCGCTACCTCCGGCTGGTGGCGGACTTCGACAACTTCCGCAAGCGCGTCCAGAAGGACCGCGAGACCGTCGTCATCTATGCCAACGAGCGCCTGGTCAGGGACATCCTCCCATTGGTGGATGACCTGGAGCGGGCCCTGGCCACCAGCCCCTCCTCGGAGCTCGAGGCGACTTCATTCCACAAGGGGCTCAAGCACATCCTGGACCGCTTTCGCAGCATCCTGGACGGGGCTGGGGCGCGGACCTTCGTGGCCCTTGGGCAGCCCTTCAACCCCAGCGTCCACGAGGCCGTGTTCCAGAGGGTCGAGGAGGGCCGGGCCGAGGGGCTTGTGTTGGAGGAGTTGGAGAAGGGCTATCTGTTCAATGGCAAGCTCCTGCGCCCCGCCAAGGTGGTGGTGAACAGCCTGGCCAGACCCCTGGCCACCAGAAGCATTGAACTGGGCGCCCAGGAGGCCCGGGAACCGGCCCCCCGCCCCGGCCCCGAGCCCCGCCCCCCCGAAGGCCCGTCCCTGGAGGTGGAGACGCCCTTCGCAGTACGCCCCAAGGCCGCCCCGCCTGGCCCCCCGCCTCGGCCCGCCGCCAAGCCCGCCCCCGAGCCCCCCGAGGAACCCCGCCATCAGGTGGTCATCGAGGACGAGGAGGATCTGGGCTCCCTGGAGGACTGGGATCGGCTCTTCAAGTCTGAAGAGACCAAGGGCAAGGCTTGAGCAGCCTCCGGCGAATTCCCCCACTGTATCTTTTAGTGCTGGCCGCCCTGGCCGCCTGCGGTGACGACCCGGGGCTGGTCCTGAGGGCCCCCGCCCAGGCCCAGGTCTTCGTCGGCGAGGAGTTGCTGCTGACGGTGGAGGCCAGCCCCTGTTCCCCAGGGTTGGCCTTCCAGTTGGCCCAGTCCCCCCCGGGGCTCCAGGCCCGGGTACCCGGCGCGCCCTGCCGCTTGGAGCTTGCCTGGACCCCCATCCCCGGGCAGGAGACCGGGGGGCAGCCCCTCTGGCTGAGCCTCTCGGCCAGGGACGCCCGGGGTCGGGAGGGGCACCTGCGCCTCCCGGTCTTTGTGTGGGAGCCCTGGGAGCCCTCCTGGGATCTGCCCCGGTCCCTGGCCCTGGAGGCCGAAGTGGCTTTCTCCCGGGCCCTGACCATCAAGGATCCCGCTGCTGCAGCCCTTCATCTGAAGATGTCCGGGGCCCCCCCTTGGATGACCCTGACCGAACTGAGTCCTGGCCGCTTTGGCCTCTCTGGCCTGCCCCCCAGGGCGGCCCAGGGCCAGGCCTTTGAGCCGCGCTTTGAGGCCAGCGGTGACTTCGCGGTGAAGGGTGAGCTCTATGAGGCCTGGGTGCTGGAGGCGAGCCTCCTGGTGCTGGTCCTGGGGACCCCCGGGGCCCCCTGAAGGGAAGGCGTCAGGGCCGCAGGGTCTCCCGGATCTGCTCCAGGGACCAAGCCAGGGTGGCGTCGTCAATGACCAAGGGCGGCGCGAAGCGAATGACGGTCTCGTGGGTCTCCTTGCACAGCAGGCCCCGGGCCATGAGGTCCTCGCAGCAGCGGCGGGCGGTCTTCACCGAGGTGTCGATGACGGCGGCGTTGAGCAGGCCCTTGCCCCGGACCTCCAGCACCAGGCCGTTGCCCACCAGGGGGGCCAGCCCAGCCCGGAAGACCTGCCCCTGGCGCTCAGCCCGCTCCACCAGGTTCTCCTCCTGCAGCACGGTCATGGCCTCGCAACCCACGGCGGCGGCCAGGGGATTGCCCCCGAAGGTGGACCCGTGACTGCCGGGCTCAAAGACCTCCAGCAGTTCGGCGCTGCCCACCAGGGCGGACACGGGCAGGATGCCGCCCCCCAGGGCCTTGCCCAGGATGTAGGCGTCGGGCTTCACGCCCTCGTGATCGCAGG
>CAZMEC010000071.1:0-1379 GCA_964565265.1 uncultured Myxococcales bacterium
CCGTGCTCGCCGCAGATGCCCAGCTTGATGTCGGGGCGGGTCTTGCGGCCCTTCTCGCAGGCGATGGTGATGAGCTGGCCCACGCCGGCCGTATCCAGGGTCTGGAAGGGATCGGCGGGGAAGATCTGCTGCTCGACATAGAGGGGCAGGAAGCGGCCCGAGTCGTCCCGGGAGAGGCCCATGCAGGTCTGGGTCAGGTCGTTGGTGCCGAAGGAGAAGAACTCGGCCTCCTTGGCGATCTCGTCGGCGGTGAGGGCCGCGCGGGGCAGCTCGATCATGGTGCCCAGCAGGTAGTCCACCCGCTGGCCCATTTCCTTGAAGACCTTCTCGGCGGTGTCCACCACCAGGGTCTTCTGGGCCTTGAGCTCGTTCACATGGGCCACCAGCGGGATCATGATCTCGGGGAGGACCTTCTTGCCCTCCTTGGTGACCAGGACGGCAGCCTCAAAGATGGCGCGGGCCTGCATGGCGGTGATCTCAGGGTAGGCGATGCCCAGGCGGCAGCCGCGGTGGCCCAGCATGGGGTTGGACTCCTTGAGCAGTTCGGTCTTGTCGGCCAGGCGCTCGAAGGGGACGCCCATGGTCTTGGCCAGATCACGGATGTCCTCCTCCTTGTGGGGGAGGAACTCGTGGAGGGGCGGATCCAGGGTGCGGATGGTGACGGGGAAGCCGTCCATGGCGCGGAAGATGCCCGCGAAGTCGTCCCGCTGCATGGGCAGCAGCTTGTCCAGGGCGCGCTGACGCTCCTCGGGGGTGTCCGCCAGGATCATCTCGCGGACGGCCTGGATGCGGTCGCCACCGAAGAACATGTGCTCGGTGCGGCACAGGCCGATGCCCTCGGCGCCAAAGGCCCGGGCGGCGGTGGCCTGGTCGGGCTGATCGGCGTTGGTGCGGATGCCCAGGGTGCGGTACTTGTCAGCCCAGGTCATGAGCTTGTGATAGTAGCTGTACACGGAGCCCTTGGCGGGAGTCTGGCCCTCGAACAGGACCTGCAGGACCTCCGAGGGGCGGGTGGGGATGCGGCCGGCGATGACCTGGCCAAGGAACCCGTCCAGGGAGATCCAGTCGCCTTCCTTGAGGATGCGACCGCCGACCTTCATGGTGCCCTTCTCGTAGTCGATGTCCACGGCGCCGCAACCGGCCACGCAGACCTTGCCCATCTGGCGGGCCACCACGGCGGCGTGGGAGGTCATGCCGCCCCGGGCGGTGAGGATGCCGTCGGCCACATTCATGCCCCGGATGTCCTCGGGGGAGGTCTCGATGCGGCAGAGGATCACGGGACCCTGGCCGGCGTTGACCTGAGCCTCGGCGTCGGAGGCGTGGAAGACGATCTTGCCAGCGCCAGCGCCGGGGCCGGCGGGGAGGCCGGTGGCCAGGTG
>CAZMEC010000071.1:1479-8535 GCA_964565265.1 uncultured Myxococcales bacterium
GCGGTCCGCCTCGGACACGCCCTGAGCCTTGGCCCAGGCCAGGGAGTCGGCCTTGGTGATCTGCTGGGGGGTGCGGATGCCGGCGACCACATCTTCGCCCTGGGCGTTGACGAGGAACTCGCCGTTCTTGCGGTTTTCGCCGGTGGCGGCGTCCCGGGAGAAGCCCACGCCGGTGGCGCAGTCGGTGCCCATGTTGCCAAACACCATGGCCTGCACATTGACGGCCGTGCCCCAGGCGTCGGGGATGCCATTCATGCGGCGGTAGGCGATGGCGCGGTCATTCATCCAGGAACGGAACACGGCGCTGATGGCACCGATGAGCTGCTCCTTGGGGTCGTTGGGGAAGTCCTGGCCGCTGCGCTCCTTGACCAGGGCCTTGAAGCGCTTGACCAGCTCTCGCAGGTCCTCCCAGGTGAGATCCAGGTCGGCGTGGACATGCTTCTCTTCCTTGAGGCCGTCCATGATCAGCTCGAAGGGGTCCGTGTCGGTCTTCTTCTGGGCGCGCACTTCCATGACCACATCGCCGTACATCTGCACGAAGCGGCGGTAGGAGTCGTAGGCGAAGCGCTTGTCGCCGCCGGACTGGATGAGGCCCTCCACCGTGATGTCGTTGAGGCCCAGGTTCAGCACCGTATCCATCATGCCGGGCATGGAGGCGCGGGCGCCGGAGCGCACGGACACCAGGAGGGGGTTCTGGGGATCGCCGAAGCGCACGCCCATGATCGTCTCGATGTGGCGCAGGCCGTCTTCGATCTGGTGGGTCACGCCCTCGGGGAACTTGCCGCCCTGCTGGTAGAAGGCGGTGCAGACCTCGGTGGTGATGGTGAACCCGGGGGGAACGGGGATGCCCAGGCTGCACATCTCGGCCAGATTGGCGCCCTTGCCTCCCAGCAGGTTCTTCATGGAGGCGTCGCCCTCGGAGCGAGGGCCGCCAAACACATACACGAACTTCGGTGCGGTCATTCTTGTCGTCCTTTCGCTGACAGTCTATCAAACAACCCCAGTAAAACCGGGGCATGGTACGCTACTCGCGTCGGGCGCGCATATTGATACAAACTGCTTGGAAGTTCAAGGCAAAAGGGGGGTTCGGATTGCGGGCTGACTAACGGAGGCGGGCCAGGAACACGGTGGTGTAGCGCTTTTCCAGGGCCAGGCAGGTGGGGCAGGTGGTGTACCAGATGAAGCGCTCCGTGCAGCATCTCTTCTGGGAGGCCACGAAGCGCCGAAGGAGGCGAAAGCCCGGGGCGGTGCTGGGCTCCGCCGAGCTGAGCACCACCGAGGCCATGGGAGAGTCATCAAAGACCCGCACCTCGGGGGACTTCTCGTCGGGGGCGGCGATGCCAATGAGGACCAGACCCCGGAACAAGCCCGGCTGCACCAGGATGACCGCCGGGTCCTCCATGACATAGCCCCGCCGCTCAATCTCCTCGGCGGCCTCCCGGGTGCGGAGGTCCATGCCAAGCTGGGCCCCGAAGAAGAAGTTCACCTGCTTGGCGAAGAAGCACTTCCCCTTCCATGACAGGATCTTCTCGTGCCACTGGGCTGGGTCGATGCGGGGACAGCCGCAGCTCTTTGCTTCCATGACAGCTCCTTTGCCAATTTCAGCGGATTATAAGGCCATCAATGAGCAGCGTCGAATCATTATTGGCGTCACCTCGGTCGGCCACGCTGATGGACAGGGTCACGGGGCGCCCCGTCCCCGCCAGGGAGCTGATGGCCACGGGCCCCAAGGCACGCCAGCCGCTGACCTGGGCCTCGCCATTGTCGAAGGCGCAGGTGGAGGGCCAGTCGCTCAAGGGGGCCTGGGGGTCAAAGAGCCCGCCGCAGGTCACCTGGTCTTCGCAGGTCTGGGGGCTGCAAAGGTCGTTGATCGAGAAGTAGTCCGCGGGTCCCAGGCTGGTGATGGGGAGCACCTGGCCGTCCTCCCCTTCCAGGCGCACCCGGAACTGGTCGTGGTACCAGTTTGCCCCACAGGACTCGGGCCATTCGTAGGAGATGAGGTTCCAGTCCAGCAGCAGCTCGGTGGCGTTGGCGGGCAGACAGAAGGTCTGGGAGAGCTGGCCCGTCTGCACCGTGAAGCCGATGCCCGTGGACAGCAGGGCCGCGATCTTGTCGGTGGCCCCCACGCCGCACCAGTTGGAGAAGGGGCGCGCGTCCCCGGAGTGCTCCCAGCCGGAGAGGCCCAGGCCAGCGTCGAAGCCAGCGTTCAGCAGCCCCTCGTGGTGCAGGGCCAGGGAGCCCGCGCCGGCATAACACAGGGGCCCGCTGGAGTCCCCAGCGTGGCAGTTGGGCAGCAGCTCGGCGGGCAGCGCCTGTTGGGTGAGGGCTGCGGAGAGGAAGCCCCAGGCCAGGTCCTCAAGCTGGGCCGCGGACACCGGCCCCCGGAACCCCAGCACGGTGTTGAAACCCACCTGGGTCAGCTCCAGGGCGGCGGCCCCGTGGAGCAGCGAGTCCCGGGCCCCAAGGAAGGCCAGTCGGGCGCCTCCGGGGTTACCCGCGTGGGTCCGAAACCAGGAGGGCAGGACGCCGTAGAACTGGGGGCCAATGGCCAGGCGCCCGGCCGCCAGATCCACCAGGATCTGATCGTAGAGGTAGCCAAGGGGCACGCCCGCCTCGTCGCTGTGGCGGGGCAGGCAGCGTTGGGCCTCGGGGCACAACTCGGGGGGCGAGAGGGAACAGTTCACACAGCACACGCCATCCTGGCGCAGATAGCAGGACTGGTAGGAGGCGGAGAGGGCCTCCGGGGAGACCTCCGTGGAGGACCACAGGAGTTCCTGGGAGCCCGGATGGCTCCAGCCGTCAAACACGGGCTCGGAGGAGCCGGCCACCGCGAAGCCCAGGGCCGCGCGTTGGGCTTTCGAGAGGCCTCCAAAGGCCAGGCCGCCGCCATTCTGGAACAGCACCAGCCCCTGCCCGGGGAAGTCCTCTGTGGCCGACAGGGCCGTGCCCAGGGCCCGCACCCGAAAGCCCGGGCAGCCACGCTCCTCCAGGGCGCCGGTGAGCTCCAGGCCCTGCTGGAGGGGGCCCTCAAACAGCACCTTGCGAGCCATGGGAGGCACGGGCGCCAGGGCGCCGGGGCTCCGGGTGAACTGGGCGGGCAGGTCCTGGGCCTCCAGGCCGTCGTCCAGGGGCACGGCCCCCAGGAGGCCCGAGCCGAAGCGTACCCAGATGAGGCCGCCATCCTCCAGGGCGCCGGCCTCGGTCACCGAGCCCTTGGCCAGGAGATGGGCCAGGGTCTTGCGGGTGGCGGTGTCCCGGTCGTCGCCGGAGTTCAGGAACCAGGCAAAGCCCTCGGCGCCTTCCTGGACCAGCGCGCGGGCCAGTTCGACCTCGGCCCGGGCGGGCCGGACCACCGCCCGAATCACGGCGCAGGGGCTGTAGGCCACCAGGGGCTGGCCCCCCACCTGGGCGTTCAGGGCCACCCGGTAGAGGCGCAGGCCGGGGGCCCCGGAGGGGGCTTGCCGGCAGAGGGTGAACACCTGATCGGAGGCCAGCTCGTCGCAGGCCTCCACGGTGTCTCCGTCATCCCGCATGAGGCGGCTGTCCAGGCTGTTGGTGCAGGTGGCGTCCATCTCCTGAAGATAGACCTTCTGGCCGTCGTAGGTGCCGGCGGTGGAGAGGTCCACCCGGAAGCGCAGCTCGGGGCCCTCACCCACGAAGTAGGTCCCCGGGTCTGCCAGGAGGCCCTCGCCGAAGTCGAAGCCGGGATTGGCCCAGACGATGAGGGAGACGCTGCGGGTCTCCTGGTTGGCCCAGGTCACGGTGAGGGTGACCTTGGTGCGGGAGGCCTCCCAGCGGCCGTCGCCGAGCTGGGTGGGGCGGCGCAAAGGGATGGGGGGCAGGGTGAAGAAGGGCCCCGCCACGGCGCCGCCGTTGAGCTCCTGGGAATGGCCGGCGTCGGTCTCCACCAGGAGCAGGCCGGGCTGGCCCGTGACGAAGGCGCCCAGGGTGGCGCGGGGAGCCTGGGCGGCCTCCCCCAGGCCCCCTGAACTGACGGAGATGGAGGCGGCCCCGGCGGTGCCAAGGAAGGCCACCAGGGGTTCGGGGCTTCGGGGCTCCAAGGAGAGGTCCCTCCAGCCCTCGATGACCCAGCCGTCCGGGTCCTGGGTGTCGAGGAGGCCATCGGCGGAGGAGAGGTCAGCCTGATCGACGGGCCCGCCATCCCCGGGAACATAGGGGGCCGTACTGGAACCGCAGGCCGCGAGGACAGTGGCTAGGAGGAGAAGTTGGAGTTGTCGCACTTTGGATCACCTGAGCTTGACCGCGTCGATGAGCACCGCGGTGTCGTAGATGGAGTCCCCCGTATCAGCGGTGGAGAAGCGCAGCTTCACGGGACCCCTGCCGTCCACCCCTACCACATTGAGCTCGGCCTTCTGCCAGGCGTTGCTCCAGACGCCACCCACATCGAAGGCCACATCCGCGTGCTCAAGGCCCGTGTACATGGCGCCGCAGGCGCTCTTCTTGCAGTCCTCCGGGGCGCAGAGGCTGTTGATCCAGACATCCACGGGCTTGAGGAGCCCGAACTTGCTCTCCAGGGAGGCCTGGAAGCTGTCCTGGTACTCCGAGTCGCACCACTCTTTGAACTCCTCGGAGTAGAACTTCCAGTAGAAGGACAGGATGCTCTTGTCCGCGGGGATGCAGAAGGTCTGCTCGATGGCGCCGGTCTGGGTGGTGTAGCCCATGCCCGTGGAGACCAGGCTCATGAACTTGCCCTCCACCGGGGTGGTGATGCCAAGCTTGGAGACCACGCGGCCGTCCCCGGAGCTTTGCCAGCCCACCAGGCGCCCGCGCTCCCAGCTTTGGTTCAGGATCTCGGAGTCAAAGATGTTGGTGGTTCGGCCGCCGAAGAGGCGGAAGCGGCTGCCCGGGTTGTCCGAGTCCTCATCCACCACGGGCATGGCCGCGCCGGACAGCTTGGTCTCTTCGATCATGCCGGAGAACAGGCGGGTGCCCATGGCATAGGCGAACTTGCTGGTGACGACGCCGGAGAAGCCGGCGATGGTGGTGGCGCCGGCGGCAAAGAGCTCCATGGCCAGGGTGCCGTTCCAGAGGGAGCGGCAGGCGCCCAGGTAGATGAGGCTTTGGGGGTAACCCTCGCCCCGGTGGCGGGCTATGTGGGCGGGCAGGACGCCGTAGCGGTCCACGCCCAGCACCAGCCGCCCTCGCATGAGGTCAATCTGTTTGTTGTCCACGCAGACGCCCCGGACCTTGGAGTTGCCCTGGCCGCTGCTCTGGGTGAGGACGCAGTTGGTGCCCATGGGGCAGGGGCCCTCGTCGCCACAGAAGGCCTGCTCCTGGAGGAGGCGGTTGCAGTCCAGGGCCTCGCCGGTCCACAGGACCTCCTGGGAGCCCAGGTGGTGCCAGCCGTAGTCCTCTTTGTATTCGTCGGGGAGCTGCCGGAAGTAGGCGTCGCCATGGGTCACCAGGGCCACGATGCCGTAGCGGCGCAGGTTCTGGAACAGCTCCAGGCCGGCGCCATAGTCGTTGTAGGGGCCCGAGATGACATAGGGGGGGCACTCGGACTTCTTGAGGAGGTTGTAGACGAAGTTGCCCTCGTCCTGGACGCCGAACTCCGACCGGAAGGGGGACAGGATGAGGGCCTCCTTGGACCCGATCTTGACCTCCGTCTCGCCCAGGGCCGCCAGGATTGAGCCGGGCTCCGTTGGGGGCGGCTCGGGGTCCTCTTCGTAGCCCCCGCGGGTGCCCGCCCTGCGGAAATTGAGGGCGCCCAGGATGCCCGACTTGTACCGCACCCAGACCCCCTGGCCCGCCACCACGGTGCCCACCTCGGCCACCTGACTTTGACCCTTGAGCAGCGACACCACCGCCGCCTGGGCCTGGGCCTCGCTGCCCGAGGCGACGAGGGTGGTGCCGTAGAGGTTGTTGGCCTGCTGGTGGAGGCCGCGGATGGCCTCGCAGGAGGCCTTGGTGAGGTGGTCCACCACATCCACGCAGGTCACGGGGCTGTAGGCGGTGTAGTGCTGGTAGCCCGCGGCCACGAGGACATGGGCCCGGAAGCAAAGGCGGCCCGCCTCGGTGAACTGATAGCTGCGCTTCCAGGTGTAGACCCCGTCGTCCCCCACCTCGTCGCCCGAGACCTCCACCTGGCCGTCGTCCACCATCTGGTGGACATCGCTGACGCAGATGCCGCTGGGGGTGCTTTCGCAAAGCTTGAGGGTGAGGGGATCGTAGTTGTTGTAGATGCCGCCAGCCATGGTGAAGACCAGCTCGTTCTTTTCGCCCACGAAGATGCCCCCCGGGCGGACCTCCAGGCGACTGCCAAACTGGAAGGCCGGGTTGTAGGTGATGCGGATGCTGTCCTGCACCAGCTTCTGGCCCTTCTTGGCGTACACGGTGACGAGATTGTCGCCGGGGGTCAGGACGATCTTGCTGGTGACGAAGAAGGGCAGGCCCGTGCTGAAGCCGCCCTGGTCCTCGTCGGAGTCTATCTCCCACTCGATTCGGTCGGGCTGGCCCATGACCACGCCGGACACGGTGATGACGCCGCCCACCACGGCCCCCCAGCCGCTGGAGTCGGGACCCAGGATGCGGATGGCCAGCTCGGCAGAGGAGTAGTACTCGTCGGAGGGCAGTTCGGTGGTGTCTGGGGCCTGAACGGTGTCCTGGAGGGTGTCAGGGGAGGTGTCAGGGGAGCCCGTGTCGGTGGCCCCGTCCAGGGTGCCGGCGTCGGGGTCAGTGGTTTCCCCCAGGTGGACCTCCAGGTCCTGCCCCAGGTCCTTTGGTACATCACTTGAGGTCTCCAGGTCCGGGGCTGCGTCCGTATCCGGGAGGGGCCCCGTATCCGTGGCGCCGTCCGGCAGATCCAGGGTGTCGCGCAGGTCTGCCAGGACCTCCAAGGTGTCCTGGGCAGTGTCCCCGGGGGAGGTGTCAACCAGGGTATCAAGCACCTCGGGGAGCTGGGCATCGGTGCCAGGTTTGCTTCCATCACTGGAGCAACCCGGCGCTGCCAGCAAGAGCCACGAGAGCAAAGCTAGTGAGGCCTGTCTGAACATGGGCCCATCCTTTCGGGTGCTACTACCTAACCCGAGCACGGTT
>CAZMEC010000071.1:8635-14400 GCA_964565265.1 uncultured Myxococcales bacterium
AAGGCGCTGCGAGAGCTGTGGGACCCCTTCAAGTCCCTGTCCCACGCGCCTCGGGCCATGTGGGGCGTCTACATCCCCTATGTGCTGGAGGGCCTGGTCTATTTCGGGATCCTGACGGTCCTGGGCAAGTACCTGTCTGAGGATGTGGGGCTTACGGACCTCCACGCCGGCTGGGTCTACAGCGCCTTCACCGGCGGCATCACCCTGTCCATGCTGTTCCTGGGCGGGGTGGCGGACCGCATCGGGGTACGCAAGGCCCTGCTGGTGTCCCTGGGCCTGATGCTGGCTGGCCGCTTCTTCCTGGCGGGCTCCAGCGGCCTCTTCGGCAACGACTCGTTCTCGGTGCTCGGGGCCGTGTTCTTCGGCCTCTTCCTGGTCATCATCGGCTACGGCATGTACCAGCCCGCGGCCTACTCCGGCATCAAGCAGTTCACGGACCAGAAGACCGCCTCCGTGGGCTACGCCATGGTCTATGGCCTGATGAACTTCGGCGCCTTCTTCTCGGGCCTCATCTCCCCGCCGGTGCGCCAGGCGGCGGGCATCGGGGGAGTCTTTTGGACCTATGTGTCCCTGACCCTGGTGGCCCTCCTGACCACCTTCTTCCTGCTGACCCGCAGGACCGTGACCCGGGACACCCTGACGGTCATCACGCCTCCCAAGAAGGACCAGGGGCCAGAGAAGTCCCTGATCCAGCGGCCCGCCTTCGTGGCCTTGCTGGTGGCCAGCCTGGTGACGGGCCTGGCGGTGGTCTTCCTGTTCAACGCCATGAAGCCCCTCCCCTCACCCTTCGATGAAGGCCTGGCAGGCCTGTCCCGCGCCACCGCCGTGCCGGGTTCCTGGAAGCCCGCGGTCATCAGCGCCAAGGCAGAAGAGCTCAAGGTCTCCGCCGCCCTCCTGCCCGCCGACGGCCCCCCCCATCTGCGGGCCAGCGCCAAGGCCGTGGCGGTGATCAGCACCGGGGTGGCCAGTGTGTTTGGTGCCGGGTACTCGCCCTCCTACTCCGTCGCGGGCAGTGGCCGCGCCGAGGATCTGCGCCTCATCGGCCTGGAGATGCTGGCCGCCGCCTACTGCCTGGCGGGGCCCCTGGACGAGGCCGCCCTGGAGGGCCTGGCCGCCCGTATGAAAGAGCCCGGAGCCCCAGCCCTGGCCAAGGAGAAGCTGACCCCCATGTTGGCCCTGGCCAACCTGTCCGAAAAGGAGCTGCTCTGGGCCCTGTCGGTGAGGCTCAATCAGGCGGGGATTGGGGGGGCCATGGGGACCCTGCTGGGGGCCCAGGCCCGCGCCCTGGAGATCCTGGCCCGACCGGAGGGAGGCGGACCCGGCGCGGAGGCCTCCAAGCTGATGGCCTCGGCCCTGCTGACCAACCTGGGCATCGCCCTGGCGAAGGACCCGGCCTCGGGGCTCATGGGGCGCCCCGGCGAGCTCCCCGTCGAACTCTGGGCCTCGGCCCTGGGGCTGGCGGGGGACGCCTCCAACACCCTGGCCCTCTCCGTGGCCCGCCTGGATCAGCGCGCGCCCTTGACCCGCCTGGGGGGGCTGGGGGCCGCGGCGGTGGGGATGGCCCTGCTGCTGGGCCTGCTGGTCCTGGCCACGGGGCACTTCCTGCTGCGCCACAAGCCGGACCACCCCTTCAACGATTTGCGCTTCGTGTTCTTCATCTCCGTCCTCATCCCCGTCCAGACCCTCTTTGCCCACAACTGGCTCACCCTCCCCTACTTCATTGACAGGGCCTTCAGCGGCAGCACCGTGGGGGAGAACTTCGAGTTCTTCTCCAACCTGAACCCCCTCCTGATCTTCGTGCTGTCCCCCGTGGTGGCGGTCCTGACCATCAAGGCCCGGGTCTATCCCATGATGATCCTGGGCACCCTGGTGATGGCCGCCCCCACCTTCCTGCTGGCCCTGGCCCCCAGCCAGTCCCTCTTGATGGTCTACATCCTCCTGGTCTCCGTGGGTGAGGCCATGTGGCAGCCCCGGTTCCTGGCCTGGATCGCCGAGATCGCTCCGGAGGGCAAGACGGGGGCCTACATGGGCATTGGCCAGTTCCCCTGGTTCCTTACCAAGGTCCTCACGGGGCTCTACTCGGGCTGGTTCCTCTCCCGCTACTGCCCCCTCATCGGCCCCCAGGACACGGGGACCATGTGGTTCCTCTACGGGCTCATTGCAATGATTTCCCCGGTGGCCCTGCTGGCTGCCCGAAAGTGGATGACTGCCAACGGCTCGAGGACATGAACCGGAAACTGGGCCGCTACACCCTCCTTCAAAAGCTCCGCAGTGGCGGCATGGCCGAGGTCTACCTCGGGGTGGTGGATGGGCCCGGGGATTTTCGCCGGAAGGTGGCGTTGAAGGCGGTCCTGCCATGCTTTGCCGAGGACCCCGAGTTTCGCACCATGTTCATGGACGAGGCCGCCATTGGGGCCCGCTTGAGCCACGCCAACATCGCCCAGATCTACGACTTCGACATTGAAGACGGCGTGCCCTATCTGGCCATGGAGTACATCGAAGGCAAGGACCTCCGGTCAGTCCTGGAGCGCTGCGGCCAGCTCAATCGGAGCCTGCCCTGGCAGACCGCCGCGGCCATCATTCTGGAGGTGGCCAAGGGCCTCTACTATGTCCACACCAAGCGGGAGTTCTCCCGGCCCCTTCTGATCGTTCATCGGGATGTAAGTCCTCAAAACATAATGATCTCTTTTGGGGGCGAGGTGAAGCTGCTGGACTTTGGCATCGCCAAGGCCGCGGGCAGCCTCGCCGTCACCAGCGCGGGCCAGGTCAAGGGCAAGAACGCCTACATGTCCCCGGAGCAGGCGCTGGGCCAACCGGTGGACGCCCGGGCCGATCTTTTCTCACTTGGGGTGGTGTTCTGGGAGTTGCTCACCGGCCGCCGCCTCTTTGGAGACGACAACGAGGCCGCCACCATCCGCAAGCTCATGGCCTGCGAGGTCCCCCCGCCCCACAGCCTCAACCCCAAGGTTCCCAAGGAAGTCTCGGCCCTGGTCCTGGCCTGCCTTGCCAAGGATCCCAAGGACCGCTTCCCAAGCATCCTGCACCTCTACGAGAGGCTCTCCTCCCAGCTCTTCTCCAGGCCCTCCGAGCCGGGCACCAACGCCCTGGTGGCGCTGCTGGCCGAGCTGTTCCCCGAGGACATCGTGGGCTACCTGGAGGGCCTCCACCCCTGGGCGGCCCGGGAGCCGGGCCTGGACGGCGAGGCCACCAGGAAGCTTGGCAACGCCGGCGGCCAGCCCCTCCAGGGCGCCCCCCCGGCTGGCCCACCGGCAACCCCGAGCGGTTTCATCCCTTGGGATCAGGTGCCCCCCCGGGTCTCCCGCTTGCCCAGGCTGCCAAGGGTGCCGCCCAGCCGGTGGCTCGTGCTGGGGGCTGGGCTGGCCTCCCTGGTGGCTGTGGCCGCCTGGCTGCTGATCCTCCTGCCCACGCCCCAGGGCCCGCGGGTGGGGGCCCAAGGGGGGACCTTTACGCCCCGGGACAATTCCAAGCCAGTGCAGGAGATGAAGCCCACCGGAGGCCCCCAACGCCCCCCCGAGGAGGAGTCCTCAGAGGAGGCCACGCCGGGGCAGACCCATTACCCCGAGGGGGTCCTGAAGGGTGAGGGCCTGGAACAGCGCCTGCTGGAGTTGCTGGCCCTGGAGGCCAAGGTGCCTGGGGAACCCTCCGAGCAGATGCCCCCGAGGATGGACCAGGACCAGGCCCCGGCAGAGGCGCGGGAGGTCTGGAGGGCTGCCCGAAGGGGCCCCAGGCCGGAGCCCCAGACGCCGCCCCACCAAGCCCCCGCCACACCCCGAAGCACCCGAGGGCCGCGCCCCCTCCCCGGGGACCCAGACCCCCAGCCCAGCCCCCAGGAGCCGCAGGTCCCGGCCTCCGCTCCGGCGCTGCGGCCAGCCCCGGAGATGGGCCTGGTCTTCATCAGTCCTGACCCCTGGGCGGAGATCTACATAGACGGCAGGTTCGTGGCCAAGAATGGTGATCCCAAGAACTACCCGGTGACCGTCGGCAGGCACAAGATCGAGCTTCGGCACCTCAGCCAGACGCACCGCTGCACGGTCACGGTGGAGCCGGACCAGAGGCCCGAATGCACCCATCTGTTTGAGCACGAAGAGGCCGCCAATCCGGGGCGCCTACGGCCTTGACACCACAGGCAGGGATGCTATTGTTCGTCCTCAAGTCTAAGGGGTATTGGTCTATCTTGAGATATGGAGGAGACATTATGGGCTTCAAAGTCACCTTGTTCCGCTTCGTTGGGCTGCTTGTGCTTGGACTGGTCCTTGGGGCCTGCGGTCCCATCACCGACGAGGACCTGCAGAAATGGTCCCACAACGAGGAAGGCTTCAAGATGATGAACCAGGTGGTCAATGACCCCCAGGTTCCCTTTGAGACCAAGGTTCGGGCCCTCACCGTCCTGGTGGAGAACGGCGCCGGCGAGAAGATCCGCGGCATGGTCCGGGACAACCCCGAGCAGGCCCAACTGGTCAGCACCCTGGCGGACAAATTGTTGGAGTACCTAAAGGGCACCAACCAGGAGTTCACCGCCCGGGCGCGGGACACCATGCTGTCCATCCTGGCCATGCTGGACGACCAGAAGCGGGACATGATCCAGAAGGAGCTGGCCACCTGGGCCTTCTCCGACATCAAGCACGAGATGACCAAGGATGAGGTCTGGGCCAAGGTCCAGAACCGCATCAGCTTCCCCCAGGTCCGGGAGCTTGAAAAATACAGCACCGAGGCCGCCCTCATCATGATCGAAAAGGGCCTGGAGACCCGCGAGTTCAGCATCTTCGACTGGATCGACTTCCTCCTGGCCTTCCAGGACAAGGCCCTCACGGAGCGGACCCTGGCCTCCCTCAAGATCTCCCACAACAACCTCTTTGCGGAGATGAAGGTCAACAAGGATGCCTACTTCCGGCGGCAGGATCTGATCATCCTGGAGAAGTTCTACAACATGCCCGCCGTCCTCTACCTGCTCGAGCTGTCCGAACACCCCGACCTGGATCGCGGCACCCAGATGGAGGCCCTGGTCCGGGCCCACGAGCTGTTTGACAAGGTCATCCCCGAGAACGAGAAGGTCCTCCACGCTGACAAGCTCATCCCCGTGATGCTGCGGCGCATGCCCCTCCTGAACGGCAGCAAGCGCGTGGACTGGGCCACCGAGATCCTGGCCCGCTCGGGCTTCACCGGGCTGGACAAGGTCTCCATGTTTGACGAAGAGAAGGACGGCAAGGGCGAGGTCCAGAAGACCCTCAAGGTCTGGATGTCCCGCAAGTACCTGACCGTGGGCGGCTTCCTCTACGGCGTCATGGGAGACTACCTGGATACCCAGATCAACAGCCAGGCTGCCCAGCTCAAGAAGCAGTGGGAGAAGGATGGCCGTTGGCCCCCCGCAGCCCCCGCCGCTGCCCCCGCCCCTGAGGGCCAGGCCGCTGCCCCCGCCGAGGTCCCCGACATCAACACCGATCCGGTGTTCAAGAAGGAGCTGGCGGCCGCCCTGGACGCCACCCTTTTGAAAGAGCTCAAGGCCAACCTTGAGGCCAAGATGATCGTCACCCGGCTGTTTGCCCTCGCCGGCCTCAAGCACCTGGGCACGGATGGCGCCGTGGCTGCGCTGGCCGAGGTCAAGGCCAAGCAAAAGGATGTCAGCGCCCTGGGTTACTTCGAGAAGGCCACGCTGGGCAGCCTGGCGGACGGCGCCCTGGCCTCCGTGGAGCTGGCCCGCGAGTTCCTGGCCCTCAAGGCCGAGATGGAAGAGAAGCAGCAGCTCC
>CAZMEC010000072.1:0-14087 GCA_964565265.1 uncultured Myxococcales bacterium
CCCCGGGTGCGCGAGCAGGTGGCCCAGTACCTGTTCAACAACCTGGGCAAGGAGTCCGAACAACATCTGGTGTTGCTGCTGGATGACCCGGACTGGAAGGTGCAGCGGCGAGTGCTGCTGCTGCTGGCGGAGATTGGCTCCATGCGGGGGGCCTTCCGGCGGCGCCTGGTGGACATCCTGCGGCCTGAGAAGGAGCTGGAGGCGGAGGATGAGCCGTTGGTGCTGTCGGCCCTGTCGGCGGTGGGCTCCCTGGGTGAGTTCGTCACGGATGACGGCGTCCAGGCCTCCAATGTGCTGATGGACCTGCTGTACACCAAGCCGGCGCGGCTGATTGACCGGTGGCGCCTGAAGACCTCGCCCACCCTTGAGAAGATCCGCTCGGAGATCCTGCGGACCCTGGTGCGCATTGGCGACCGGGACCTGTTGTACCGGCTGAAGCAGAAGGCGGAGGAGATGCCCCAGGAACTCAAGGCCCTGGCCCTGGCCGCCGCCCGGGAGTTGGAGCGCCGCCTCACTGCCACCACCACCACGGTGATCAACCCCGGTAGCAAGCCCCCCGGTGGCTCCGTGGGTGGCACCACCGGCAGTTTCCGCCGGAATTGACGCCAGACCCCCGTCTTCCCCTCGAAATAGTGCCCCAACGCGGTTGACGAGTGCCCCCCGGCGCAATACATTGACGCGGTCGCCGGTTTGGGCCGGCAGACCATCCGGAGGAAGCATGATCTCGGCTATTCTGCGCAAGCTGCTGGGCACCAGGAACGAACGGATCATCAAGTCGTTCTTTCCCCTGGTGCATTCAATAAATGCCCTGGAGCCAGCCATGCAGGCGCTGGACGATGGGGCCCTGGTGGCCAAGACGGCGGAGTTCCGGGCGCGGCTGGCCAAGGGAGAGACTCTGGACGCCCTCCTGCCGGAGGCCTTTGCGGTATGCCGCGAGGGATCCCGCCGGGCGCTGAAGATGAGGCACTACGATGTGCAGCTCATCGGCGGTGTTGCACTGCACAAGGGTAATATCTCCGAGATGCGCACGGGTGAAGGCAAGACCCTGGTGGCCACCCTGCCCGTCTATCTGAACGCGCTGGAGGGCAAGGGCGTCCATGTGGTCACGGTGAACGACTACCTGGCCAAGCGCGACGCGGAGTGGATGGGGCGGCTGTATGGGTTCCTGGGGTTGACCACCGGCGTCATCGTGCACGGGCTTGATGACGAGGAGCGCAAGGCTGCCTACGCCTGTGATGTGACCTACGGCACCAACAACGAGTTCGGCTTCGACTACCTCCGCGACAACATGAAGTTCGAGTTCAGCCAACTGGTCCACCGCTACTACTGGGACGACAAGGCCCAGACCGAGAAAGAGCGCGCCCGGGCCTTCAACTACGCCATCGTGGACGAGGTCGACAGCATCCTCATCGACGAAGCGAGGACGCCGCTGATCATCTCCGGGCCCTCGGAAGAGAGCACGGACAAGTACTACAAGGCCAACTCCATCATCCCCTTCCTCAAGAAGGACCAGGACTATCTGGTGGATGAGAAGAGCAGCACCGTGACCCTCACGGAGACGGGCATCGACAAGGTCGAGCGCCGCCTGGGGCAGGGGAACCTGTATGACGCGGCCAACATGGAATGGCTGCACCACATCAACCAGGGGCTGCGGGCCCACACGCTGTTCAAGAAGGATGTGAACTACCTGCTGGAAGAGGGCAAGGTGGTGATCATCGACGAGTTCACGGGCCGCAAGATGCCCGGGCGGCGCTGGTCCGACGGCCTGCACCAGGCCATAGAGGCCAAGGAAGGCGTGAAGATCGAGGCCGAGAATCAGACCCTGGCCACCATCACCTTCCAGAACCTCTTCCGCATGTACCGCAAGCTGTCCGGCATGACCGGCACGGCGGACACCGAGGCCGAGGAATTCGCGAAGATCTACGACCTGGATGTGCTGGTCATTCCCACCAACCAGGACATGATCCGCAAGGACGAAGACGATGTGGTCTACAAGACCGAGCGGGCCAAGTTCAAGGCCGTGGTGGACGACATCCGGGAGTGCCACCAGCGGGGCCAGCCGGTGCTGGTGGGTACGGTCAGCGTGGAGAAGTCCGAGTTGGTGGCCCGGCTGCTGAGGGCCGAGAACATCCCCCACCATGTCTTGAACGCCAAGAACCACGCCCGGGAGGCCGAGATCATCGCCCAGGCGGGCCGCAAGGGCGCGGTGACCATCTCCACCAACATGGCCGGCCGTGGTACAGACATTCTGCTGGGCGGCAACCCCGAATACCTGGCCCGGAATGCCATGACCATGGACAGCGCCCAGGCCTTCGAGGAAGGGCTCAAGCGCTACAAGGAAGTCTGCGCCGCCGAACACCAGGATGTTCTGGCCGTCGGGGGCCTCTATGTGATTGGTACCGAGCGCCATGAGAGCCGCCGCATCGACAACCAGTTGCGAGGCCGCGCGGGGCGTCAGGGCGACCCGGGGCGCAGTCGCTTCTACATGTCCTTGCAGGATGATTTGCTGCGGATCTTCGGGGCCGAGCGCGTCGAAAAGATCATGAACATGCTCAATGTGCCCGAGGACGAGCCCATCATCCACCGTTGGATCTCCAAGGCCATCGAGAGTGCCCAGAAGCGGGTCGAAGGGCACAACTTCGACATGAGAAAGAGCCTGCTGGAGTACGACGATGTGATGAACCAGCAGCGCCTCACCATCTACCAGTTGCGCCGGTCCATCCTGGAGGGCAGCACCGTCCACGACAAGATCATGGAGAGCATGGAAGATGTGGTGGACATGCTGGTGGAGCAGTACTGTCCCCAGGGCGTCAACGCCGAGGAGTGGGCCTGGGACGAGTTCCTGGAGAGCATCAACTATGTGTTCTCGCCCGAGGGGAACCCCTTGGAGGGCGTGGCTCGGAATCGGGATGCCATCTTCGAGGCCCTGTCCAAGGCCATGCGGGCCCGCTACGAGGAGCGCGAGACGCGGATCTTCGAGAGCCTGTCCCTGGTGCGCCAGATTGAACGAAACGAAGACGAGCAGACCGCCAAGAAGGTGGCGGAGATCCGCTGGCGCCTCTACGAGCGGGACCAGTTCCTGCGGGAGCTGGACCGCCAGTGGAAGGACCACCTGCTGGGGATGGATCACCTCAAGGAGGGCGTCTATCTGGAGGCCTATGCCCAGAAGGACCCCAAGATCATCTACAAGAAAGAAGGCTACAACCTCTTCCAGGACATGATCGCGCGAATCAAAGAGAACCTGATGCGCTTCCTGTACCGGGTGGAGGTCCGCAGCGAGAGCGAAGTGGAGGCCCTGCGGGACCATCGCAGCCGCCAGAAGCAGCAGCTTCAGTACAGCTCCCAGGCCAGCCAGCAGCAGGCCGCCGCGGCTGCCGCGCCCCCCAAGCCCAAGACCGTCCGCCGGGAGGTCCCCAAGACGGGCCGCAACGACCCCTGCCACTGTGGTTCAGGCAAGAAGTACAAGAACTGCTGCCTGGACAAGGACCAGCCCCGGGACTGACCGCCGCCACCCGCGACCCAACCACACAACGGACCGCGTTCCCAGCCGCGCGCGAAGCAAGCGGATCAGGGCGAAACACCGACCCCACTACGACCCAGCCGCGCGCGAAGCAAGCGGATCCTCTTGGCTAGACTACCTCTAGAGGCAGAACCCCCCGCCGGCCTGGCCCTGGCAGGTCTGGGTGGCCTGGCACTCGGTGGAGTTGAAGCAGCAGGTGGCTTCTACCAAACCCTCATCCTCGATCTTGAGATCATCTAGATAGGCGCCCTCACCCTTGGGCATGTAGGTGGTGTCGGAGCGGAGCTGGAAGGAGATGTAGACCTTCTGGCCCACCAGGGACGAGAGGGGTATGCGGACCTCCTCGAAGAGGCCGTTGGTGCCGGTACACCTGCTGTTCAGGTTGATGGCACTGGAGACCGGGGTACGGTAGCGCGTATGGAAGGAGGCGTAAACGCACCCGGGCATCTGGAAGTCGGCCCAGAGCTTGTAGGACAGCACGGGTGTCTTGGCGTTGGTGAGGTCCAGAAGCGGGGACTCCAGGGTGACCATTCCGGGCATGGGGTAGATCATCTGCATGGCGGGTTCGCCAAAGTAGACGGAGTAGGGCGTCGAGACGGAGCGACGACCGGTCACGGTGACCTGATAGCCGCCGTTGGTCATGGTGGACTTCCAACTCCCGGGGATGGCTAGCGTCTCCCAGTGCTGGGTCAGCCAGGTTCCGGGGACTGGGGCAGCGCTGCAGGCATGGCTGGTCGAGCAGGTCTCCAGGGTGCACAGGTCATTGTCGGTGCAGCCGGCATCGTTGTTGCAGCAGCCGGTCTTGGCCAGGACGCTCACGCGGACATCGTCCACCGCGAAGCCTGGGTAGGCGTTCTCGTTGGAGTCGAAGACCACGAACTGGAAGATCACCCGCAGGGTCTTGCCGGCGTAGGCATCCAGGTTGTAGCTGACCGCCTCCCAGGCCTGATTGCGGGTGTTGTGGGTGCCCACCATGACTGCCGAGGCGTCGGGGGTCCAGATGAAGACCCGCAGCTCGTCGTAGCCATCCTCGATGTCACTGTAGAGTTGAAAGGTCAGGTTGGCCTGGGCGCCGGGCTCCAGGTAGATGGCGGGGGAGGCTGCCTGGGCGTCGATGACCGTGTAGGGGGCCTCGAAGGCGTAGAGGGTGGTGGTCGGGTCGCTGGAGATGAGGGCGTGGGTGGGCGAGAAATTTGGCCAGGTGCCGCGGTGCCACTGGACCTGGTCGGCCACCACATCCCCCTCGTTGAAGCCGGGGCCTGCTTGGATCACCCAGCCGCCGTTGTCCGTGCTGAAGTCATCAAAGAAGAGGGTCTGCTCGCTGGCCAGGATGGGGTTGCTGCAGGCGCCACTGGTGGGGGCGCAGACATCCAGGGTGCAGGCCAGGCCGTCGCTGCAGGTCTTGAGGTAATAGACGCAGGTCGCCGTGGGCAGGTCGCACTCGCCCTGGTAGCAGGGGTAGGTGCTGGGGCAGTCGGAGTCGTCGTTGCAGCAGTCAGCGATGGGCGCGCCCGCGCACTGGCCATCATCCTGGCATTGGTCAGGGCCGGTGCAGGAGTCTAGATCGTCGCAGCCCCCGCCGGGGGTGGGCAGGAAGGTGCAGCCCTTGGCGGGGAGGCACACATCTGTGGTGCAGGGGTTGTTGTCGTTGCAGAGGACCAAAGAACCAGGGAGGCAGGAACCGTTGAGGCACAGGTCCTGGTCGGTGCAGGGGTTGAGGTCACTGCAGGAGGCCGTGTTGGCCACGAAGGCGCAGCCACCAAGGTCCGAGTCGCAGTAATCGTCGGTGCAGGGGTTGGCGTCCAGGCAGACCTTGACGGTGCCCTTGCAGGTGCCGCCTGTGCAGGTGTCGTTCTCGGTGCAGGGGTTGTTGTCGTTGCAGGAGCCCCCAACGGCGCTGAAGACGCAGCCGGTTGATGCCTGGCAGGACTCGGTGGTGCAGGGGTTGTTGTCGTTGCAGGCGCTGGCATTTGGCATGTGCATGCAGCCGACGAATTTCAGGCAACTGTCCGTGGTGCAGGCGATGTTGTCGTTGCAGTTGGCCGGGGCCAGACCCTTGCAGGTGCCGCCGGTGCAGAAGTCAGCCATGGTGCAGGGGTCGCCGTCGTAGCAGGGCATGAAGTTGGGTGTGTGGACGCAGTCGCCAGTGTCGGGATTGCAGCTATCGTCTGTGCAGAGGTTCCCGTCGTTGCAGTTCACGGCGCTACCCAGGCAGGCCCCGTTGGCGCAGGTGTCGTTCTCGGTGCAGGGCTTGGAGTCGTCGCAGGGCGCGGTATTGAAGGCGAAGATGCAGCCCACGCTGGGGTTGCAGGAGTCGTCCGTGCAGGGGTCGGAGTCGTCGCAGACCAGGGGCGTTGCGACGCAGGCTCCGTCCTGGCAGATGTCGCCGGTGGTGCACAGGGAGTTGTCCGTGCAGGGGAGGGTGTTGGATAGGAAGCGGCAGCCGCCGGTGGCGGGGTCGCAGTTATCGTCGGTGCACAGCTTTCCGTCGTCACAGACCTTGTCCTTGCCCAGGCAGGTGCCGCCCACGCAGGTGTCGTCCAGGGTGCAGGGCTTGGCGTCGTCGCAAACGCCGTCGGCGTTGGTAAAGACGCAGCCGCTGGCAGGGTCGCAGGAGTCTGCGGTGCAGGGGTTGGAGTCGTCGCAGGGGACGGTGGTGCCAACGCAGGCGGCACTGGCGCAGGTGTCGTTGGCCGTGCAGGCGTTGCTGTCATTGCAGGGGCTGGTGTTGTACTCGTGGACGCAGCGGGGCTGGCCACCCACGGGGGCGCAGTAGTCGTCGGTGCAGGGGTTGGTGTCGGCGCAGTCCTTGGGAGTGCTGGTGCAGACGCCGTCGTTGCAGGTGTCGTCAAGGGTGCAGGCGTCGCCGTCGTCGCAGGGCCGGGAGGGTTTGGAGACGACACAGCCCAGGGCCGGGTCGCAGGACTGGTCGGTGCACTGGTTGGCGTCGTCCGGGCAGGTGACGGGATTGCCCGTGCAGGCGCCCTCCTGGCAGGACTCGCCGCTGGTGCAGGCGTCCTGGTCGTTGCAGGGCAGGCCGTTGGCGGCGGTGGCCAGTTCGCACTTGCCCGTGGTGTGGTTGCACTGGTTGCTGCGGCACTGGGTGTCGCCGGAGGGGTCACAGGAGGGGACGGTGGCGGGGTCCACGACGCACTCGCCAAAGCGGCACACCAGGGTGCCGTTGCAGGGGTCCCCGTCTTCCAGAACAGCGCACTGGGGCGTGTTCATACAGTCGCAGACGCGCAGGCCCGCCTTGCAGGTGCCCCCCTCGCAAAGGTCGTTGGTGGTGCAGAAGTCGAAGTCCTCGCAGGGGGCGTTGTTGTTGGTGAAGGTGCAGCCTTTGGCGGGGTCGCAGGAGTCGTCGGTGCAGCCATTGAAGTCGTAGCACTGGACGGTGCCGTTGCCGACGCAGTGGCCGTTCTGGCAGATGTCCACCAGGGTGCACTTGTCGCCGTCGTCGCAGGCCGCCGAGTTGTTCACATGCACGCAGGCGCCGGTGCCCTGGTTGCAATAATCCAGGGTGCACAGGTCGCCGTCATCACAGTTCGTATCGGCCAGGCCGGTGCAGACTCCGGCGAGGCAGGCGGAGGAGGTGGTGCAGGGGTTCTGGTCGTCGCAGGGGGCGGCGGGGGAGTCCGGCACCACGGGGAACACACACTCGCCCCGGGCGGGGTCGCACTTGTTTTCGGTGCAGGGGTTCAGGTCGTTGCACTGCAGGGGCTGGCCAAGGCAGTGGCCGTTGGTGCAGGCATCCTGAAGGGTGCAGGCGTCACCGTCGTTGCAGGGGCCGGGGGCGGCGGGTGGGAAGGCGCAGCCGCTGGCGGGGTCGCAGGCGTCGGTGGTGCAGTCGTTGCCGTCGTGGCAGGTCGTCTTGGTGCCTTCACAGTAGCCGGCAACGCAGACATCATCCCTCGTGCAGGCGCTTCCATCATCGCAGGGTTTTCCGGCCAGGGGCAGGGGGTCGGCCTTGCAGCCCGTAGCGGGGTCGCAGGAGTCCACCGTGCAAGGCAGCCCGTCGCTGCAGGCCACCTCGGCGCCCTCGCAGTTGCCCAGCTTGCAGCGGTCGCCAAAGGTGCAGGCGTCGCCGTCGTCGCAGGGCCAGTCCAGGTCGCTGTGCACGCACTTGCCGTCCTCGCCGCAGAGATCCCCGGTGCAGGGGTTCTGGTCGTCGCAGGAGACGGGCACCCCGCTACACTTTCCGTCCAGGCAGAGGTCCCCTTCGGTGCAGGGGTCGCCGTCGCTGCACGGGCCGGGGCTTGAAAGGTACGAGCACAAACCAGAAGTGTCATTACATATATCTGTGGTACACTCATTGAAATCATTGCAAATTACTTCATAGCCCATGCAAAGCTCTTGGAGACAGGCATCACCCGTGGTGCAGGGGTTGCCGTCGTCGCAGGGGCTGAAGTCTAGGGCCACCACTGTGTCACAATGGCCGTCTGGGAGGCAGACAGCTGCCACGCAAAGGGGCAGAGGGGCAAGCAACTCCTGGCAGTCCTGGTCCTCCGCGCATTCCGGCTGGACCGAATCGGTTTGCGGGTCAGCGGTGTCCGTCGGGAAGGTGTCCGCGGTGTCGGGGTCAGAAGTGTCGGAGGGGGAAGTGTCGGGGTCGGAAGTGTCTGGGTCGGAAGTGTCGGGGTCGGAAGTGTCGGAGGAAGAGGTGTCGGAGGAAGAGGTGTCGGAGGAAGAAGTGTCGGGGTCGGAGGTGTCGGAGGAAGAAGTGTCGGGGTGAGAAGTGTCGGAGGAAGAAGTGTCGGGGTGAGAAGTGTCGGAGGAAGAAGTGTCGGGGTGAGAAGTGTCGGGGTGAGAAGTGTCGGGGTTGGAAGTGTCGGGGTTTGAAGTGTCGGGGTTTGAAGTGTCGGAGCTGTCTGGGCTTACCTCGACTTGGAGATCAAAGCCCAGGGTGTCTTCCAACAGGTCCCCCCCAAAGCCTGGGGCCTTGGAGGCTGGGGCCCCACAGGCGGAGCAGAGAGCCAGCAGCATCACAGCCGCGGCTGCGAGATGGTAACGACAGCTGTTCATTTGAGTTCCCCGCCTGCGACACATTCGCGCGGGCGGAGTCTAGCCGAAGGACCTTGGGGAAACAACCAAAGGCTGATTCAACGAAGGCGCGGTGACTACTTGGCGGCGGGAGCCTCGGCGGAGGCTGCGGGGGCGGCCGGAGCCTCAACCGGGGCAGCGGCGGGGGCCGGAGCAGCGGCGGGGGCCGGGGCAGCCACGGGAGCAGCAGCGGGCGCAGGCGCGGCGGGCGCGGGCGCGGCGGCGGGGGTGGGGTCCTTGGCCATGGAGGGATCAACAGCGGCCTTCCGGTGGGACAGGTTGAGGCTGATGCCCACAGACAGGATGACGAACAGGGCCGCCATGACCCAGGTCATCTTGCTGAGGAAGGTGGCGGCCCCGCGGCCCCCGAAGACGGAGGTGGAGGATCCGCCGGCGCCGCCGAAGGTGGTGCCCATGCCGCCGCCCTTGCCGGGCTGCAGCAGCACGATGAGCATCATGAACAGACAGGCGATGACATACATGATCACGAGAATGGTCAGAAACATTAGAGAACCTCCAGTTACAGCGCTGCTTTGACGATTGCTACAAAGGACTCGGCCTTGAGGCTTGCGCCTCCCACAAGGGCCCCATCCACATTCTTCACCTTCAACAGTTCGGCGGCGTTCTCGGGTTTCACGGACCCGCCGTACTGAATCAGAATGGTCTCACCAACGGCGCCCCCGAAGCGCTCTTTGAGCCAGTCGCGGATCCAGCAGTGGACCTCTTCGACCTGCTCGGGGGTGGCGTTGCGGCCCGTGCCGATGGCCCAGACGGGCTCGTAGGCCAGGACCAGCTGGGCGGGGAAGGGGGCCTTGAGGCCTTCCAGACCCACGCGCAGTTGCCTCTCGAGGACCTTGAAGGTGGTGCCACCTTCGCGCTCTTCGATGGTCTCGCCAAGGCAGAAGATGACATTCACGCCCTCGGCGTGCAGTTCCTTGGTCTTGCGGTTGCAGTCGGCGTCCGTCTCTCCGAAGATCTTGCGGCGTTCGCTGTGGCCCACCAGGCACCAGGTGGCGCCGGCGTCCTTGAGCTGGGAGACGGAGTTTTCGCCGGTGAAGGCGCCGAAGCCCTTGGCGTGGACATTCTGGGCACCCACGATGATGTTGCTTTCCTCAAGCTTCTTGGCCACAGAGGACAGCAGCAGGGCGGAGGGGAAGACGCCAATGTCCACCTTCCTGACCTGGGCCAGGAGATTGCGGAGTTCCTGAGCCAGCCGGACCCCGTCCGTGGTGGTCAGAAACATCTTCCAGTTGCCTGCAATGAAACACCTACGGTCGCTCAAGGGGTTCCTCCGTTCCTATTCGTGGGTCCAGGGGACCATCATTCCAGGGCCTTGAGGCCCGGCATCTCTCTACCTTCCAGGAGTTCCAGGGTGGCGCCGCCGCCCGTGGAGACATGCTTCATGAACGCCGACAGGCCAGCCTTCTTTACGGCCGCGGCACTGTCGCCACCGCCGATGACGGTGAAGGCGCTGCTGCGGGCCAGGAGCTTGGCGATGGAGTCCGTGCCCTTGTTGAAGGGCGGCACTTCGAAGACACCCATGGGGCCGTTCCAGACCACAGTGGCGGCGTCCGCCAGCTTCTCAGCAAAGAGAGCGATGGTCTTGTCGCCGATATCCACGCCCATGAGTTCGGCGGGGAATTCGCGATTGCCGACGGTGACCGGATCCCCGCCCGTCTTGAGATCCGTGGTGGCCACATGGTCCACCGGCAGGATGACCTCCACGCCCTTCTGCTGGGCGCGCTTCAGGATCTTCTTGGCGGTGTCCACACTGTCGGCCTCAACCCGGGACTTGCCCAGATCGATGCCCTGGGCCTTCAGGAAGGTGTAGGCCATGGCGCCGCCGATGATCAGCCGGTCGACCTTCTCCAGGAGGTTGCTGAGGACGGCGATCTTGTCCGACACCTTGGCCCCACCAACGATGGCGATGTAGGGGTGGTCGGCCTTCCCCATGAGCTTGTAGAGGGCGCTGACTTCCTTCTGGACCAGGAAGCCCATGCCCTTGTCTTTCATCAACTTGGGGACGCCAACGGTGGAGGCGTGGGCCCGGTGCACGGTGCCGAAGGCCTCCTGCACGAAGACCTCCGCCAGGGAGGCGAGCTGCTTGGAGAAGCCCTCGTCGTTCTTCTCCTCACCGGGATGGAAGCGCAGGTTCTGCAGCAGCATGATCTGGCCGTCCCGCATGGAGGCAGCCAGCTTCTGGGGGCCGTCGCCCACGACCTCTTCAGGGAGCATGATCTCGGTGTCCAGGATCTGGGCCAGCCGGAGGCCTACGGGCTCCATGCTGTACTTGGCATCCGGGGCACCCTTGGGGCGGCCCAGGTGGGAGGCCAGGATGATGCGGCATTCGTGTTCCATCAGGTACTTGATGGTGGGGATGGCCGCCTGGATGCGAGAGTCGTCAGTGATGTTGCCAGCCTCGTCCTGGGGGACATTGAAGTCCACGCGAACGAAGACCCGCTTGCTGTCAACCGGAAGCTCAGTCAGAGACTTGATGGCCATGAGACGGTCCTCCTCCCTTGGAAAGGCACCATAAACCGGCGAAAAAATTACTCCGAAACCAAGGAAAGGTCAACGGATTTTACTGTTTGAGGCAGACACCCAGTTCACCCTCGGGGAGGTTCACCTCGGGGCCCAGATCGGCGCAGGTGCCTCCCACGCAGGTGGAGGGCATGGCAGGGTCGCAGTAGCTGTGGCAGTGACCGGAGAAACAGAACAAGTCGCGGGCACAGGGGGCTGCGGGGGAGCAGGGCTCGCCGGAGGGGGCGCTGCCGGCCTTGACGCAGACCCCGGCAGAACCACCAAGAGCCAGGCCGCCAAGCTGGACGCAGGTTTGACCCTGGGGGCACACCAAATTCGTCAAGGGGTTGCAGGCCGGGTCCCCGCCCAGGCAGGTGCCGCTGTGCCACACCGGGTCGCTGCGCAGGATGCAAGCCAGGGGGGCCTGGCAACCGGCGGCGTTGGCGCCCCAGCAGCCGGGGAGGCACAGACCCTGGCCTTGGTCAGCGGAGGGGAAGGGGACGCAGGCCGTCAGGGGGGTGCCGCAGCCGTCTTCAAGGGAGCACCGGGGGCCGGCGAAGCAGACGCCGGGGTTGGTAGCGGGGGACTTGGTGGCCGGCTTGGGGACGCAACTGAGGCCCTCGGCGCAGGGGTTCTGGTCGCTGCAGGCGGGGCCACAAAGGCCGGCCTGATCCAGGCCCGCGAAGGGCAGGCAGGCCAGGGCCCCGCCGCAGTCGGAGTCGTCCTGGCAGCCCTGGGCGCAGACGCCGTTGCCTTGGAGGAAGGCCTGGGTGTTGAGAAGGCCATTTACCGCGGGGACGCAGACGCGCCCGTTGGTGCAGCCACTGTCAATCGTCGCCGGGTCACAGGCTCCGCTGCAGGCGCTGCTGCCGAAGATGGGGCAGTCGGCGGGGCAGGCCAGGCAGCCCTCGCCGGGGTCGCAGGTGCCGTTGCCACAGGTCCAGGGGCAGGGGCCGCAGTCTTCGGGGCAGGTCCAGCACTGCTCCGCCAGGGCGCACTTCTGGTCGCCGCAGCTCTCGGTGCAGTCGCCGCAGTCCTCGGGGCAGTCGATGCAGGTCTCCGTGGGGCCGCAGGATTCGTCGCCGCAGGTGGTGCTGCAGGGGCCGCAGTCGTCCTCGCAGGTCTGGCAGGTCTCCTGGCCGGGGGCGCAGACGGCGTCCCCGCAGACGGGGCAGTCCTGGCAGTCGTCGGGACAGGCAAGGCAGTCTTCACCCTCGCCGCAGTTGCCGTCGCCGCAGGTCTCGCAGGGGCCGCAGTCGTTGGGGCAGGAGTCGCAGGACTCGTTGCCGCCGCAGTTGCCGTCGCCGCAGGCGGAGGCGCAGCAGTCGTTGGGGCAGGTGGCGCAGAGTTCGCCAGCCTCGCAGGTTCCGTTGCCGCAGATGGCCACGCAACCGGCGAGGGCGCCCGGGGGCAGGTAGAGGCCGGCCGTGAGGTCGGTACAGGTGCCGTCCAGGCAGGGCTGGCCCTGGAGGTCGCAGGTCTTGACGCAGAGGCCATCCAGACAGAAGAGGCCGGCAGCGCAGGTTTCGGTTTGGGAGTTGTCGCAGGACTCGCCCTCGAGGGCGCTGCCGTTGGGGGTGCAGAACAGGGCGCCGGCGCCAAAGGCAGGGCCACCCAGGGGGCGGCAGTCCCGGCCCTCGAGGCAGTCGTCGCCAAGGGGGACGCAGGTGGGCTCGGGGGCGAGGCAGAGGCCACCGTGGTAGTCGTCGGCCGCGAAGGGGACGCAGGGGACGGTCCAGGGGCAGGTTCCCGGGAACCCCCCGTAGCAGGCCACGCCACGAAGGCCGGGAGTGGCCAGGCCCTGGACGGGGAGGCAGGGGTTGGGGCCCGTGCCGGCGGGGAGGTCGCAGGCCTGGGCGGGGAGGCAGTAACCGAGGGACTGGCCCGAGTTCACCAGACAGGTGTGGTACGCGCCGCAGTCCTCCTGGGTCTGGCAGGTGGGGGCGCAGAGGCCGGGCATCTCCAGGCCCTGGAGCTTCACGCAGACGCTGGCTTCGCAGTTGTCGTCGTCCTGGCAGGGCACGCCGCAGAAGCCGTTGCCACCAAGGATTGCATCCTCGAAGAGGGCGCCGTTGGCCACCGGGGCGCAGAGCTTGCCCGGGCCGCAGGTCTGGGTCGCGGCCTCGGTGGGATCGCAGGCCGCCCCGCAGGTGCCCAGGTGCAGGGGGTTGCAGTCCTCGGGGCAGGCCTCGCAGGTCTCCTCGGCGGGGTCGCAGGTGCCATCCCCGCAGCCCTGGTGGCCGCAGCCGGGGACGCCCAGGCCGGCGCAGACGCCGTCCTTGCAGGTGTCGCTGGCGGTGCAGTCGTCCCCGTCGTCGCAGGGCAGCGTGTTGAAGTCGTGGGTGCAGCCCGTGCCCGGGATGCACAGGTCACTGGTGCAGGGGTCCTGATCGTCGCAGGACTCCTGGGTGCAGTCGGCGGTGTCCGGGTCCACGGTGGCGTCGGGGTCCGGGCCAGTGTCCGTGGCCCCGTCGGGGATCAGGTCCCCCGGGCCCCCTCCATCGACATCTGGGACAAACCCGTCCAGGCTGGGGCCGTCGCCCTCCAAGAGGTCGTTGGTGGGGGCGGTGTCCTGGGCGCCGTTCTCGTTGGCGGTGCAGCCCAGGGCGGCCAGGAAGAACACAACCAGGGATAGCTTCAATGTACGCATGAGAACCTCCTACCAGGCGCAGACCTTCCCCGCGAGGGTGGACTTGCAAAAGTTGGTGATGCACTGGCCGTTGTTGCTGCAGCCCACGCCCACGGGCTTCTTCAGCAGGCAGGCGCCGCTGGTGCAGTAGTGGGCGTCGGGGCAGTCAGAGTTGGAGCCGCAGAGGCACAGGCAGCCCAGGAAGTTGCAGGCGCCGCAGTTTTCGGACTCGCACTCGTAGTCGTGGTTGCAGTAGGAGCCGACGCCCTGGGGGTCGCGGCACTCGTGGAGCAGGCCGCCGCTGGGGACGCCGTTGTAGATGTAGTCGCCGCACCATTTGCCGTCGGGGCAGTCGCCGTTCTGGTCGCAGGTGCAGCG
>CAZMEC010000073.1:0-14039 GCA_964565265.1 uncultured Myxococcales bacterium
GGAGCTCCCTGGCGGCCCTCCTGGAGGAGCGGCTGGGGGAGGCCAAGCGCAAGGACGAGCGCCTGCCCCTCCTGGAGGAGCTGGGGGACCTGTACCTGGACCGCCTGGAAGATCCCGGCGCGGCCAAGCGCATCTTCGACGAGCTGCTGGCCACCAATGCCCAGTCCCGGAAGGCCCGGGATGCCCTGCGAAGGATCCTGCTCCTGCAGCAGGATTGGAACGCCCTGCGGGAGCTGTTCTCCAACGGCCGGGAGTGGACCTCCTACACGCTGTTCCTGGAAGAACAGTGGAAGAGATCGGGCAGCGACCTGGCCCGCGGGATTGGCCGGGAGCTGGCCTACGCGGCCATGGAGTTGATGGGAGACAAGGAGAAGGCCGAGCGCTACCTGCATGAGCTGCTGGGCCGGGTGCCGGATTCGGTGGAGGACGCCCGGGCCCTGCTGGAGCGCTTCAAGACGGGGAACATCGACAGGCGCCTGCGGGCCCTGTCCGTGCTGGCCGATCACGCCGGCGGGGCGGAGGCCGAGGGGGCCTCCCTGGACCTGGCGCGGCTGCTGGAGGAGGCGGGGAAGTCGGAGGAGTCCCATCAGCGGACCCTGGCCCTGCTGGAGGCCCAACTGGTGAACGGCAACGAGCTGCTGTTCGAGGCCGCGGTGGAGCGAGCCGAGACGGCGGATTCCCTGGCCGAGTTCGTGGCCCGGCTGGATGCCCTGGCGGAGAACCTGCCAGATGAAGACCTGGCCGCCCGACTGGTCACCAGGCTTGCGGCGGTCCTGCGGGAGCGCCTGCGGGATCTGGCGGGGGCCGTGGAGTTGCTGCAGAAGTACAGGGCCCGGCTGCCCCACTCGGTGGAGATCCTGGAGGAGATGCAGCGCCTCTTCCTGGCCATGGGAGACCTGGATCGCCTGGAGGCGACCCTGGAGGCCCTCTGCGAGCTGCCCCTCCCCGGGGAGACCCTGCGGGACAAGCTGCTGACCCTGGCCCGCCTGCACGAGGAGGCCCTGGCCAACCTGGAGAAGGCGGCGGGGGATTACCGGAGGCTGTTGGCCCTCAATCCAGAGGACGAGGAGGCCCATCAGGGGCTGGTGCGGGTGCTGGAGGAGGGAGAGGACTTCGCCGGCGTGGTGGAGGCCCTGGAGCAGCGGCTGCCGGTGCTGAGCAATCATCAGGATCGGGTGTATGCCATGCTCCGGGCGTCCACGCTGCTTTGGCGGCAGCTCCGGGACCCGGGGCGCTGCTGCGAGGTGCTGGGGCGACTGCTGGCTGAAGAACCCGGGCTGGCCCCAGCGGTGGCCCTGGCGGAGGATGTGTTCGAGAAGACGGAGGAGGACTGCGGGGCGGGAGAGCTGCTCAAGGTACACTATCGGGCCGTGGACTCCAATGAGGCCCTGGGGCGCCTCCTGGTGACGGAGGCCGCCCGCACGGAGGACCAGGAGCGCAGGCTGGAGCTGTTCCTGGAGGCCGCCGAGGCCCTGGCCACCGTGGAGGGCACCGCCGAGGAGCTGTACTTCATCCTGACCCAGGCCCTGCAACTGAGCCCCTTCCGGGCAGACCTGCTGCAGCGCTGCAACGACGCCGCCGAACAGTCGGGCCACCTGCTGGACTATTCCCAGCTGCTGCACGCCTCCCTGGAGGCCGCCCAGGGGGCAGACTCCGGCGACGGGGACCCGAGGGACGGCGCCCTGCTGCTGGCCCGGATTGCCCAGCATGATCTCAAGGACCTGCCCCTGGCGGCCGAGGCCCTGCGGCAGGCCCTGCGCTTCCACCCCGACGAGGTGGAGCTGATGGACCGCCTGGAGGCCGTGCTGGAAGAGTCCGGCCAGCCCGAGGAGTTGCTGGAGTTGCTGCGCAGCAAGGAGGCCCTGGTCTTCGACCGGGAGCAGAGAATCGCGCTGCATCGCAAGCTGGCCGAGTTGGTCCTGACCATGGGGGGCAGGGAAGAGGAGGCCATGGAGTGGTTGGCCACCCTGCTCACCGAGGTGGAGGAGGACCAGGAGGCCGCTGACCGCCTGGAGGAGCTGTACGCCGCCAATGAGCGCTGGGAGGACCTGGCGGACCTGTTGAGCAAGCGCCTGGCCTGGATCCAGGGGCCCCAAAGGAGCCTCCGCATCCACGACCTGGCCCAGCTTCAGATGCAGCGCCTGGGCAAGCCCCAGGAGGCCCTGGATCTGCTGGAGGGCCTGCTGGAGGACCCAGGGTTTGAGCGCGCCACGGTGGCCGACTCCCTCACGGCCCTGGTGGCCGATGCCCGGGAGCAGGGGGCCCCGGCGGCGGTGGTGGCGCGGGCCACGGAGCTGCTCATGCCCCTGCTGACGGAGAGTGAAGACTGGGAGCGGCTGGCCCTGGTGCTTGGAATCCGGGCAGAGACAGAGGAGAACGGGCTGGAGGCGGGGGCCTTCTGGTTGCGCCTCTCTTGGCTCCGCGAGGAGCATCTGGGGGATGGCACGGGGGCCCTGGAGGCCGCCGCCCAGGCCCTCAAACAGAACCCCGCCGACCCCCAGGCAGCGCTGCGGGTCCAGACCTGTGCCCTGGGTCTGGGTCAGCAGGAGCAGGCCCTCAAGCTGCTGAAGAACTGCTGTGACAGCCCGGAGGGTGGGCAGAACCCCAAGGCCCTCGAGCTGCTGGCCGACCTGTTGATTGAAAAGGGCCGGGAGAAGCAGGCTGTGGCCTACCAGGAGCAGCTGCTGGAGCTGGCCCCCGACGAGCCCAACCACTACCGGCGCCTGCTGGAGACCTATTCCAGCCTGGACCGAACCGAGGACCGTTGTGCTTTGCTGGAGCGCTACCTGCCCCTCATCGAGGACCCGGAGGAGCGCCAGGATCAGTTGGCCCTGCTGGGCCACCTCCAGGTGGAGCTGGGGCGGCCCGTGGAGGCAGAGGGCACCCTGCGGCGCCTGTTGGGGGATGGGGCGGACCCCGAGAACCCCAGGGATAGGGCCGCCATGACCCTCCTGGAGGAGTTGCTGGCCCAGGCCGAGAGCTGGTTCGAGCTGGTGGAATTCCTGCGATTCAAGGCGGAGCGCCTGACCAACGAATGGGAGAGGGTCCAGACCCTCCTGCAGGCCGCCCGGCTCCAGGAGGAGAAGCTGGAGAACCCGGACGCCGCGGTGGAGCTGTTCAAGGCCGCCTGGCTGCTGGAGCGCAGGCCCGAGCTGTCGGCCTCCCTGGAGCGGCTGCTGCTGGCCGTGGGGCGCTTCCAGGACCTGGCGGAGGTCTACGACAAGCTGCTGGAGGACGGCCCCGCCCAGGCCGAGAAGCTGCGCCTGCTCATGGCCCTGGCAAGCCTGGAGGCCCTGGAGTTGGGGCGGGTGGAGGGGGCCGTGGGGCACCTGGGCGAGCTCATCCTGGAGAACCCCGCGGACCGGAAGGCCGGGGGCCTGTTGACCCGGATCACGGAGGAGCACCCGGACCAGTCCTTCAGCGCCAGCGAGTTGCTGGCCACCCACCTGGAGGCCGTGGAGGACTGGAAGAAGCTGGCCTGGGTCCTGATGACCCAGATTGAGCGCTTCCCCGGGGACATCTCGGTGGTGGACAAGCACCGGGCCCTGGCCGAGCTCTATGACGGCAAGCTGGAGGACAGCACGGGGGCCTTCTATCACACCTCCTGCGCCTTCCGGCTGGAGCCTGCCTCGGAGCGGGTCCACGAGGCCCTGCTGGAGTACGCCGAGAAGCTGGGCGCCTGGGACGAGCTCTTCGACATCTACATTGATGTCCTGGTGGAGCTGTCCAGCCCCGAGGAGCGCAACAACCTGCGCCGCAAGATGGCCCGGCTGTATGACGACAAGCTGGACGACTTCGAACGCGCGGAGATGCTGTACAAGGACATCCTGGACGACGACTCCGGGGACAAGTGGGCCCGGGAGCGCCTGGGCAGCCTCTACGAGAAGGCCTCCCAGTGGGAGAAGCTGGTGGAGCTCAAGAAGCAGACCCTGGAGCTTCAAAAGGCCCCCGAAGGGCGCATCCCGCTGCTGTATGAAATGGCCTCCCTGCAAAGCGAAAAGCTGGACCTGCCGGACGAGGCCATGGACACCCTGGAGGCCATCCTGGCTCTGGATCCGGAGCAGAAGGACGCCTACCGCTCCCTGGAGTTCCTGCACTTCGGCAAGGACGACCCGGCGGGGGCGGCGGCGGTGATCAAGCGCGAGCTGACCCACCTGGAGGACCCGGAGGAGCGCCGGGAGAGCCGGCTGCGGCTGGTGCATCTCCTGATGAACGAGTTGGGGGATCTGGGGGCGGCCCTGGAAGAGGTCCGGGAGGGCCTGGGGGATGGCTCCACCGACGAGGCCGTGGTGGCCCTGCTGGAGGAACAGCGGGACAAACTGGAGCTGGTCGAGCCCCGCCTCGTGGAGACCCTGGTGGAGCTCTACCGGGGGGACCGGGACCGCACCGTGCTCATCTTCCAGTGGGCCGCGGCGGTGTCCGCCAGCAAGGCCGACAAGCTGGAGTGGTTCGAGAAGGTCTATCAGCTGCGGCTGTCCGCCCCCGTGGATCACCTGGGGGCCTACGCGGTGACCAAGATCCAGGCCAGCCTGGACCCCGACGAGGGCAACTTCCTGCGCCGCGCCATCACCCACGCCGAGGCGGCGGGACAGACCCCGGACCTGGAGGCCTTCCTCCAGGGTGTGCTGGCCTCAGGACAGCCCGGGGACGAGCGCCTGGCCTTTGAAATGAAGGCCGAGCTGGCCCGCCTGCTTTGGAATGGCCCGGGCCGGGAGGCGGCCCTCCCCCTGTGGACCGAGCTCAAAGACGGGCCCTTCGGGGACCTGGCCGAGGCCGCCAGGGCAGCCCTGCTGAAGGCCTGGAGGACCTTGGAGAGAGTGGAAGAAGAGGCCGCGGCCCTGCTGGAAGGAGCGGAGCTGCTGACCGCCAGCCAGGCCCGAGCCCCCATGCTGGAGGCGGTGGACCTCCTGCTGGACCGGCTGGACCGCAAGGCGGAGGCGGCGGTGGTGCTGGGACGGCTGGCGGAGATGCTGCCCGAGGACGACGAACTGCAGGACCGCCTGGAGTCCGTGCTCACGGCCCTGGACAAGCGGGAGGAACTGGAGAATCTGCTGCGCCGCCGGATCGCCGGCGCCTCTCAGGAAGAGGGCTTGGCGGTGCGCCTGCGTTTGGCCGCCCTGCTGCTGGAGGATGGGGCACGGTTGGAGGACGGGGGCCAGGAGCTGGCGGACCTGCTGCGGGACCATCCCGACAACGAGGAGGCGCAGACCCTGCTGGAGGCCCTGTTCCTGGATGAGAGCCACCCGGCCGAGCTGCGGCAACGCTTTGGCAGCGCCCTGCTGGAGAACCTGGAGGGCACGGATCAGTACGACCGGACGGCGGCTGGGGTGGAGACCCTGCTGACCCTCACCGACGATGACCTGGATCGCCTGGCGCTCCTCAAGCGGGCAGCCACCCTGCGCCGGAAGGCGGGGGACGACGCCCAGGCCTTTGAACACCTGGCCGCCGCGCTGGAACTGGCCCCCGGAGACAGGGCCTTGGAAGAGGCCCTGGAAGAGGCCGCCGGGCGCACCGGGGACCGGGGGCGCCTCAAGGAGGTCTGGATTGCCGTGTCGAAGCGGGATCCGGGCCTGGAGGCGGGCTATCTTGGGAGGGCCGCGAGCCTGGCCGCAGGGATGGAGGGCGCCCAGGAGGAGACGGCGGGCCTTTACGAAGAGCTGCTGGGGCTGTCCCCGGCCAACGGCGAGGCCCTGAGCTGGCTGGAACAGTATTACAGCGCCAGGAGCGACAACAAGGGGCTGGTGCGGATCCTGGAGACCCGGGCGGACAGCGCCGACGAGCAGGGCCGCACGACCATCGGCATGCGGCTCGGGGACCTCTACCTGGCCCTCGGGGAGACCCCCCGGGCGGTGGACTGGTACAACGAACTGTTGACCCGACCCGCGGTGGCCGAGCTGGCCTTCGAGAAGCTGGGCGCGGTGTACCAGCGCGAGGAGCAATGGGAGTGGCTGCGGGACCTTTACCAGGCCCACCTGGGGACGGTGAAGGGCAAGGAGAAGAAGAAGGATCTGCTGGCCCGGTTGGCCATGCTGGAGGAGCAATTCCTGGCGGCCCACGAGGACGCCCTCAACCACTTCAACGAGATCCTTGGCCTGGATCCCAAGAGCAGCTTCGCCTTGAACGGGCTGCGGCGTTGCTTCCGGGTGCTGGACCTGAACGAGGAACTGACCGCCGTCAACTCCAAGCTGGTGCCCCTCACCACCGATCCGGAGGAGCTGGCCGAGCTGCACCGGGAGCGGGCCTATGTGCTGATCCACTCCCTGGAGGATGGGCAGCGGGCCCTGGAGGATATCGATGCCCTGCTGGAGCTGGCGGGGGACTCTGAGGACGCCTATGGCTTCCTCCTGGAGTTGGTCCAAGGGGAGAACAGCGTGGCCGCAGCGGCGGCCCTGCGCCTGCGGAAGCTGGCGGAGGAGCGGGGAAACTGGCAGGACGCTTTGAGCGCCGTGCTGGTCCTCATGAACGAAGGGGATGGCAAGGACCGCTTTGCCCTGGCCCGGGAGGCCGCCCTGATCCGCCTGGAGCGCCTGGGCGATCCCACCGCGGCCATGTCCCTGCTGGCGGCCGTGCTGGACGAGCGGGGGGACCTGCCGGAGATCTGGGAGACGGTGGAGCGGGTGGCCTTCACGGGGAACCTGCTGGCCGAATACGCGGCCCTGATCCGCAAGGTCGGGACCACCTGCCCGGACCCCAAGCTGGCCCGGGAGCTGTCCCTCAAGCTGGCCATGCTGCTGGAGAAGAAGCTGGACCGGCCCGGGGAGGCCGCGGAGGAGCGCCTGCGGATCCACGCCGAACACCCCGAGGACCTGGACAACATCTCGGCCCTGGAACACCTCCTGCTTGAGGCCGGGCGCTACCCCGAACTGGCGGAGCTCTACGAGAGCCTCCTGTCCAGCGCCGCAGCCCGGGAGCTGCGCCTCTCGACCCTTCTCAAGCTGGGCTTCCTCAAGGAGGACAAGCTGGAGGACAAGGCGGGGGCCATTGAGGTCTACCGGGATGTGCTGGGGCTGGACCTTGGCAACGCCGCCGCGGTGGCCCGGCTGGACGCCCTCATGGAGGACCCGGTCTATGGCCCCGGGGTCATGGAGATCCTGGAGCCCGTCCATCGGGCCAGCTCGCCGGACAAGCACCTGCGGATCCTGCTGGTGCGGGCAAGGGAGTCCCGGGACCTGAACGATCGGGCCCGATACCTGGTGGAGGCCGCGGGGCTCACGGACCAGGTGCCCCAGGCCGCCCAGGAGGTCTTCTCGGCCCTGCTGGCCACCATCCCCGAGCCTTCCCTGAACCTGGATGAGATCCAGGTCCAGGCGGAGAAGTTGGCGGAGACCCTGGGGGGCTGGCTGGAGCTGGCCCAGGCCCTGGACCGCAGACTGGGCGCCCCGGAGGCCCCGGAGGACCTGGCGGGCCTGCGCCGGCTGGCCCTGATCTACGAAGACAAGTGCGGCCTCCCGGCTCGGGCCGAGCTGAAGCTGCGGCAGATCCTGCTGGGGGATTCCCAGGACGATTTTGCCCTGGCGCGGCTCTCCGGGATCCTGGAGAAGCAGCCCCAGCGCAATACGGAATTGAAGGAAACCCTGGAGCAGATGGCCCTGTCCTCCTCCCAGGAGCGCCGCCTGGAGGCCCTGGAGGCCCTGGTCCGGCTGGGACGGCAGACGGGGGACGGGGAGGGCCTGCGATCAGCCCTCCAGCGACTCTCGGAGATGGAACCTGAGCGGGGCGAGTTGCTGACCGAACTGGAGTCCCTGCTTGGGGGCCTGGGGGATTGGTCGGCCCTGGCTGACCTCTTGGAGCGCCTGGCCTCCATGGGCTCCCAGGAGGACCAGCGAAAGCGACGGCTGAGGCTCGCCGGGGTGCTCAAGGAGAAGCTTGGGCGACCGGACCGGGCCGCCGCCATTCTGGAGGACCTCATCGCGGACCAGCCCCAGGATTTCGCCGCCGTGGGGGCCCTGGTGGGGCTCCTTGGGGACGAGGGAAACTGGCGACGGGCCGCTGAACTGCTCCTGGCCAGCGTCTCCCAGGACAACCTGGAGGAGAGCCTGGCCCACCTGGACCAGGCCCTGGGGCTGGCCCTGGAGAAGGTGGGGGACCGGGGGCTGGGCAGGCGCATCCTGGAGCGCGCCCTGGAGCTTCACCCGGGGCACCTGGAGAACCTGCTCAAGCTGGTGGACCTGCGGGAAGCCGAAGAGGACTTTGAGGGGGCCGCGGCCCTCTGGGATCAGGTGGCCCAGGCCACCGAGGAGCCGGAGGCCCGGGCCCAGGCCCTGCACATGGGCACCAGGCTGCTGGCCAGGACCTCGGTTGACCCCGCGGAGTTGCTGGCCCGGGTGGGCCAGACCCTGGCCCTCAAGCCGGATCATTTTGATGCCCGCAGGCTGGCCCTGGAGGTCCTGGAGAGGCAGGGCCGCTGGAACGAAGCCTTTGATGCCTGGATGGCTCTGGCGGCAGAGGATCAGGCCAATCGAGGGACCGCCCTGGCGGGGGCGGCCCGGATCAAGCTGCAGGAACTGGGGGATGCCAAGGGGGCCCTGGAGATCCTGGAGAGCCGGGGAGCCCGGGCTGCCACCACGCTGGAGCTCCGGGGCCTGCTGCTGGACGCCCTGGAGAAGGCTGGGCGCCACCAGGACCTGATCGACAGACTGGCGGAGGAGCTGGTCGGGACCACCGATCAATCCCGCCGCTCGGACCTTTGCCGGCGCACGGCGGTGGCCTACCGGGACGGCCTGGGGCAGGTGGACAAGTTCCTGTCCTGGATAGAGGAGGCCCACAAGGCTGAGGAGAACCCGGCCATAGTGGAGGAACTGCTGACCCACTACCGCGGCGTGGGAGATGGCAAGCGGGTGCTGGGCTTGCTGCAGTGGAAGGTGGACCACCTGGTGTCCCGGCGCAAGATGAAGGAAGTGCCCGGGCTGCTGCTGGAGGTGGCCGCCATCCACGAGAGCCTGGGGGACCCGGACCGGGCCCTGGAGGACCTGCGGCGGGCCGAGGGGGTGGATGCCTCCAACCTCACGGTGCTGATGAACCTGGCCCGGCTGCTGACCAACCTTGGGGAACAGGACGAGCTCCTGAGGATCCTTCAGATCCTGGTGGTCCGCATCGGGGAACTGCCCGACGAAGAGCAGCGCATCTTTGTGTATCTGGCCCTGGCCCGGGCCACCCTGGCCTCCGGTCAGAAGAGCAAGGCCAAGCAGTATCTCTCCCGCCTCCTGGCCATCCGAAAGTACCACCAGGAGGCCCTGGACCTGCTGGAAACGATCCAGAAGTCCTGATGCTCGCCGACCCCCACTCAAGGCTCTTGTGGCTGGCTATCCTGGGGCTCCTCCTGGGGCTCCTGGGGGCCTGCGCGGACCTGGAGCAGCGCCTCTTCAAGCCCCGCATGAAGGTGGTCTGCCATATCCTGGAGGGGCACTGCGTCTTCAGGAACGGCGGGGACCCGGGGGAGAGCTGCGTGGTGGTCCAGCTCAAGCAACTTGAGAGCGCCAAGGTGATCCGCTCCCTGCCGGTCTGCTCGGGGCCCACGGCCACCAACGAGTCCCGGGTGGTGCAGGTCGCCTGGCCCCCGACGGTGAAGCCCTTCGAGTTCTGCATGGGGGCGGATCTGGCGGGCAACTTCTACCAGACCTGTGGCGTCCAACTTGAACGCCAGGAGCGGCCCCGTCAGAGCGAGCGCCGATAACCAAGCAGTCCATCCCCACGCTGCGCGCTGGCGAAGCCGGCGGCCTCCAGGACCCGCCTCATGGCGGCGTTCTGGGGCAGGCAGCCGGCCTCAGCGGTCTGGAAGCCCAGGGCCCCAAGCCGCCCCAGCACCTCCTGCACCAGGGTGGCCCCCAGACCAAGCCCGCGGAAGGCCGGGTGCACCAGGTAGGCTGTCTCCGCGGTCTGGGCCCCCGTCTCCATCCACTCCACCAGCCCAAGCAGGACCGGCCCGGCGGCGGCCGGCGCAAAGATCCCCAGGGCCTCGCCGCTGTGGTGGGGCCCCTTGGGGAAGAAGCCCAGGACCAGATCCATCCAGGCCGGCAGGCGGGCAGGCGTGAGGGAGCGCAGCTTGAGCTCCTCGAAGGCAAAGGCCCCCAGGAAGCGGCGCAGCTCCCATTCGTCCCCGGGCCCAAGGGGGCGCAGACTGCGGGGAGCGTTCCTGGGGGCGGGGGGGCGGGCCAGGGGGGGCTTGAGGGACCAGGTGCGCCCGGTGAACACCAGGGCTGGGCGCAGGGGACCCCGGACCAGGGCCTCGAACCCCCCCGGCCCCCCCGGCAACAGGTGCCGATCTCTCAGGGCCAGCCGCCCCTGCCCGGAGACGCCGGCGGTCCGCAGGGCCGGGCCCAGGGCAAGGAGCGCCTGGCCGTCGTCCTGGCAGCGCAGGAAGAGGAGGTCCGGACGAAGCTCCGCCAGGGCCAACAGTTGCCGGACCTTCAGGGGCTGCTGGCTGGGCAGCAACACCACCCCAGCGGGAGGAACCTGGGGCAGCAGATCCAAGGGGTTTTGGCTGGTCTTGGCCATGAAACACCTTCCCCAAAAAGCTCGTGCTTCGAAACATAGCATCGACAAGGGGGCGTTGCCACCGGCAACCAGATGAAATACAATGCAGACCGTTTTTAGCCAAGGGGGGGCACCCATGCGCCGTTTGTTACTGGTCTTTGCGGCCCTTGCCCTGCTTTGTCTTGGTGCCTGCGGCAGCGACACCACGGTGCGCTACAACATGGATATCAGCTCCGCCGGCGACACCGATGGGGGGTCCTTGCCCTCCGACGGGGGCCCCGGGGGAGACGGCTCGGACTGGTGGAAAGAGGACCCCGACGGGCAGGCCCCGGGGGATCTGGCCCAGGAGGCTGGTGCCGGGGACGCCCAGGCCCTGGAAGAGCGCTTCGAGATTGTCCCGCTGCACGACCCCGACCAGCCCCTGGAGTTGCTGACCGGAGACCGGGTGCCCATCAAGGCGAAGGTCCTGGACTGGGGGTCCTTTGGCCCCGCCAGCGGCTACGAGCTCCACTTCAAGGTGATCGCCTCAACCCCCGACTGCCAGGGGCCGGACTGCGCCCAGTTTGCCCAGGAGACGGCCCTGACGGACCAGGCCGGGGTGGCCTACCTGGAGCTGCGCGCCGGGCTGCTGGGGGACACCCTCTACACGGTGGAGCTGTCGGGCCAGCGCGCTGAGCCCGTGTATTTCCAGGTGCTGGTCAAGAACCCGCCCTCGGGCAACCTGCGGGTGAACCTGCAATACAATGGCGCGGTGCCGGTGAATGGCATCAATGTGCGGGTGCTGAAGGGCTTCCATTCCTGCACCCAGTTCAACGCCGTGAACCCCTGGACCAACGGGCTGGTGGGGCAGAAGACCGTGGCAAGCCTGGCCTCCAAGCCGGTGTTCGAGGACCTGCCGGTGGCGGGCAACTTCGTGCTGTTTGCCACCGCCAAGGGCCCCACCGGGCACCTCACCGCGGCGGGCTGTGTGGACGCCATCCATGTGCTGCCCGACAGCCAAGCTGAATACACCGAGGTGACCCTCAACCTGTACCTGCTGTACCTGCAGGCCACGGGTCACTATGACGCGGTGAACAAGTTCAACTTCACGGGGGCCATCCCTGGGCAGGCGGGGCAGATCGTGACCCTGGTGGTCAATGTCTTCACCAACCCCGGCAAGATCATCGTGGACCTGGTGAAGACCGGCGTGTCCCAGATCATCAGCCCCCTGATCACCAACCTGGTGTTCTCCCTGTTCGAGGACCAGTTGGCCTCCCTGGTCAGCAACCTGCTCCTGAACTGGGAGCCCCTGGCGGGCTTCTTCACCATTGGCGAGGACCTGATCCAGGTGGTGAACAACCTGGAGCTCCACTCCGACCTCAGCCTCACCGAGAAGGGTGCGGCCCAGGTGGTCCAGGGACTCCAGGCCTGGAAGGGCCTGCGGCTCTACTGGCGCACGGGCTGTCCGCCGGAGGGAGACCCGGGCTTCATCCCCTGCGCCGCCCACGACTTCTCCTTGGAGGATCTGAACAACACGGACTTCCCCATGGACCTCATCGCCGGGGTCTTCACGGGCTCCGTGGCCAACTTCGACCAACTGGTGATTGAGTCCCATGTCATCGAGCTGAACTACGGCAAGCTGATCCTGTTCGTGCTGAACAACCTCATCCTGCCCCAGGTCAGCAGCTACAACAGCCTCAGCGCGCTGCTCCACTCCCTGATTGACTGCGAGGCCCTGGGGAACGGGTTCGTAGGGGATATCCTGAATGTCATCGGGGTGGGCTCGGGCACCATCGTCAACTTCTGCAATGACGCCGAGGAATGGATCATCTCGCCGGTGGAGGGCTGGATCGCCGGCCTGGCCACCAGCTCACGCCTTCGCCTCCAGGGCAAGTGCACCCTGGTGGATGAGAACGATGACCTCTTTGTGGACCGCCTGGCCGAGGGCCAGTGGTGGGGCAAGGTGGAGGTCAGCTCCGGCGAAGCCAACTCATTTGAGGGGACCTTTGAAGCTACCAAGAAGAACTAGCATCGCCAGCCTGCTTGCCCTTGCCGCCCTGGGGGCCGCGGGGGCCTGTGGCCCTACCCTCCAGATCGAGCCCGCCGTGGGGGACGAAGCCCAAGCCGTGACCCGCATCCAAAAGGAGTGGGACGACGACGGGGGCGCCAAGGACTGCGAGGCCCTCCTGGAGGCCTTCCGGGGTCATTGGAAGGGGGGTCGGAGTGACCAGGCCTGGGCCCTCCTCTCGCCGGACTTTCGGGCCGCCTGGATGGCCGCCTCCAAGCAGCTTGGCCTGGACGGCGAGAAGCTGTTTGCCCAGGGCCTGCTGCCCCGGCCCGACATGCCCGCCTGGGATCCCGTGGCCACCATCGCCGGGGCGGCGCCCTTCTATGTGGTGGGCCCGGCTCCCGAACTCCAGGTCCAGCAGAGCGCCCAGCGCAGCCTCTTCTGGGTGGTCCAGCAGGATGGCTCCCAGGTGGCCCTGGCGGTGGTCAGGCAGGGCGACAAGCGCTACCTGGAGCCCAAGCTCACCCTGGCCTCCCCGCAGCACTGAGGTTCGGTTGTTATGTTTGCGAACGGGCCCACATGGCCCTATAATCCGGCCCAAACTTGATTGGTGAACCATGGCCAAGCTGATCATTTCCACTCCTGGCATCCCGGATCAGGAGTTCCCGCTCAGCGGTCCCGTGAGCATGGGCCGCCACCCGGAGCAGAGTCTCCAGATCCTGGACCGACTGGTGTCCAAGGAGCACGCCCGCATCGAAAAGGTGGGCAGCGAGTACCTGCTGACCGACCTGAACAGCCGCAACGGCACCTTCGTCAACGGCAAGATGTTGCGGGAACAACACACCCTGCGGACCGGCGATTCCATCGGCATTGGGGCCACCAAGCTGGTCTTCGAGGGGGATCAGCGGGAGCACGAAGAGGTTGAACTCTCCGACAAGACCATCTCCTCGGCGGTCCGTTCGGTGTTGGACTACAAGTCCGCCACCAACTTCCTCCCGGAGACGGAGATCAAGGATGAGGGCGCGCTGCGACGGGACTACGAGCGCCTGCGCCTGGCCTACCTGTTGCATCAGGAACTGGCCCTGGAGCTGGACCTCAAGATCATGCTGGACAAGACCTTCGAGCTCATCTTCCAGTTCATTCCTGGGGTGGGCCGAGGCATCATCATGCTGCTGAACCAGGCGGAGAACCGCCTGGACATCACCAAGGTCAAGACCCGGGATCCCAGGGACGAAAAACAAAAGGTCGTGGTCAGCAGCACCATCGTGAATCAGGTCCTCAAGGACCGGAAGTCGGTGCTCTCCTCGGACGCCCTGGTGGACGACCGCTTCGATCAGGCCAAGAGCATCATCCTGCAGGGCATCCGCTCCACCATGACCGTCCCCCTCCTCAGCCGGGGGGGCTCGGTGTTGGGCATCCTGCACATGGACTCCCAGTCCGCCGCCGGCATCTTCAACGAGCAGGATCTGGCAGTGGTCCAGTCCCTGGCGGGCCAGGTGGCCCTGCAGATCGAGAATGTCTTCATGGCCCGGCGCATCGAGGCCGACGCCGAGACCAAGCACAAGCTGTCCCGCTTCCT
>CAZMEC010000074.1:0-14031 GCA_964565265.1 uncultured Myxococcales bacterium
CCTACTCCGCGGAGTCGGAGAGGGGCTGCGCGGAGAGCGAGCGACCAGAGGCGGATGCGACGGGGCAGACACCCCCTCCCTTGCGGTCGGGGTTCGGACGAGCAGGACTGCAACCCCCTCCCTTGCGGTCGGGGTTCGGATTCAGTTGGGGGGAAGGGGATGGTGGTTGGTTACAGGCACTTCTCGGCGCAGGACTTGTAGGTGGCGAAGAAGGCGTCGCAGTGGTTGCCGCAGCCGCAGCCGCTTAGGAGTTCGCAGTCCTGGCCGGTGAAGGCGAAGCCGATGAGGGCGTCGCACATGCCGAAGGCGGCGGGGTCCACGGCTTCGCACTTGCTGGTGTCGGGGAGGCAGCACCACATGCCCTCCTGGCAGGCGCCCTTTTCAACGATGGTGCCGTTCGGGCAGGGGGGGCCGGGGCGGGCGCTGATGTAGGGGTCGAAGCAGTAGCCGCCCTTGTCCACGCAGGCCGAGGCCACCTGGCACTCGCCCTTGTAGTCCAGGGAGACGCCCGCGGCGTCGGCCTCACAGGTGTTGCCGTAGGTCTGGCCATTGCAGCCGCAGACGGGGCTGTAGATCTGGGGGCAGGCGTAGGTGTAGGCGGTGCAGGTGCCCAACTGGTCGGCCCAGTTGCAGGTGCCGATTTCGTACTTGCAGAACTGGCTCTTGGCGCAGGTGAAGCCGGCGAAGCCGCCGCACTGCTTTTCATCGTTGCAGTTCTCGTCAGCCTGCCCGTCGCAGTCGTTGTCCAGGCCGTCCTTGCAGACTTCCTGGGCTTCCGGGTTGACGGTCGGGTCGTTGTCGTTGCAGTCGCCCTTTTCGATTGTCCAGCCGTCGCCGTCGTTGTCCATGGGGCCGTTGTTCACGCAGACGCCGGTGCAGTAGTCGTCGTAGTAGCACCACATCTGGCAGTACTCGCCTTCGGCGCAGTCCTGGTCGGACGAGCAGTCCTGGCCGCAGGAGGGGTCGGCGAAGTACTGGCACTGGTTGTTCACGCAGGCGTAGTAGCCGCAGCCATCAATCTGGGGGCACTGGGAGTCGTCGAAGCACTCGGGGAGGCAGCCCGGGACCGCCAGGGTGACGCAGGCGCCTTCCATGCACATCGTGGAGTAACAGGGGTCGTCCACCTGGGGGCAGTCCTCGTTGCTGGTGCAGGGGGGAGCCTCCAGGGGCACGCAGCAGACTTGATAGTCGCTGCAGCCGGAGGCCATGGCCTGGTAGTAGTCGCCGGGGCAGGTGGCCATGGGGGCCGCGAAGCCGTTGGGTTCCTCAGAACCGCCGTTGTACCAGAGATCAAAGCAGGAGCCGCCCAGGTTCTCGCACTCGTTGGTCTCCAGGGGCACGCAGCAGACCTCGGAGTCGGCGCAGCCAGTCAGGGGGCTGTAGTAGTAGGACTCGGGGCAGGCGGGGGGCTGGATGGGATCGGCCCCACCGCCGGGGGCGGGCTTGTAGTTCCAGCCGGTGTTGCAGAAGCCTCCGGCGTTGGCGCATTCGTTCTTCTCGACGGGCACGCAGCACACTTCATAGTCGGCGCAGCCGGTGAGGGGCTGCTGGTAGGTGTCCTGGGGGCACATGTAGCGGGGCATCATGTCTCCGGCGCCGTCGCCGTTGGCGTCCGCGCCCATCCACAGGGAGTTGCAGGAGCCGCCGGCGGTGATGCACTCGTTCTGGGTGGTGCCGCAGGTGGCCTCGCAGGCCTCGACGCTGTCAAAGATGGCCTCGCAGGAGTCCTTGCAGCCGCAGCCGCTGATCATGGTGCACTTGCCGTTCACGAAGCCGTAGCCCATGGCCATCTCGCAGCCGCCGAAGTCCACATTGGAGAGGTCGATGCAGGCGGGGTGCTCGAGGCAGGCGAGGTACTCAGGGGTCTGCAGCCAGGCGCAGGCGCCGTTCTCACCGAAGCGGCCGCACTGGCTGTACTGGAGGCACTTGTATTCTTCCAGGAAGGCGCAGTCGCTGATCAGGTCGTCGCCGGGCTCGCCGCAGAGCTGGTTGCTGCAGCCGCCGATGACGCAGGACTCCTGGCAGTTCTCGTCAACCTGGCCGTCGCAGTTGTTATCCACCTTGTCGCAGATCTCAACCGCGGCGGGGCTGATGGCGGCGTTGTTGTCGTCGCAGTCGCCGTCAGCCTTGGTGTAGCCGTCCTGGTCGTTGTCCACCGGGTGGCAGCCGGGCACGCCAAGGCCGCCCGTGCATTCCCCGGAAAGGCAGGCCTCGCCGGCGGTGCACTCGTCGCCGTCGTCACAGTCGAAGCCATCATTGATGGCTTTCTGTTTGCAGGACCCGGCGGCGCAGAAGGCCACGCCACAGGTGCTGTCGGTGCCGCAGTCGCTGTCGGCGAGGCACTCGACGCAGATGCCCTGTTCGGCGTCACACAGGCCAGAATCGCACTGGGCGTTGGAGGTACATTCGGGATCGTCGGTCTCGGTGAGGGGACAGGCGGTCAGGAAAAGCAAGGGCAGCAGAAACAGGATGGAAACTATGTTACGGGCTTTCATGGGACCCTCCTTGGTCTGCCAAAAATCACGCGGCAAGTATAGCAATCGCCCCAAGACAAGCCAATGGATATGTTGAAATATTTCTTACAGCGTGAACAGAGCGCGCAGGAAGGCCTCGATGGGGGCCGAGAAGAAGAACCATTGGATGCCCGCCAGGGACAGGAAGGGGCCAAAGGGGATGATCATCATGCGAAAAGGGTGCTCGGCGGCGAGGGCCGCGAGGGCAGCCTCCTCCGGATCCAGCGGCTCCGTCCCCTTGTCTCCCCCACGCCCCGCCAGATAAACGATCACCGCGTAGATCATGCCCTGGACGGAACCCGCCAGCAGGATGAAGAGGACGGCCTTCCAACCCAGGAAGGCGCCCAGCATGGCCATCAGTTTCACATCCCCCAGCCCCATGCCCTCCACGCCTTTGAAGCGCCGGTAGAAGAAGCGGATGAACCAGATGATCGAGGCGCCCAGGCCCGCGCCCGCAAGCGAGTCCTGCCAGGTCACGCCGGTGAAGTCCCCCAGGAGGAGGGCGGCCAGGAGGCCCAGGGCGGTGCCCGGCAGGGAGATGACATCGGGGATCATCATGGTGTCCAGGTCCACGAAGATGATGATGACCAGGCCCAGCAGGAAGAAGAAATGGAAGGTGAAGAGGACCAGCTTGTCGGCCAGTTCGAAGGCCAGGGGGTTGAGGAGGGCCTGCTGCCAGACGGCCAGGGCCAGGACGGCGCAGACCAGCTCGACCAGAGGGTAGCGCAGGGAGATGGGGGCCTTGCAGGAGGCGCAGCGGCCGCGCAGGGCCAGATAGGACAGGACGGGGATGTTCTGGTACCAGCGGATGGGGGTGCCGCAGCCCGGGCAAGCGGACCCGGGGCGCACCACGCTGAGGCCCCGGGGGACCCGGTAGATGACCACATTGGCGAAGCTGCCAAAGAGCGCCCCCAGGACGAAGGCGAAGCTGGCGATGGTTGTCTCCAAGAACTCGACCCAGGCCATTTCAGTTCACCTCGAAGGTGCCGATGAGGAAGCGATCGTTGCCCTCATGCATGACATTCTTGCCCACCTCTTTCACCTTCATGCGCTTGCCTGAGCCGGGCTGGTACAGGCCCATGAAGATGTTCTGGGTGCCCGAGGGGGTGCCCAGGGGGATCTCCAGGTCGTAGCGGTCCACCACGATGTCCCCTGGCAGCCATTGGTTCGTCTTCCAGCAGCCCACGCACTCTTTCTTTTCAGGGTCGTTTTCCAGGCTGAGGGGCCAGTGGTCGCCGTTGATGCGGTTCCCGGAGGAGGCAGCGTCAATGTGCATGAAGATCTTGTAGCTGGAGCTGATGGAATCCACGGTCTCAAAGAAGAGCTCGAGTTTCAGGGTGCTGCCCCGGGTGAGGCTGCGGGCGTCCAGGCGGTAGCCCAGCAGGTGGAGGCGGTCCTCCAGGTTCACGAAGGCCTTCACGACCCCCTTTTCATTATCAAATTGCGCGCGCGACATGGTGACGGCGGCGAAGCGGTTGTCGTTGGGGACCTCCGGGGGCAGCCTGTCCGCGGCCAGGAGGAAGGCCTTGTTGGTGCCGTCCACCACGGGAATGTGGGGCACGGGGCGGGGCGTCTTGTCGCCGAGGCGGTCCAGGATGGCCTTGCGGTACTTGTGGTCCGCCTGGGTGAAGGAGTCCTGATCCATGACCACGAAGCGGCGCCGATCGGCCAGGGAGGGGAGGGCCACCTTGTCGGGGCCGGGGTGGGAGCTGGCGCGGTTCACGGAGATGCTGAGGGCGTCGGGGGAGAGGAGGACCTCCATTACACTATCAAGGGAGCCCAGTTCGGGGATGGGGGAGGTGTAGAAGTTGCGGTCGTCGCCGCCGCCGCCCTCGCCGCGGAACTTGAAGAGGCCCTCGCCGGGGGCCTCAAGCCCTTCGATCTTGAGGTACTTGTCCAGGATGTGCTTCTGGGAAACCTTGATGGAGAAGTCCGGGAGGAACTTCAGGGAGTACCAGCCGGCGAAGAGGAGACCCAGGACCAGGACGACGGGGAGGAAGGCGCGGTGGGCCTCCAGGTGGCGGGCGAGGGCCACGGGGCGCAGGGCGGTGGCCAGGCGCGGGAGGCGTTTGCGCTCAAGCAAGGCGGAGAGGGCGGGGAGGGCCCGGGCCGCCAGAGGGATGAGCAGCAGCAGCAGGGCGATGCGGGTGACCAGGGCCCCGGTGAGCAGGTACTTGAGGGTGGAGGAGGCGCCCTGGGTGGTGGTCTCCAGGGAGATCCAGGTCTGGGCCAGGGGGGCCACCAGGAAGGCCAGCAGCCAGACATACAGGAGGGCGGCGCTGAGGTGGCGGGCCAGGCTGTGGCGGTAAAGGAGGGGCAGCCAGGAGAGCGTCAGGAGGACCGCGCCGGTGGCCAGCAGGATGCGGATGTCCAGGCCGTTGCCGTCGGTGTGACGGAACAGCATGGAGGTCAGGGTCGCCAGGGGCAGGAAGAGGGCCGTGGCGAGGAGGGGGGCGGGGGGGAGGCGGCGGCGCAGGAGGAAGGCCAGGGCGCCAAGGGCGAGGGCCAGGCCCAGGGCCACCAGGGGGTCGGGGCGGGCGAAGAGGAGGGCCAGGGGCCGGTCGTTCTGGAAGGGGAAGGTGAGGGCCAGGTCCAGCAGGGCGGCCAGGGCCAGGCCAGCGGCCAGGACGGCGGCCACCAGGGGGACCAGGTGGAAGCGGTGGGAGAGGCGCTGGAGGAGGGCCGCAAGGCGAGCCAGGGGCCGGCAGCGCAGCAGGAGGGCGCCCAGGGGGGTGGTGACGGTGAGGGCCACAAGGCCCAGCAGCACCAGCATCAACAGGGCCGCCTGGAGGTCAGGACGCAGGAACAACTGCTCAAGGTGGAACTGGGTCAGCAGGGGGTCCAGGGTGGGCAGGGTCTTGGCAGGGCGGAGGCCCTGGAAGCGGCCAATCAGGTGGGCGGCGGCGTTGGCCAGGAAGAGGAGGGCCGCCAGCCAGATGAGCGCAATGGACACGGAGCGGCGGGAGAGGGCCCGGCCGATGGAGTCCAGGATGGCGGAGGCGCGGGCCTGGAACTGGAGCACCACGAGGATGAAGACGGCAGCCAGGGCCTTGGCCAGGGAGGGGAGCTCGCCGGTGTCGTTGGAGAGGCCCTTCATGGAGGTCTTGATGTGGGGGTCGGTGGTGAGCCAGGTCACCAGGGTCTCGGAGCTCTTGAAGATGCCCTGGACAATGACCGCGGCGAGGCCCGCCACCAGGAAGGCGGAGAACCAGTCGCGGCTGGAGTCCTCGGGGGCCTCGGTCTCGTCGGCGCGCCAGAGCAGGGCCAGGAGGAGGCCGGCGGCGGGGGCGGCGGGGAAGACCGTGTGGCGGAACCAGTAGATGCCGGCGCTGTGGACCAGGAGGGGCACCAGCAGCCAGACCAGGGCGATGATGAAGATGCCAGGGCGCTGGTCGGCGAGGCGGCGGGCCGCCAGGGCCAGGGCCAGGGGCAGGAGGATGACCCAGGGGAAGAGGCCGAAGCCAAGCTGGCGGACGAAGTAGTCAAAGGCGGTGCGGTAGACATCGGGGCCGCCATTGAACGGGTGGTACATGAACTTGAGGTGGGAGAAGAAGGACCAGCCGGAGGGACCCAGGACCAGGGCCACCAGGGCCAGGAAGAGGGCGGCCAGGGAGAGCAGGGGGACGAGGGTGGCCTTGCGGGGGCGCCCCTCCATCAGGACATAGGCCAGGATTGTGAGCAGCAGCACGGCCACAGCGAACAGGCCCTTGCTGAGCAGCAAGAGGAGGGCCGCTGCGAAGAGGCCCAGGAGGGGGAGGGCGCTGGTGCCCACGAGGGCGAGGTTGGCGAAGGACAGGACGCCCAGAGAGAGGAAGAGGGTGTAGGAGACCTCGCCGGCCAGGTTGCGGGACTGGCCCAGGAACATGGGGGTCAGCAGGGTGATGACGGTGGCCAGGGCGGCGGTGCGCGGGTCCGTGAGGCGGCGCAGGAAGAAGAACAGCAGGGGCAAGAGGGCCAGGCCCAGGAGGGCCGAGGGCAGGCGGGAGCTGGTCTCGGAGAAGCCAAAGAGGCGATAGGTGAGGCCCGCAAGCCAGTGGTCCAGGGGGGCCGCGGCTTGGATGGTTTGGGAGGCGGCCTTGCCATCGGCGGAGTCAGTGGACTGGTACAGGACGCGGGTCCACTGGAGGCCCGCCAGGCGGCTGTCCAGGTCGGCCAGGCCGGCCGTTGAGTCCAGGGACAGGCAGGGGAGCAACAGGGGGCTGGCGCTGGGGTCCGCGGGGGGGGACTCCAGGATGGCGGTGGCTTGGGTGCAGTGCTCGGGGGTCAGGGAGACCAGCAACAACATGGTGCCGGGGCTTTTCATCTGGGCGGTTGCCAGGAAGGCCCGGGACTTCTCGGGCTGGGCCAGCACCAGGGAGGCATCCAGCAGGGCGGCATGCTGCACGGAGGCGCCCACCCGTCTGCCGGCGTCGGAGAGGAGGCGGGCCGTGTCCTGCTTGTTGCCCGAGTTGGCCTTGACCAGGAAGGGCTGGTGGGCCAGGCCCTTGGTCAGGAGGGTCTCGAGTTCGCCCGCGGCCTCAACCAGCAGGACCTTCACGGAGCCAGAGGTCTGGGCGGCGAGGTTGGCCCGGTCCATCTCCCAGGGGTCCCAGATGCCCGAACCAGACCGGAGGAGGAGGAGCGCGGCGGCCACCAGCGACACCAATATGAAAAGCGGTTTCCCGGAGAGTTTTGACACGAACTGCGCCCTCCTGCGCGCGGGTACACATTGCCAAGCAAAGCGGGCCCAAGGGTAGAGAAAAACCTCGAGGGCTTCAAGGAAAAAGGCTTGAGCGCAAAAGCGTCATCCAAGGGCTGGTCTCAAGCTTGAATTTTGGGTTTTTTCGAAGCTGCCGATACGGGAACTTTACACGGCGAAATCCATCGCTATAATCAGCGCGATTGGCCCTATCGACCCAATATTTTGGAGTTGGAGACAGATGATGAAACAGCTTGCCGCACTGTCGACCCTGGTTGTTCTTTTCCTGGCCCTGTCCTGCAGCAGCGGGGGTGACCCCGCCGGTCCTGCGGACACCAACGACATCGTCGGGAATGACGGAATCGAGTTGGATGTCGCGGATGTTCAGAACCTTGATGTGCCTCTGGACACCGAGGTGGCGGGCCCCGAGTGTACGGCGGGCCAGCTCAAGTGCCTGACGGACTCCAAGTATCAGCAGTGTGGCTTTGTGGAAGGGAAGTTCGCGTGGGATACGGCCGCCTTCTGCGAGGGCGACCTGGTCTGCGCCTGCCGCGCCGATGATGAATCCCTCTGCACCCTGGTGGGCCAGCCCTGCATCTGCATCCCCCAGTGTGAAGACCGGGAGTGCGGCGGCGATGGCTGCGGCGGAACCTGCGGTGACTGCGACCAGAACAAGATCTGCAACCAGAACACGGGCATCTGCGGCGATGAATGCCCGCCCCTGGAACAGCAGTGCGCGGACGGCGAGACCCGCTGCAACGGTCCCAAGCTGGAGACCTGTGGCAACATCTTCGCCCTGGACCTTGAGGCTGATGCCTGCTGGCTGTTTGGCGACGGGTTGGCCTGCCCCACTGGGCGCACCTGCGAGACCAACGAGAACGCCGTTGACGCCTGCGTGTGCATCAACGCCCCCTGTGGCGAGCTGTGCTGCGGCGAATCAACTGAAGTCTGCTTCGCCGGCGAGTGCTGCGTGCCTGACTGCGACGGCAAAGAGTGCGGCAGCGATGGCTGCGGCGGCGTCTGCGGTGTGGAAGAGGGCGACAAGGTCGATGGCTGCAAGGTGGACGAGCAGTGCATCGACGGCGAGTGCGAGGTTGGGGGCACCTGCGAGTCCGAATGCGAAACCGGGGACACCATCTGCGACGGCCTCAAGGGCTACAAAGAGTGCATTGCCCAGCTCCCCGCCTTCCCCAACTGCTGGCGCTACGCTTTCGTGGCCAAGGCCTGCGCTGACAACGAGATCTGCAAGAAGGATACGGGCGAGCCCACGGGTAGCTGCGTTTGCATCCCCAACTGCGAAGACAAGGAATGCGGCGACGACGGCTGCGGCGGCTCCTGCGGCGGCTGCACCCTCCCCGAGACCTGCAAAGAGCCCGCGGGCGTCTGCTCCTGCACCTGCGAACAATGGGACGGTGTGACGGGCTGGGAAGTCTGCGGCAGCGATGGCAAGGACTACGCCAACCCCTGTGTGGCTGAGTGCTCGGGCATTTCCAAGTACACCAAGGGCAGCTGCAACCAGTGCCCCTGCACCGCCGCCGAGAAGAAGCTGCAGGACTACTGCGGCGTGGACATGGTCACCTATCCCAGCTTCTGCGCCCTCAAGTGTGCCATCGGCACCGAGGACTGCGTGTGGCTCAACAACTCCGCCGACAATTGCCCCGAGGTCATGTACCAGGGTGAGTGCAAAGTGGAAGAGTGCGGCACCGGTGATGGCATCTGCTCCACCGTGTTTGACCCCGTCTGCGGCGTGGACGGGATGACCTACTGGAACAAGTGCTACCTGTTCACCTGCCCCGATGCTGCCCCCACCCAGGTGGCCTGCGAAGGTGGCTGCGTGGACACCGGGATCTGCCCCGATTGTGACAACACCTGCGACCCCGTCTGCGGCGTCCGCTTCGGCCAGGAAGTGACCTATGCCAACTCCTGCGCCATGGACTGCGACGGCGCCGAACTGGCCTACAGTGCTGGTTGCTGCGACTGCGGCGACGAGCAGGACTGGGTCTGCGCCGGCAATGTGGAGGATGGCTACTTCGCCTTCCAGAATGTCTGCATGGAGGTTTGCCTGGCCCCCGAGCTGGACTACCTCTACGACCTGCCCCTCAAGTCCGATGGCAGCCCCCAGATCGAGGTCTGCGAGGAGTGCGGCTGCGAGCTCACCGAGGCCAACTACCTGCCCGTCTGCGGCGAGGACTTCCAGACCTACTACAATGACTGCGCGCTGAATTGCGTAGCCCAGACCGAGCGCTGCCCCACCGAGTGCAACGCTGACGACTGCCCCTGCCCCATGGAGACCGGCGGTCTGGTGTTGGAAGAACTGCTTGGCGAGGGTGCGGATCCCAGAGACGACGGCCGTCGTGGCGTTTGTGGCGCCGATGGCTTCACCTACGGCAACGCCTGCAGCGCCTCCTACCACGGCACCATCGTGGAGAGCGAGACCTGGTGCGAACTCTGCGCCATTGAGTGCGGCACCGAGAAATACGAGCCCTACTGCTGCGAGGACCTCGTGACCTACCCCAGCCTGTGCGTTGCCCAGAAGTGCAACGACCTGCTTGAGCCCTCCCTGTGCATGAAGGGCAAGTGCTGCGCCGAGCACATCGAGTGCGACGACGGCAACCCCGCCACTGAGGATGCCTGCAGCATCGATGGTGTCTGCGAGAACAACTAGACCCCGCCTCCCCCGCCTCTTACCGACAACAAGCCAACCCCGCTGAACGCCGAATCCCCTGGCCTGGGCCTTGGGGGTTCCAGGCCAAAACCTTGCCTGCCCTGGGGACGGAGCCGGGGGACGGAGCAGGGGGGCGGAGCAAAGCGTGGGCAGATTAGGACCGTCCCCTAGGCTTACTTGGTGCCCAGGTAGTCGATGGCGATGAAGCAGACGAGGCGGGTGAACTGGTAGAGCTCTTCCAGGGAGATGCTCTCGTTGGTGACATGGTACTGGTCCTCGTCCCCGGGGCCGAAGCCAACGGCGGGGATGCCTGCCAGATTGAAGGCCTTGGCGAAGGTGCCACCGCCGATGCCGAAGGGTTCGGGGGTGAGGCCAAGTTCTGCCTGGGTGCAGCGCTGGATGGAGCGCACCAGGGGACTGTCCGCGGGGACGCCGTGGGGCTCGGTGGCGCTGAGGATGCTGATCTCCACGGCGGCCTCGGGCATGGTGGCGTGGATGGCCCTGCGGGCGGTGTCCAGGACCAGGGCGGTGATGCCCTCGGCGTCCTGGCCCGGCACCCAGCGAATATCCACCTCAGCGTAGCCGCTGGCGGGGACCACATTGGCAGCGTCGCCGGACCGAAGCACCCCTACATTGATGGTAGGGCTGCCCAGCACGGGGTGCCGACTGTGGGGTAGGACCAGCTTGTGGATGGCCGCGAGGGCCAGGCTCAGGGCTACGCCGGCGTTGACGCCCAGGTCAGGGGTGGAGCCGTGGGCCTGCCTGCCCCGGGTCTGGAGGCCCAGGACCAGGCGTCCCTTCTCGGCCACATCGATCCGGCGCATGTTCTCGCCCACATCTGGGATGATGGCGGCGCTGGGGTTCAGGAAGCCGTTGGAGTACATGTAGGCGAAGCCGGGGTCTTGCTCGCCGGGCTCGCGGAACTCTTCCGACGCCAGGGCCGCGATGGTGACCCGGCCTTTCAGGAGGACCCCCGCCTCCTTCAAGGCCTTGAGGGCCAGCATGGAGGCCGCCAGGGGGCCCTTGTCGTCCAGCGTACCTCGGCCGTAGAGGCGCCCGTCCCGCAGCGTCACCTTGAAGGGATCGCTGGCCCAGTCATCTCCCGGTGGGACCACATCCAGATGCAGCCCAAGCAGCAACTCGGGGCCCTCGGAGCCGTAGGTCACCAGCAGGTTTCCCCGCTCCGGGGCGCCCTCAATGATGCGGGGCTCGAAGCCCCAGGCCCGAAGCCAGTCAGCAGCCTTGAAGGCGGCCGTGCTCTCCTGGCCGGAGACCCGCAGATAGGGAAACTCGGCAAGCCGCGCCTTCCCCGGGTTCACGGTCTTCTCGGCCACGAGCACACCGGTGAGGGCCACCAGTTCATCCCTGATGGCGGCCTCATGCTGCGAAAAATGGTCTTTGAGTCTTTGCATTGGAGCCTCCTTGAAGAACGGTCGAGGCTTGGGGGCGGGGCAGGGCGCTTACTTCAGCTTCTCGGCGCCAATGCCCACCAGCACGAAGTCGAAGCTGGTCTTGAAGCCGTCGCCGGTGGGGGGCTGGGTGGTGCTCTCGGAGATGGCCGTGAGGTCCCACTTGCGGGTCTCCAGCTTGCCCTCAACCATGACCAGGCTGCCCGCCTCCCAGGGGATGGACAGGCCGTCCTGCATCTGCACCAGCATGGCATTGGTCACGCCGTCGCGGGTGTTGCCCAGGAGGATGTTCTGATCCTGCTTGGCAAGCACCAGCCCGGCGATCTTCACATCGGGCATTTCGTAGTAGTACTTCGGGTCCGCCAGCACATCGCCGATCATCATGGCCGCGGGGAGGACGAAGTTGCGGCCCAGGTGGTTCTCGTTCACGGCCTCGGGGGCGGCCTCGGGAGCGGGGGCAGCCTCGGGAGCGGGGGCAGCCTCAGCGGGGGCGGCCTCGGGGGCGGGGGCAGCCTCGGGAGCGGGGGCGGCCTCAGCGGCGGGGGCTTCGGGGGCGGCCTCTGCGGGGGCGGCTTCCTCAGTCTTCATTTCGGGGGCCTGGGGGGCCTTCTCTTCGACGGCCTTCTGGTCCTTGCCGGGCAGCTCAGTGACGGGGGTCTCCTTCTTCTTGCAGGACACCGCCACGGTGGCAGCAAGGCCGAGGCAAAGCAGGGTAACAAGAGTTCTTCTCAACATGGTCGTCTCCATTCCTCCAGAGTTTGGGGGCTGATTTTCATTCGGGCGCTATCTTAGGACTCGAGGGCCGGGCAAGCAAGTGGAAAGCCGCTAACTTGACGGGCGGGCCTGCGGGACAATAATGCGCTCGGAGGAAGTTCGCCCATGGACGACAAACAGATCCTGACTGCCGCCCTCAGTGCGGAACTGGAAGCAATGGAGTTCTACCGTAGCTGGGAGCCCCGAATGGAGCACGAAGGGGCCCGGGTCCTGCTGGCCGAACTGGCCGCCGAGGAGGACCGGCACGCGACCCTGTTTCGGGAGGCCCTGGCGGGTCGCTTCGTCCCCCAGCAGGCCAGGCCGGCCCGGACTGGGCGGGACTCGGGCCGGGAGCTGCGAGCGCCCGTGATCGACAGCAACTCCGAGCCCTCGGATGTGGTGGTCTTCGCCATCCACAAGGAACGCAAGGCCCGGGACCGCTACCTGCACTGGGCCGAACTGGCCGAGCCCAGGTTGGCGGGCCTGCTGAAGGCGATCGCGGAGGAAGAAGAGGGCCACCTGGAGAAGCTGGAAGACCTGCTGTACAACGAGTTCTTCAAGGACAACTGAAGGGCAGCGCCGACCAATCCGAACCGCGACCGTGAGGGAGCGGGAATTGTCTTCTAGAAGGGGAAATCCTCGTCGCTGGTCGCCGGGGCTTCCTGTTTGCTGGCCTTGGGGGCGGGGGGCTGTTCGCCGGGCTCGGTGCTTTCGGCAGCGGGGGCGCGTTCGCCGGTGGAGATGCCGATGAAGGTGATGCCCCCAGCTACGATCTCCGTGGTGTAGCGCTTCTTGCCCTCACGGTCCTCCCAGGAGCGGGTCTGGAGTTTGCCCTCCACGAAGACCTGGCTGCCCTTTTTGAGGTAGCTCTTGCAGCGGTCCGCGTCCTTGCCCCAGACCACGATGTTGTGCCACTCCGTGCGGTCTTCCCAGTTGCCGTCCTTCTTCTGGAACCGCTCGTTGGTGGCCACCCGCAGCGTGGCGACGCTGTTGCCATTCGTGGTGGTGCGCACCTCCGGGTCAGCGCCCAGGTGGCCTAGGATGATTACCTTGTTGATGGAACTTGCCATGACTCTTCCTCCAATTCAGAAGTTGACAGTGAATATATCGAATGGTGGCCGCAGGAGGTACGCATTTTTTTTGGGGCCACGAAGAGATTCTGCGCCCCCCGGGCCCCCCTGTTCTTCACCGTTGAATGCCAGAATCGAAGTGAGTAGTATCGGGCCGGTTCGTTTGGCCGAGCCAGAATGGCAAGGAGATAGAGCAGATGAAAGCCCCTTTGATTGTTGTGGTCCTGCTGAGTTGCCTGGTGTTTGCCGGCTGCGATGAGCCGAGCGAGACCCTCGCCTCCAAGGGAAGTCCTATTGTGGGCGGCACCGTGGAGACCGGTTATCCCGCTGTGGGCGCCGTGCTGTTCAAGGATGGCCTCTGTACGGGCACGCTGATCAGCAGCCGCGTCATTCTTACGGCGGCCCACTGCCTCCAGGGTGGCGCCGGCGAGTACTTCATCATCGGGCCCAGCGTGGACAAGCCCCAGTACACCCTCTCTCTCAAGACCGTGGAGAAGCACCCCAGCTACCAGTCTGAGGTCTACGAGAACGGCAGCTACATCGGGTACCATGACATCGCCGTGGCGGTGCTGAAGGAAGCTGCCCCCGTGGCGGCCATGGTGTGGCGCCCCGAGGCCCTGACAGAGGCCATGCTGGACGACCCCATTACCTTTGTTGGGTATGGCAACACCACCACCAACCCCTGGCAGGAGACCTCCGGCACCAAACACAAGGTGACCGTGACCCTGGGGGCCATCTGGTCCCAGGGCTTCTGGAACTACACCAACCCCAAGAAGCCCAAGAACACCTGTTCGGGGGACTCCGGGGGGCCGGCTTTCTACTCTGAAGGTGGCGTGGAGAAGGTCATCGGCGTGGTCTCCTCGGGGGACGCCTTCTGCGCCCAGGATGGGTACAACACCCGGGTGGACATGAACGCCGCCTGGATCAACGAGATGCTGGAGAA
>CAZMEC010000075.1:0-14014 GCA_964565265.1 uncultured Myxococcales bacterium
GGGCGTCCCGGGCGGGGCCCAGGTACTTGCGGGGGTCGAACTCGTCGGGCTTCTCGGCCATCACCTTGCGGATGGCGGCGGTCATGGCCAGGCGCCCGTCCGAGTCGATGTTGACCTTGCACACGGCGCTGCCCGCAGCCAGGCGAAGCTGTGCTTCGGGGATGCCGATGGCGTCCTTCATCTTGCCGCCGTACTTGTTGATCAGATCCACGATGTCCTTGGGCACGCTGGAGGCGCCATGCAGCACGATGGGGAAGCCGGGAAGCTGCTTCTCGACCTCGTGCAGGATGTCCATGCGGATCTCGGGGTTCGAGCCGGGCTTGAACTTGTAGGCGCCGTGGGAGGTGCCGATGGCGATGGCCAGACTGTCCACCCCTGTGCGGGTGACGAAGTCGATGACCTCCTCGGGGCGCGTGTAGGTGTGGTGCTCGGCCTTGACATCGTCCTCGACGCCCGCCAGGACGCCCAGCTCGCCTTCGACGGTGACGCCGCGGGCGTGGGCATACTCGACCACCTTGCGGGTCACTTCGATGTTCTGCTCGTAGGGAAGATGGGAGCCGTCAATCATCACCGACGAGAAGCCGTACTCAATGCAGCTGACGCACTGCTCATAGGAGTCGCCGTGGTCCAGGTGCAGGGCGATGGGGATGGCCTTGCCCAGCTCCTTGGCGTAGGCGACGGCCCCCTGGGCCATGTAGCGCAGCAGGGTAGCGTTGGCGTACTTCCTGGCCCCGGCAGAGATCTGGAGGATCACCGGCGAGCCCGTCTCCACACAGGCCTGGATGATGGCCTGGAGCTGCTCCATGTTGTTGAAGTTGTAGGCGGGCACGGCATAGCGCTTGGCCATGGCGTCGGCAAACATGTCCTTGGTGTTCACAAGGCCAAGTTCTTTGAAGGAAACGGACATGAGAACCTCCAGTTGTGGGATGGGGATCGCTTACTTGCCAGAGGAGAACTTGGCGTCGATGGACTTGACCACGGGAGTGGCGGTCTTGTCGCCGCTGTACATCCAGACGCGGACTTCCAGGTACTTCTTGTCCATGCCGTCAATGGTGGTCAGGTCCAGGGGGAAGTTCTGGGGCGGGAACGGACCAAAGGGACCCTTCCACTTGGCGCTGGCCAGATCGGGGATGGTGGCGGCGGTGCGGACTTCCACTTCCAGGTGGGCGTTCTCGGGCAGCTCGGCGTCGATCTCCAGGGCGGTCCACTTCACGCGGATCTCGTTGAAGCCGCCAATGATGGTGCTGTAGTTGCCCCGGGGTGCGGTGAAGTTGTGCAGGGCGTAGCCCGTCATGTCGGAGTAGGTGTAGGGGCTGGAGCCCACGGGGAAGGGCCCGAAGATTTCCTTCGTCTTGGGGTCGATCTTGGAGGCGTTGGAGCTGCCCTGGTTGATGGCCCAGACATAGCCGTCAGAGTCCAAAGCCACGCCCACGGCGCCGCTGCCATTGGTGTTCAGGGTTTCGGACTGCATGGTGTCGATGTTGATCTTGTAGACAGTGCTGCCGGTGGCCGCATACACGAAGCCGTCGGTGGAGCCGGCCACCCCGCGGGAGTAGACGCCGGCGCTGGCCCACTGGCCGGTGGCGGGGTCATAGCGGGCGGTGGAGCTGCCAATCCAGGGGCGGCCCTTCATGTCCAGGCCGATGCCGTAGTTGGAGGGACCGGAGATGGACTGGACGGTGCCGGCCTTGGGGTCAACCCGCAGCAGCGTGGAGCCCAGGGTGGCGCACCAGATGGTGCCGTTGCCGTCGATCACGAGGCCATAGGCGGGGGTGGGCAGCTTGATGGTCTGGACCACATGGCCGTCGTCCGGGTGCATGCGGTAGAGTTCAGCGGAGCCCCAGCTACCGATCCAGCAGTGGTTGTCCTTGTCCACACCGGCGGCGCGGGCGATACCGCCGCCCGGCTGCACCACGAAGAGGACGCACTCGTCCTGGCCCTTGGGCATCATCTCGCCCGGCTGGATGCGACCGTCGCCATTGGCGTCGCGGGAGGTCTCGATGGTGCCGTTGTTGTTGCGATCAATGCAGACCGCCTCGTCGATGGCGATCTTCGCGACCTTGCCATCGCCACGGCAGCCCACCCACACATCACCGATGAGGTCCACGGCGGTGCGGGAGGGGTCGGAGCAGGTGAAGAAGCGGCCAATCTCGCGGCCCGTCTTGGTGTCAAGCTTGGAGACCGTGCCCTCACCGGAGTTGGCAACCCAGATGAAGGAGAGGTTGACCTTGGTGGAGTCCAGGACCAGGTAGCCGTCCACATTGAGGCCCACGCCGGAGGAGTTGTCATCCCGGGGGTCAAAGGGGTTCTCGGAGTCGGGGCCCGCCTTCAGGGTGTCGCACAGGGGGTCGCAGTTGCCGCAGGGGGACAGCACACCCTCATCGTCCTGGCCGTCACAGTCGTTGTCCAGGCCATCGCAGGCCTCGGCCTTGGCCAGGACCTGGCCCGCGCAGGAGCTCCAGTATTGGCCGTCGCAGCGGCGCTCGCCCATGCGGCACTCGCCGATGCCCACATCGGAGGGGTCACCGTCGTAGCAGAATTCCACCAAGCCATTCTGGCTGCACTTGCAGCCCTCGGCGTTCTGGAACTGGCAGGGGGGGCAGAAGACCGTGAAGTTGGGGTTGTTGTCGTCGCAGTCCACCCCGAGGTTGCAGTTCTTGCCGTAGCCGTCCTCGTCCTTGTCGACGCAACTGGGGTTTTCCACCGTGTCGACGCCCTCGGCCACATCCTTGTCGGGGATGACGCCGCCGTCGGGCTGGATAGTGTCCACCCCGGGCTCGGTATCCTCGCCTTCGGCGATCTCGTGCTCGATTGCGGCATCCTCGCCCGAGCTATCTTCAGTGGTATCACCCCAGTTGGGGCCGCCCACATCTTCACCGGGGGTCGTCTTGGCTGGCTTCTTGCTTGAGCAGGAAAAGGCCAGGGCGGCACTCAAAAGGACAATGATTCCAAGAAGTCTGGTGCTAATCATGGCAACCTCCCCGGCGCGTCAACGACACGCGCCTCAATTGACACATACATTGTATGCATCGCAACGACGGTTGCACGGGGTTTTTTTATTATTGGAGGTCCGGCCCCGGAATCCGGCCTATTTGCCGGAGGAGAACTTGGCGTCAATGGACTTCACCACTGGCGTGGTGGTCTTGTCGCCACTGTAAAGCCAGACGCGGACCTCAAGGTATTTCTTGTCCATGCCGTCGATGCTGGTCAGGTCCAGGGGGAAGAGCTGGGGCGGGAAGGGGCCGAAGGGGCCCTTCCATTTGGCGCTGGCCAGGTCGGGGATGGTGGCCGCCGTGCGGACCTCCACCTCCAGGCTGGAGTTCTCGGGCAGCTCGGCCTCCACCTCCAGGGCCGTCCACTTGACGCGGATCTCGCTGAAGCCGCCGATGACCGTGCTGTAATGACCCCTGGGGGCCGTGAAATTGTGAAGCGCGTAGCCCGTCATGTCCGAGTAGGTGTAGGGGCTGGAGCCCACGGGATAGGGCCCGAAGACCTGCTTGGTCTTGGGGTCGATCTTGGAGGCGTTGGAGCTGCCCTGGTTGACCACCCACACGAAACCCTCCGAGTCCAGGGCCACGCCGATGCCCGTGTTGCCGCCGGTGTTCACCAACTCGTAGGCCATGGTGTCGATGTTGATCCGGGCCATCTGGCTGTTGGACAGGCCGCTGTACATGTAGCCGTCCGTGGAGCCCGCCATGCCCCGGGGGTACCCGCTGGAGATGCCCTGGGTGGCCCACTGGCCCGTGGTGGGATCGTAGCGGGAGACGCTGCCCGCAGAGAAGTTCCCCAGCCACACCCGCCCCTTCATGTCCACGGTGATCCCGTAGAGATCATTCACCGGGGGGTTGATCTTGGTGACCGTGGGAGGATTGGCGTGGGGGTCCACCCTCACCAGCAGGCCGCCGCCGCGCCCCGAGACCCAGACCATGCCGGCCCCGTCGATGACCAGCCCGTAGGGGTTCACCCCGATGTTGGGCGCTGCCGCGACGATGTGGCCGTCCTCCGGGTGCAGGCGCAGGAGGCCCATCTCGTTCCACTGCCCCACCCAGCAGTGGTTGTCCTTGTCCACCCCGGCGGCCCGCATGCAGTTGCCCCCGGGCTTGACCACGAACAGCACACACTCGTCCTGGCCCTTGGGCAGCATCTCATTGGGCTGGATGCGGCCGTCGCCGTTGGTATCCCGGGAGGTCTCGATGGTGCCGTTCTCGTTGCGGTCCACGCAGACGGCCTCGTCGATGGCGATCTTGGCCATGCCGCCGTCGGCCCGGCAGGCGACCCACACATCACCGATCAGGTCCACCGCGGTGCGGGAGGGGTCCGAGCAGGTGAAGTAGCGCCCCAGCTCACGGCCCGTGCGGGTATCCAGCTTGGAGACCGTGCCCTCGCCGGAGTTGGCGATCCAGATGAACGACAGGTTCACCTTGGTGGAGTCCAGCACCAGGTAGCCGTCAATGTTCAGCCCCACCCCCGCCGAGTTGTCATCCGTGGGGGCGAAGGGATTGTCCGTGCTGGGGCCCGACTTGAGGGTATCGCAGAGGGGATCGCAGTCGCCGCAGGGGGACAGCACGCCCTCGTCGGTCTGGCCGTCGCAGTCGTTGTCCAGGCTGTCGCAGGCCTCGCCCTTGGCCACCACCTGACCGGCGCAGTTGCTCCAGTATTTGCCGTCGCAGCGGCGCTCGCCCATGCGGCACTCGCCCTGCCCCACATCCGCCGGATCCCCGTCATAGCAGAACTCCACCAGGCCATTCTGGCTGCACTTGCACCCTTCGGCATTCTGGAACTGGCAGGGGGGACAGAAGACCGTGAAGTTGGGGTTGGAGTCGTCACAGTCCACCCCCAGGTTGCAGTGCTTGCCGTAGCCGTCCTGGTCGGCATCCACGCATTCGGGGTCGGGACCGCCGCCATCTCCGTCCGGGGCAGTCACCTCGACGCCCCCATCCGGACCCGGCCCGCCGTCAGGGTCGGGCTTGACCTCCCCATCCGGTTCCTGGCCGTCGGGCCCCGGGGCGTCGCCCCCGAGGACCTCGCCATCGGGCCCCGAAAGGTCCTCACAAAAGACGCAGACATCGGGGCCGGAGGGCTCCGGTCGCGGCCTCTTGCTGCTGCAGCCCAGGGACAACCCAACAATTGAACAACAAAGGAGAAAAATGGTGAACGGGGACTTCATTGCTGACCTCCCGCCGGCCCGGAAGGCACCGGCTTCCAAACACGCCGCAAGTATAGCCCCCTTGGGTAAAAACCCCGAAGCGATTTCTTGCCCCTTGCACCCGCCACTGGGTAGATGTACTCAAGTTCTGTTGAACCAGGAGGGTTGAGGTGCGGCTGAACCGGGCGGAGTTTTTGGCGTTGGCAGCTTTTCTGGTGGTGGTCCTGGGGGCTGCGGGGGTCCTGGTGGCGGGCGCCCGAGGGGAGCTTGCAGGGACCTCCCCCAGGGCCCTCGCCCCGGCGGCCCAGGTTCTCCCCGGCGTGGTCCTGGCGGGCAGCGGGGCCGCCATCCCCCTGGTGTCCATCCTGGCCTCCGAATACCGAAACACCACCGGCCGGAGCGTCACCGTAGCGGGTAGCATCGGCTCCTCCGGGGGGATCTTGGCGCTCAAGGACGGGGTCATCCACGGGGCCCTCATTTCCCGCCCCCCCAGCCCCCGGGAGAGCCAGATCTGGCGCGTCCTGCCCCTGGCCCGGACCCGAGTGGGCCTGGCCGCCAACCCCTCGGTGCCCTTCGAGACCCTGACCCAGGAACAGGTGGCCGCCATCTTCCGGGGAGAGCTGTCCCCGGACCTGGCCCCCATCCTGCGCGAGGAGGGAGACTCGGGGACGGCCATCTTTGCCGCCGCCAACCCGGTGGCCGCCGAGGGTCTGCTGGCGCCCCACCGGCGCCTGCCCACGGCCTTTACAGATCAAGAAATGGAGCGCCTGTTGGAGAGCCGCCCCGGGGCCATCGGCATCCTGGACGAGGCCCTGGTCTACCTGAAGAAGTACCGCCTGAAGACCATCACGGTCACGGATTCCGGGGGGGATCGGGGGCGGACCATGTACCTGGTGGTCCCCCAGGCGCCCTCCGCCGAGCTGGCCGGCTTCCTGGACTTTCTGGGCAGCCCCCAGGCGGGCCAGTTCATCCGCGCCAGCGGCTACGAGGTCCCATGAAGGGCGCAAGTCTGGGGCAGCGCACCCTGCGCACCGCCGAAGAGCGGACCTTCTCTCGGGTCCACAACCGCATCACCCTGCCCCTGTCGCTGCTGGCGGCGGTGCTGATCGCCGTGGCCACGCCCCTGACCTGGTTCCACCTGGAGCAGCGCGCCGTGATGGAGCGCGGGCGGCAACTGGCGGGGCTGGTGGCCAAGGACCTGGAGCCCCTCATGGATACCCACCCCCAGCTTTGGCGCTACAACCGCTCCAAGGTGGGGGCCCTGCTCAAGGGGCGCGCGGGCCTGCTGGACCACGACCACCTGGAGATCCGCGATCCCCTTTGGCGGGAAGTGGCGGCCACGGGGGATGGGGAGGCCCGGGGGGTCCAGGTCCGCCTGACCCTCCCGGGGGAGGCCGGCACCGTCCTGGTGACCATGTCCACCGCGGGGGCCCTGCACAAGGCGCTGCTCATGCTGCTGCTGTTCTCGCTGTTGGGCGTGACCGCCGCGGGGACCCTGTACAGGCTGCCCCAGGCCCGGATCAAGCGGGCCGAAGAGGAGCTGCTTGGCAACCTGGTGGAGCTTGAGGCGGCGCGGGCCGATCTGGCCCGCCTGAACAGCAGCCTGGAGGCCATGGTAGAGCAGCGAACCGCGGCCCTGGAGGCGGCCAACCTTGCCCTCAGCCGGCAGGGCGCCCTGTTGTCCCAGTTGGCGAAGGACACCTTCCGGGGGGCCGAGGATGAGCGCCTGCGCATCTCCCAGGAACTGCACGACAGCGTGGGGCAGATGCTGGTGGCGGTGCGCCTTTGGGTGGAGGAGAGGCTGCCCGGGGCGGGTGCCGGCGAGGCCCCCCTGCTGCGGCTGCGGGGGCTGGTGGAGGAGACCTCCCGGATGCTGCGGGCTTCCATTGAGAGCCTGGGCACGCCCATTGGCGAACTGGGGGGACTGCGGGGGGCGGTGGAGCTGGCCCTGGGCAGCCTTCGGGGGCCGGGACGGCAGCTTCAACTTCGCTGGGGCCTGACCCCCGACGCGGCCCTCCCCAACCACCTCCAGAGTGCCTTCCTGCAAAGCTGCCAGGAGGCCCTGAACAACGCCGTCCGGCACGGCCAGGCCAAAGAAGTGTGGGTGGATTTCCTGATGGACGGAGGGGATCTGGTGATGACAGTATCCGACGACGGCCGGGGCTTCGACCCAACGCTGACCCCTCCGGGTTTGGGGCTGCGCGGGATGCACCGGCGGGCGGCCCTGCTGGGCGGCACCATCACTATTCAGGCCGCCCCGGGAGCGGGCACGGTGTTGACCCTGCGAGCCCCTCTTGGGGCCGGAACGGAGGGCTCAGATGAAGACCTCGCTGCTGATCGTCGATGACCACACCATAGTGCGCCAGGGCTTGTCCGCGCTGGTGGCCTCGGCGCCGGAGTTTGAGCTGGCGGGCACCTGCGGGACCACCCACGAGGCCCTGGCGTTCCTGAAGGGCCGGCGGGTGGATCTGGTGCTGGTGGACCTTAGCCTGCCGGACATCCCGGGCATCGAGCTGATCCGTATGCTGAAGAGCGCCGACAACCCACCCCGGGTGCTGGTGCTGTCCATGCACTCCCAGCCCACCTTTGTGCGGGCCGCGCTGAAGGCCGGGGCGGACGGATACCTTTACAAAGGGTCTGACCTGGGCGAGTTGCTGACCGCCATCCGGGAGGCCGCCGCGGGGCGCATGTTCCTGGGGCGCTCCATCGCCGAACCCGTGGAACTGGTGGGCGAGCTGTCCACCCGGGAGGAGGAGGTCCTGGGGCTGGTGGCCATGGGCAAGACCAGCCAGGAGGTGGGCATCATCCTGGGCATCAGCCCCAAGACCGTGGAGAACCACCGCGCCCGCATCATGGACAAGCTTGGCATCCACGACCTGGCTGGCCTCACCCGCTACGCCGTCAAGATTGGCCTCGTCACCGCCGACTAAGCCCCCCTGCCCCGCGGATTGGGGGGATGTCCCCATATCGCTGCCCCGTCCCCGGGACTAGCATCGCCCTCCGTGACCAATGGAGGCGCCAATGCTGCTGTCCACCCCAATCCTGATCCTCTTCGCCCTCTTCGGGGCCGCCCCCGAGGCCCCCGCCACCAACGCCCCTCTGACCGCCAGTGACACGATGGAAGAGGTCGTGGTCAGCGCGGATCGCAGCGAGTCCACCAACTTTCTGACCGCCAGGAATGTGGAGGTGCTAAGCGGTGAGGAACTGCTGCGGGCCGAACGGGACAGCCTCCCGGACGCCCTGGCGGGGGAGGGCTTCTTCGTGCAGAAGACCAACGCCGGCGCCGGGGCCCCCATCATCCGGGGCCAGATCGGCATCGAGAACCTGGTCCTGGTGGACGGCGTGCGCTTCAACCAGGCGACCTGGCGTACCGGGCCCTTGCAGTACCTTTCGCTGCTGGATCCCCTGATGATGTCCCGGGTGGAGGTGCTGCATGGACCCGGGTCTGTGCTGTACGGCAGCGATGCCATCGGCGGCGTCATCCAGGCCCTCACCTCGGACCCCCGGGCGGGGGCCTTCGCGCCTTTTGGAGGAAGATTCGTGGGGCGGGGGGGCACGGCGGCCAAATCCGCCGGGGGCTTCGTGGAGGGCTCCTTCGTGGGTGACAAGGCGGCGGCCCTGATCAGCCTCTCCGGCGCCATGTTGGGGGACCTGACCAACGGGGACGGGGACACCCAGGTATTGTCCTCGCTCAACCGCGCCGGGGGCCGGGTAAAGGCCAGCTACAAGCTGCCCGACTCCTGGGTCCTCACGGGCACCAGCATCTTTGGGGCCATTGACGACGCAGGCCGCAGCGACAAGCTGGGCAAGGGCGAGTTCACCATCTACGACAACCAGGACCTGCTGTCCTACCTGCGGCTGTCGCGGAAAGGCACGGGCCTGGGCCGGAACCTGCAGGTCAACCTCTCCCACCACTATTCGAGGGAGGTCACCTCGGTCTACAAGTGCCTCTACACGGACACGGACCCCAAGACCATCGTGGACTACACCGCCTGTGTGCAGCGCGAGCTGGCCGGCCTGACCAGCCGCAGCAAGGCCACGGACAGCGTCCAGACGCCCGGCTTCTTCGCCACCTGGGAGGGGTCGCTGCTGGGGGACCGGCTGCTGACCCAGGCGGGGGCCGAGGGCTACCTGGACCTGGTCTCGTCGCAGACCACTGCCGCCGCTGCCAAGGACGCTTGGGCCTGGAAGGATGGGGACCGGGGCAACTTCTCCCAGGACTCCAACTACCTGTCGTTGGCGGCCTTCGCCCGGGCCACCTACACCCAGCCCCTGACGGCCCAGCATCGGCTGCGGGCGTCCTTTGGGGGGCGCTTCACCCACATCGCCGCCAGCGCCCCTGAGGTGCCCGGTTACGGAGATGTGGACTTCGATTTTCAGGGGGTGATTGGGGCTGCGGGGCTGTCCTATCTCTACTCCGATCTGCTGCATGTCTATGTGGACTGGTCCCAGGGCTTCCGGGCCCCCAACCTCCAGGAGACCACGGTGATGGGCAACACGGGCAAGGACTACGAGGTCCCCAACGCCGACCTCAAGCCCATGACCAGCAACACCCTGGAGTTCGGCAGCAAGCTCCACACGGCCCTGGGCACCCTGGGGGGCGCCGTCTACAAGACCTGGCTGGAGGACAGCATCTATCGCGGGGAGCTAAACGCCCAGGAGATCGCTGACCTGGGCATCGACCCCACGGTGCTGGGCACCCAGAAGGCCTACAAGCGCATCAACGCCGGCAGCGCCGAATACAAGGGCTTCGAGGCCCGCCTGGAGACCAAAGCCTGGTCCGGCCTGCGCCTCAAGGCCGCCACGGCCTATGTGAAGGGGGATGTGACGGACAAGGACGGCAAGACCGCCGCCGCCACCCGCGTGCCGCCGCTTTCGGGCTCGGCCTCCCTGCTGTTCGACGACCCCTGGAAACACTTCGTCTTCGCCGAGGCCCAGATTCTTTGGGCCCTCAGACAGGACCGCCTCTCCTCCAGCGACCAGGACGATCTTCGCATCTGCGAGGACCCCGCCAACCCCGGCAAGGTCCTGGCCGACTGCAAGGGCACCCCAGGCTGGACGGTCCTCAACCTCCGCGCCGGCATCCGCCCCTTCCAAGGCGGCCAACTGACCCTGGGCGTAGAGAACCTCCTAAACCAGCAGTACAAGATCCACGGCTCCGGAGTGGACGGCGCCGGCCTGAACGCCACCCTGCTGTTCTCCATGGTGCTGTAGGTGGGGCCGGTTCCCTCCCCATCGGGGGAGGGGTAGGGAGAGGGCGGTTGGCGATGGAACCCGTGCCCTCATCCGGCGCTTCGCGCAACCTTCCCCCACGGGGGGAAGGTGATTTGGTAGGGGACATTGGGGGGGGCTACCTTGACAGCCTGGTTTCCAGCAGCAGCAGCCCTAGTAGCAGCAGCAGCAGGGGGAAGTGCAGGGGCAGGGGTGGGGCCGTGGGTGGGGCGGCCTGCTGGTGGGGGGCGCTGGGCTGGGAGGTGGCGGTTAGGCCCTTGGCGACGGCGGACAGCAGGGTGGCGGGGGACTGGCGCAGTTCCAGGACGGGCTCGAAGAAGCCGGCCCGGAGGCGCTGGTAGACGCCGGGGGGCACCAGGGGATTGCCCTCCCGCAGGGCCTGCATCAGCTCGGTCACGGGAAAACCGTGGGGCGAGCGCAGCTCCCAGGGGGAGTCCAGGTCGGCCGCCGGGCAGGGCTGGCCGCTCCAGCAGTGCATGAGGGAGGCCGCCATGCCGGACTGGCGGGACAGGGGGGCCTCCAGCAGGCCGGGGAAGGCCGGGTCCAGGGGGTATTCGCCGAAGGCCTGGTCCGCTGAGAAGAGCCAGAAGAAGACTCGGCCCCGGCCGTGGTTCCAGGCCAGGACTGCGGGGGCACCATCGGAGAAGGCCAGCAGCCGTTCGGTGGTGTCGGAGTTGAACCCGAAGGGCAGGAAGCGCTTCTCGAAGACCGGGCCACGCACGGCCCCAGCCTCCGAGTCCGGTCTCTCTCCCCGGCGCCCCTTCACGCTGCCCAGGACCACAGCGGCGTCACTGACGGGCTCGGACTTCCAACCCCCGGGGATCAGCCCCTGCCCGTCGGGCCAGAGGGCTAGATTGGGGCCGGCGGTGAGGACCAGGGTGGCCCCCTCCTCCACGGCCCGCAGGAGGCGCTCGGTGATGTGACGCCGGGGCAGCCTGGGATCGACCAGCACGATGAGGTCGGCCTCGCCAAGGCGCTGGGCCGGAAGCTCATCCTGCCCCAGGACCCGCAGCAGCAGGTTGGTGCCCCGATCCCGGGCCGCCAGGAAGGCCTGCTGAAGATAGGCCGTGGGACCCGCCCCAGCCCGGGACCCGAGGGCCCCGTCCACCAGCAAGACCATCCGGGGACGATCCTCGGGCATCACCACTTCCAGGCTGTCATCCGGGGCAAAGGCATCCCCATCCAGGGAGAAGAGCAGCACCGGGTCCTTGCAGCGAAGAGGGACCTCTAGCTCCAACAGGAGCGGGTTCATCTTCTGGAAGCGGAACTCAAACGCCTGAAACTCGCTGGGCTCCGAGCGGCAGGCAGCCCTGAGGCGCCCCTCCCCTTGCGACGGGTAGCCCTGGATGGTGACCTGGCAGCGCTGCCGGGACTGGCAGCTTGCATCCAACAAGCCCCGGCCAGCGGTGGTCGCTGGGGGAGGCACACAGACGCGCTCCAGCCCAGCGGTCTGCCGATTGCTGGGGCCACAGAGACCCACCGCCACCGCGCGGGTGCCAGGGGGGGCCGCAGCCAGGGCCGCGGTGGGGTCCTCCATGCCGGGACAGAGGGCATGGGCCTGCTTGACGGACTCCAGGGCCAGCAGGAACCCCTCCAGATCCAGAAAGGCCGGCGGTCCCCCCAGGCGACAGGCGGTCTTCAAGGCAAAGCGGGTGGCCCCGGACTGTTCGGCCGCAAGTCGGGCCAGATCCAGGGCGCGGCGCAGCAGGGAGGTGGTGCCATCGCTCCAGGCCATGGGCAGGGAATCATCCACCAGCACCAGCAGGCTCTCCGGGTTTCGGGCGCTGGCCCCCCCCGAGACCCAGCCCAGGCGCACCGGGAGGGCGAAGATCAGGGCCAACACCAGCACCAGGGCGATCCGGGTCCCCGCCAGGGCCGTGCGGCGCAGTCTGGCCAGGCGCCAGAAGGCCCGGCCCCGGGACATCAGGAACACGGGCGCCCGCAGGTCCACGGTGCGCAGCCGGTAGTATCGGGCCGCCCCCACGATGATGGGCACCAGGGCGGTGACCGCAGCCAGCAGATACCAGGGATGCTCAAACACGGCGGGCCCTCCCCAGCAGGCGGAACAGGAAGGCCTCGAAGTCCTCGGCGGTGCTCATGGGGATGTATTCGGTGAGGTACTCCTCCGCCGAGCCCCGGAGTTCATTCATGAAGTGGCGAAAACTCTGCAGGTATTCAGCCCGCATGGTGCGGCCATCCAGCAGGATGGTCCGGCCGGTCTCGGGGCAACGGAAGCGCACGGCCTCGGCGTAGGGAAAGGCGTCCGGGTGGGCCTGCTGCCAGTCGGGTACGCCATCCACCAGCGCGGGCCTGTACTCCTGGGGGTCAATCAGGTGGAACAGCATGACCCTATTGCGGCCCTTTCTAAGGTCCGACAGCCGCCTCACGAAGTGCTGGGTGGAAAACAAGAAGTCCGAGAAGAACAGGATGGTCCGATCCCTCGAATTCTCGCCCGCAGGGAAGCCTGGGTAGTCCTCCGGGAAGCCCTCCAGAGCCTGCCCAAGAATCTCCGCCACCCGCAGGAAGTGCGCCGGGTCGCGGTCCGGGCGCAGGTCCGCCGGCACGGTCCCCCGGTCCTCCAGCCGCAGCCCCACCTTGTCCCCTTGGTGCAGCATCACCCAGGACAGCGCGGCGCACAGTCTGGCCGCCGCCTCCAACTTGGAGTTGGGCCCCGGGGTCCGCATGGAGGGGCTGCAATCCACCACCATCAGCGCCTCGGCCCCAAGCTCCCGGGTGTATTCCTTCACATAGTAGCGGTCCGACCGGGCAAACAGCTTCCAGTTCACGCGGCGGATGTCGTCCCCCAGGGAGTACTCCTTGTGCCTGGAGAACTCCAGGCTGGAGCCCGACCCCGACCCCCGGTGGGGCCCCAGCACCCGGCCCCCCGTGGGGGCATGCCGGTAGAAGCGAAAACCCGCCAGCTTCCTCTCCAACTCGGCGGGCAGCAGCTCGGCCCGGTCTTTCTTTGGGGACATGGCCACTCCGTCAGACCGCCTGCACGGTCACCGGCAGCTCCCGGATGATCTCGGCCAGGATCTCGTCGGCGGTGACGGACTCGGTCTCCGCCCGGAAGTTCATCACCAGGCGGTGGCGCAGCACGGGCACCGCCATGGTCCGGATGTCCTCCACCGAAGGGGTGGGCCGCCCGCACAGCAGCGCCCAGGCCCGGGCCACCTTCACCAGGTGCTGGACCGCCCGGGGGCCCGCCCCCCAAAGGATGTAGGCGCTGGAGGTCTCGGGGGCCTCCGTCCCCGGCCTGGTGGCCCGCACCAGGGCCACGGCGTAGCGCAGGACATGCTCCGCCACGGGCACCCGGCTGACCAGCCCCTGGAGTTCCAGGATCCGCTGCCCGTCCAGCACGGGCACGATGCCCGCCGCCTCCGGAGGGTTGGTACCCGCGGCGATGCGCAGCTCGTCCTCCGCCGCCGGGTAGTCCATGTTGATGGACAGCAGGAAGCGGTCCAACTGGGCCTCCGGCAGGGGATAGGTGCCCTCCTGCTCGACGGGGTTCTGGGTGGCCATGACCAGGAAGGGCTTGGGCAACTCGTAGGAGCTGCCGGCGATGGTCACCTGGCCCTCCTGCATGGCCTCCAGCAGGGCCGCCTGGGTCTTGGGCGGGGTGCGGTTGATCTCGTC
>CAZMEC010000076.1:0-13865 GCA_964565265.1 uncultured Myxococcales bacterium
ATGAGCCATCTGCTGGACCGCTACCTGGGCCCGGCCTGGAAGGAATCCAGCAACGAGAAGCGCTATTGGGACCTGGTGGAGAAGATCCCCGCCGACGAACTGTGGCGCACCCATGAGCGCTGCCGGGAACGCCTGGTGACCTTCGCGAGGCGCTCCTATGCGGACCAGCTTCGCAAGCAGGGGGCCAGCCCCACCCGGGTGCGGGCGGCGGAGGACATCCTGGACCCGGATGCCCTGACCATTGGTTTTGCGAGGCGGTTTGCGCCCTACAAGCGGGCCACCCTGATCCTGAACGACCTGGATCGCCTGCTGAAGATCCTGGGCAACCGCAAACGGCCCGTGCAGTTCATCTTTGCGGGCAAGGCCCACCCGGCGGACAACCTGGGCAAGGAACTGGTCCGCAGCATCGTGCAGTTCACCCAGCGCCCGGATGTGGCCGGCCATGTGGTGTTCCTTGAGGACTACGACATGGAGGTGGCGCGGTACCTGGTGCAGGGCGTGGATGTGTGGCTGAACAACCCCCGGCCCCCCCTTGAGGCCAGCGGCACCTCGGGCATGAAGGCGGTGGCCAACGGCGCCCTGCACTTCAGCACCAAGGATGGCTGGTGGGCGGAGGTGAACTCGGAGGGCCTGGGCTGGACCATCGGCCGGGGCGAGGAATACCCCCGGGAGCAGCACAATTACCAGGACGAGGTGGAAGCGCGGGACCTCTACGACATTCTGGAGAAGGAGATCATTCCGCTGTTCTACGAGCGCAATGCCGATGGCATTCCCCGGGGCTGGGCGGACATGATGAAGCACTCCATGCGGCTGCTGTGCCCCTACTTCAACTCCAACCGCATGGTCCGCGAATACACCGCCGACTACTATCTGCGGGCGGCGGGGCGCTTCGCGGCGCTGGAGGCGGATGGCCTGGCGGCTGGTCGGGAATACAGTCAGTGGCGTCGCAAGATGGAGCGCACCTGGGGCAGCCTCAGGGTGCGGGATATCAAGGTCGAAGGCACGGAAATGCTGGCTGTGGGTGACCTGGTGACGATTTCGGCGACCATTGACCTGGGCGAGGCCAACGCCAAGGATCTGCTGGTCGAGTTGCTGCTTGGCGCCGTGGAGCCGGACCACCACATCGGCATCACCGGCGGCGTGTCCATGGTCTGCACGGAGACCAGCGGCACCCAGGGCACCTTCACGGCCCAGGTCCCCATGGACCACGCCGGCCGCATCGGGTTTGCCCTGCGAATCCTGGCCATGGCCCCGGGCAGTGACAGCCCGGAGATTCTGCCCGGCCTCGTGAAGATCGTTGAGAGCGGGGGGTACTAGGGGGACAAGTGGCGCCAGAGCTCACATTGGACAAGTGCTGTCCCAAGTGTTTTCGCAAGTACCCGGCGGACGCCGAGAGGTGCGAGGCCGATGGGGTGACCCTGGTCTCCCATGTGGAGAAGGACCTCACGGGCCAGGTTCTGGATGACCGTTACACCGTGCTGGAGCGCATTGGCCGCGGGGGCATGGGGGTCGTCTACAAGGCGGAGCAGCACCTGATCAAGCGGGCCGTGGCGCTGAAGGTCCTGCGCCGGGAGATCATCCAGGACGAGAACGCGGTGAAGCGCTTCCTGGCTGAGGCCCGGGCCATCGCCAGCCTGTCCAGTCCCCACACCGTGACGCTGTATGACTTCGGCGTGACCACCGACGGGCTGCTGTACTACACCATGGAGCTGCTTCAGGGCCTGCCGCTGTCCAAGTTGGTCCGCAGCACCGGGGCCCTGGAGCCGGCCCGCGCGGTTCGCCTCATTCTGCAGGCCTGCGACTCCCTGGAAGAAGCCCACGACCACGGCGTCCTCCATCGGGACATCAAGCCCGACAATATCTTCATCATCGAGCGCCGGGGGCAGGAGGACCTGAAGATCCTGGACTTCGGCATCGCCAAGTTCGTTGGGGCGGGGGCCGAGTCCGTGACCGCCACGGGCATGATGCTGGGCAGTCCCACCTACCTCAGCCCCGAGCAGGCCAAGGGAAACCCCGTGGTGCCTGCCAGCGATCTGTACTCCCTGGGCATCGTGCTTTACGAGATGCTGGCGGGGGCGCCGCCGTTCCATAACGAGACGCCCATGAAGACCATCTGGGCCCATGTGCAAGAGCCCGTTCCGCCCATCGCCTGGAAGAACCCGGCGGTGCGAGTGCCCCGGCCCCTGGAGCTGTTCCTGCGGAAGGTCCTGGAGAAGGAGCCGGAACGGCGCTACCCGAGCGTGGCTGCCTTCCGGGAGGCCCTGAAGGGCGCCATGCAGGAAGCGGACCCGGGGGAATCCGCGGAGCCTTCGCCGCTCAAGATCGGGGAGACCAGGCCCGCGCTTCGGGTCCCCGATTGGACGCCTGCCAAGGAGGACCCAAGGCTGGAGCGAAGACCCGAGCCGGAGCGAAGACCCGAGCCGGAGCGAAGACCCGAGCCGGAGCCCGAGCCAGACCCCCTCCACCACCATGATCCCATGGAGGACGGCCACGACGAGCCCTCCTTCGCTTTCTATTCCGAGGCCGAGCTTGGTTCCCACGGCTGGAACAGTGGGCGCCACCAGGAGGACGACTCCCTGGCCCTGACCACGCGCCGGTGGCCCCTGTATCTGACGGCGGTGCTGCTGGGCCTGGGCATTGTCACGGTCATGGTGCTGCAGGAGGAGGTCCCCGCTGTGCGGGAGTTCCTGGCCGGCACCGGGGCGCCCAAGGCAGAGGTGAAGTTCAAGGCGCCTGCCCCCGAGGAGGCCAGCAAGCTTGGGGCCCTTGGCGATTCAGCGGCCCCGAAGCCCCCAACCCTGGAAAAGCCGACGCCTGTGGTCCCCAATCCCCCGGAGCTTCGGCCAGCCGTGGCGGTGCCCGGGGTGTCCCTGCCCCCAGAGGCCCAGGTGGCCGAGGCGCTGGTGCAGGGGCAGGTCTCCGGTGGCGCCCAAGCCGAGGTCAAGCCGCCCAAGCCCGTGGAACCCCCGCCGCCCCTGTCCAAAGAAGAGAGGCTACGGCTTCAGCGCACCATCAAGGCCCACATCGACCAAGGCAAGAAGGAGCTGCGCCGAGGCCGCTACCTGATGGCCCTGTCCAAGTTCGACGATGCCCAGAAGCTGGGCGGCGACAGCCCTGAACTCCGCGCCCTCACGGCCCAGTGCATCAAGAAACTTGAGGCTCAAAGCAAGCAGAAGTAACCCCTAGAGTCTACGCCGCCCGAAAACCCACGCCTGCCTTGGTGCCCTGGACCTTGGCGGTTCCGCCCAACTCTTCGGCGGCGGCGGCCTCCAGACCTGCCATCGACACCCCTTCGTTTCGGCGGGCGGCGCGGAAGGCGGCCTTGAAGACGGCGTTCTTGATCTGCCCACCGCTGAGGGCGAAGCAGCGCCCCAGGGTGACCAGGTCCAGCAGGCCCTCGGTGGGCACTGTGGGGGGCAGCATTCGGGTCCAGATGGCGGTGCGGGCAGCGGCCTCCGGCAGGGGGAAATGCAACAGGTAGGTGAGGCGCCGCGCCAGGGCCTTGTCCAGCCGCGAAGCCAGGTTGCTGGCCAGCAGCACCACGCCCTCGTGCTCTTCGACCAACTGCAGCAGCGTGTTCACTGCGGCGTCATCGTGGCGCGACGCCTGCCCCTCGCCTCGGGAGGCCAGCAGGCTGTCGGCTTCGTCAATGAACAGCACGGCCTCGCTGGCCCGGGCTTCGGCAAAGAGGGACGCCAGGTTCTTTTCGCTTTCCCCCACCCACTTGGACACCAGGGCCGGAAGCTGGGCGATGCGCAAGGGTTTGCCCAGCTCGCCCGCGACGACCTCGGCGGTGAGGGTCTTGCCCGTGCCTGGATCTCCGAAGAACAGCGCCGAGACGCCCTTGCCCCGGGAGAGATGCTTGCCGATGCCCCAGCGGTCCAGCACCGTGCGGCGGCTGCGGGCGGCTGCGATGAGCTCTTCTATCTGGTCCCGCAACTCAGGGGGCAGCACCACATCCTCCAGGCGCGCCTTGGGCTGCAACAGGGAGGCATAGTCCCCCGTGGGGCGTTGGACCTGGGCCCGGGCCGCCCGTTCCAGATGTTCCATGCGAATGACCGGCCGAGCCCCGTCCGAGTGCACCGCGTCCGCCACCGCCGTCAGCACGGCATTCTTGATGTAGCCGCCGCTGAGGTCGAAGCGATCGGCCAGGGACTCCAGGTCCACATCGGAGGCCAGGGGGGCCTTGGGGGGCAGGTGACGCCGCCAGATCTCCAGGCGGGCCTCGCGGTCCGGCGCGGGGAAGCGCACCTTCACCAGGATGCGGCGGTCCAGGGCGTCGTCCAGCAGTTCGGGGAGGTTGGTGGCCAGGATGGCGACGCCCTCGAAGGTCTCCAGTTCGGTGAGCAGCAGCGTCATCAGGGAGTTGCCCAGGAGGCGGCTTTGGAAGATGGCCTCGCACTCGTCGAAGAACAGCACGGCGTCGTGGAGGCGAGCCTCGCGGAAGAGGCCGGGCAGGAAGCGGTTGGACTCGCGGCTTTCCACGAAGGTGGGGATGTCCACATTGAGGATCTTCTTGCCCAGGCGCTGGGCCACGGCGTGGGCGGTGAGGGTCTTGCCCGTCCCCGGCGCCCCGTGGAACAGCATGAGCACGCCCTTGCCGTAGCGGATGACCTCGTCGAAGCCCCAGTCCCGGCGGCAGGCCAGGTACTGGTCGTGGCGCTCGACCACGGCCAGGATGCGCCGCTTGTCCTCCGGGTCCAGCACCACCTGATCGAAGTTGGCCTGGGGGTCCTGGAAGGAGGAGAACTCCTGGAACTGGTCCGCCAGCCCCCGACGCCCGGTCAGGTAATCGAAGGTCTGCATGGGCATTTCCAGGTCCGCGGAGAGCAGCTCCTGGGCGGTCTCCAGGCGACTGGAGTGGGCCACCTGCACCAGGTCGTTGAGGACCAGCGGCGCCTTGGCGGCGAAGTAGCGGCGGTGTTCGATGCGCTGGGCCAGGCTGAGGCCCTCGAGATCGAAGATGACCTCCACCGTGAGGCAACTGCCCATGCGGTGGCCTATCTGGTGGTACAGGTCGCTGAAGCGCTGGGAGAAGATGGGCGCCAGGGCAAACAGCAGCACCCGCCGTTCAAAGGCGTCCAGGCCGTGGAGCTGACAAAGCTGCGTCAGGGCGCTGTTGAACCCGGGGCTTCGCGCCAGCCGCTGGTGCAGCACCTGGGTCAGCTTCTTTTCCTGCGCCCGCAGGTTCCGGTGGCGCCGCCGCATCCGGGCCGGCGGGAACTGTTCGCGCTGGTGGGCCTCGAGCTCGCGGTCCAGCGCGCCCCCCGGGGACTCGACCTGCTCGCTGGCCTCCTCGAACTGCTGCTGGGTCAGGCGCATCAGGGTCAGGCGGCACTGGACCTCCAGGAGGTTCAGCTCGTCCTGGAGGTACTCCAGGTCATTGGGGTAGGGCATCACCTTCGCCAGGGTCTTCTTCCTTTGTTCCTCTTTTCCTCGGGCCATTGGCACCTCATCCGACGGTTTGCGTACCCCCTATAGACACTGCCCGGGCCCACTTCGCAACAACCAATCAGCCCAATTACCATCCCCCGCGACAGCGCCTGTCGTAATCCCCAAGAACCGCCCCACCCACGCCCCTTGTCCCCCCGCGCCGAACATGCCACTATCCGACCACCAACCGGCAAGGGGGTCTGCGATGCGCTTCATTCATACTTCGGACTGGCAGCTTGGCATGAAGGGTGGGGGACTGGGGGCGGCGGGGGACTTGGTGTCCCGCGAGCGCCTCAAGGCCATCGACCGCCTGCTGACCCTGGCCGAAGAGCGTCAAGTGGACTTCGTCCTGGCCGCCGGCGATTTGTTCGAAGACAACCAGGTAGACCAGCAGCTTGTGGATGAGGTGGCTCGGATTCTGGCCGGCCACAAGCGCGTTGAGATTCACGCCATCCCGGGCAACCACGATCTTGCCGGGCCCGGCAGTGTGTGGAACCGCATGGCCCTGCGGGCGGTGACTAATCTACACCTGCATATGGAGCCCGCTCCCGTGAAGCTTGCCGGAGCAACCCTGCACCCCTTCCCGGTGAAAAGCCGCTACGCCACCGCCGATCCTCTGGTTGATCTGCCAAGGCTTGACCCCGGAGAGGGGATCCACCTGGGGTTGGCCCACGGGCATCTCACCACAATCACCTTTGGTGCTGACTCGGAGGACCTGAAGCTGAAGTTGGATCCCGCCCAGGTGACCCGGGCTGGCCTGGACTACCTGGCCCTGGGGCACTGGCACGGCACGCGCTTGGTCAAGGGTTCGGACGGGGCCGTGCGGGTGGCCTACAGCGGCACGCCCGAGCAGACCTCCTTTCGGGAGACGGACGCCGGCAATGTGCTGCTGGTGGAGATTGACGGCCCGGGGGCGCCTCCCAAGGTGTCGCCGCTGCGGGTTGGGGGCCTGACCTGGCTTGGCCTGGACTTCCGGTTCGCAGCAGATCCCGGCGTGGACCGCCTTGCCCAGGCCCTGTCAGATGCCAAAACGGACTTCCTGAAGCTGACGCTGACGGGAGAACTGCCTGGGGCAGCCTTTGCCGACCTGCGGGACCTTTTGACCACCCATCGGCAGCGCTTCCAGCACTTCGTGGTGGACGAATCGGGCCTGCGCTGGCTGATCGCGGAGGGGCCCTTGGACGACCCCCTCAGTGACGCGGGGCTGGCCCAGGTGGATCAGCGACTGGCTGCCGCAGCAGCAAGCGAGGAGGTCTTGCGGGCAGCCCGCCAATTGCTGAGGCGCCTGCGCCAGGAGGTGGCCAGATGAAGCTTCTGGAACTTGAACTCAAGGACTTCAAGCGGTTCAACCGCGAGCCAAAAAATCTGCAGTTTGATCCCCGGGCGCAGGTCCTCTTTGGGGCCAACGAGGCTGGTAAATCGACAATCTTCGAGGCCGTCCGGCGAGTGCTGTTTGACAAGGCCAGGACGGGGGCGAAGTGGGTTGATCATCTGGTTCCCTATGGCACCAAGGCCAGTCCACAGGTTCGGTTGGACTTCGAGCACCGTGGCCGGACCCTGCGCATCGCCAAGGAGTTTGGTCTGAAGGGCAGGGCCACACTGTCCGAACACAAGGGCGGCGGGTGGCAGACCCTGGCCACCAATGAGGACGCTGAGGCCCTGCTGCTGGAACTGCTTGGTGCGGAGGAGTCCAAGGCCCGGGAGGGCTCGGCGCCCGCCAGTTGGGGGGCCTTCCAGTGGCTGTTCGTCCCGCAGAATTTTCGGGATTTGCCTGGGGGCAATGCCGCTGCCCACCTGGGCCTGGATGCCGCCGGGGTCAGCCCTGAATTTGAGGCGCTGCGGGAGGCGGCAGACGGCGAGTACGGCCGCAGCTTCACGCCCACGGGCAGGGAATCCAGCAGTTCCGACCTCGCGCTGGCCCGGGCGCGCCTGGAGGCCCTTGGTGTTCGCCGGGCCGAGCTTCAACAGGCCGTGGGGCAGGTTGAAGAGCGGCGTCGCCTTTACGACGAGCGTTGCGAACGGCTGCCCTCAGCGCGAAAAGATGCAGGCGAAGCCGAAGCGGAGTGGAGGGCCGCCCAAGCTGAGGCCGATGGGCTGTCCGGTGCCCAGGGCGAGTTCAACGCTGCGGGCGAGGCCTTGAAGGGAGCCCTCGACCGTCGCGCTGCCGCCGCTGAGGTCGTAAAGGAGCGCCGGCGCCTGGAGGAGGAAAGAGAGGCGGCCAAGGTGGCGTTGGCTGCCTGTCAAGGGAAGGCTGCGGAGGCCGAGGCGCTGTTTCGGCAGATCGAACAGCAGTGGACCGGAGCCCGCACCCGAGCCGGGGCTCTTGGCGATCTGGTGGCGGCGTTGCGAAAGAAGGCCCAGGCCGCCGAGCGCCTCCAGGCCCTGCGCAACGCAGAGCGGGAACTGAAGGCCCAGCAGCAGACCTTGGACCGGGCTCGGAAGGTCGACGCGGAGGTACTCGGTGCCCTCGCCATTCTGGATACCAATCCTCCGAAGGCGGCGCTCATCGAGAAGGCGCAGGACCTGGAGAATCGCATCATTGTAGCCCAGGGGGCGGCCAGGGTCGCGGCCCTGTCGGTGGAGTTGGAGGGCCAGCCGAAGGTCCGCATCCTGGTTGACGGCTCTCAGACGGATGGGGCCCAGGCCGTGGCCCTGGAATCCGTGCGCCTGGAATTGGCCGGGGGCGCCGTGACAGTTCGGGGCGACACCTCCCAGGCGCAGCGCCATACCAGCGAGGCCCGGGACGCCAAAGCAGAGCTGGACCGCCTGCTTGGCCCCTTCGGCGTGAGCTCCGTCGGCGCGCTGCGACTTCGGCGCGAGCAGGCCTTGGCCGCCGAGGCCGCATACAAAGGGGCCGTCAGGCAGCGTGAGGGTGTGTCCGAACTGACCTCCGCGGCCCTTGAGGCAGAGATCACCAGTCGCAGGGCTCAGGTCGAAGACCTTCGGGCCAAGCGCGTTGAGGACGGCGCCGAGGTCTCCCACGAAGCCCTGGACGAGGCGGCGCTTGGGGCACTGGTGGCTGAACTCGTGGCACAGGTCAGGAAGGCGGAGGCGGACTTCGAGGCCGCCCGCAAGCACCGGGACCATCTGGACAGGGATCACACAGCCCAGACCGCCGCCCGTGAGGAAGCTGCCAGAGCCAGCGCCCAGGCGGTGGCGAGGGAGACGGGTGCGGACAACGCCTTGGATCGCCATCGGGACCAGCACGGAGCGACGGACACCTGTCAAACCCGCCTCGACGAAGCCGAACTGGGCCTCAAGGCCGCGAAGGCCCGAGAGTCCCAAGCCCGCAACACCCTGGATCGCATCTCCAGCAGCGCCGCGCTTCGCCGGGAGACTGCCCAGCAGCGGCACGAGCGCAGCCAGAGGGCGGTGTTGACCTTGGAGACCCAGGTCCAGCAGCTTTCGGAAGAACTGGATCGGGAGTCCATGAAAGGCGCCTGGTCTGCCCTTGGCGAGGTCGAGCGCAGCCTGGAGACAGAGACCGCCCGCGTTCAGCAACTGGAACTGAATGCCGCCGCTGCGCGCCTGCTTCGCGACACCATCCACGCTGTCCGTGGCGAGGTCCAACAGCGCGTGGTGGCACCCATCAAGGATGAGCTGGACCAGTTGATTGCCAGCGCCACCTCGGGCCGCTACACCCTCGCTGACCTGGATGACACCCTCTGCCCCGGGACCCTCGAGGGCGGCGCCGGCGTGCGCTGCGAATTCGACGACGGCAGCCAGGGCCTGCGCGAACTGGTGGCCACTTTGATTCGGTTGGCCGTGGCGCGCCACCTGGCCAAGACCGAGCCCCAGGTCCTCATCCTCGACGACCCTTGCGTGCATGTAAGCCACCAGCGCACCCTGCGCCTCGTCGAACTGCTGAACGACCTCACCGCCAACCACGCTGTGCAGGCACTGATCCTCACCCACCGGCCCGGGGAGTTCAGCGGCCTGCTGGGCGCCGAGATTGATGTGGAGTCCGTCTAGGCGCTTGGTCCGTCCGAACCGCGCGCGGGAGCAAGCGGGCCAAACGGGCAACCCCCTCCCTTGCGGTCGGGGTTCGGATGGACCCAATGGTGGGGTTGCAACCCCCCGGGACCTGTTCTATCCTCGCCGCGTAATCAAACATCACTGCTGCCACGGAGGCTTCCATGAAACGCTTGGTGCTCTGGTTGGTTGTTGTGTCGGGTTTGTTGCTGGCCTCCTGCGACCTGGGTGGTGGGTCCGGGTCGAAGGACCCGGGGACGGAGGAAGAGGACAAGCCCGTGGGCGCCTGCGAGGTGGCCATGCCCTCCAACCCCTACGACGCCGACTCGGCGCTGCAATACTCGTGCTGGATGAACGACTGGGACCCCGAGGCCCCCGGTCGCTGCGTCCCCGGCGGCAACATTGACCGCCAGTGGTGGGCCACCGCGGACTGTCGGGACCTGGGTTACCTGATCGACGCCGGCGGCGATTTCTACTATGCCACGGACGACCACTTCGGGCCCGGCGCCTGCGGTGGCTTCGGCGACAGCAGCGCCGGTTGCAACCCCGGTGGCGGTGGGGGCGGCGGGGGCAGCTACGGCAACCCCTGCGCTTCGGCCTACTGCAGCTCCCTGCTGGCCAACCTCGCGGACAAGCGCGCCTGCGATGTGACCTCCGCCTCCGTCCCCACCCAGCCCCAGCCCTTCAACCAGCGCGACACCTACCTGACCGCTGCCCAACTGCTGTGCTGGACCGCAAGCTGCATCGACGCCCAGCGCGCCACCGTGAAAAGCCAGTACGGCTACAGCGACGCCCAGATCGACGCGTCCCTTCAGGACTACTGCAACAGCATCGACACCAACGCCCAGAATGCCCTGGCCCTCTGCAGCGACGCCATTTGCCTGGGCAACGCCGACTGCGGCAACGGCGCCTGCAACGCCACCTGCACCACCTGCTGTTGGGGCGGATCCGTGGGCTGCGACTGATCGACCCGCTGGCCGTCACCAGACAGGATGCGACACTCCTGTGTCGTCGTTAGACCCCTGCCTCCCTTCTTTTGCCCCTCCCCCCATTCCCCCGCCCGTAACGAAGGCTAAGATGGCGCCGTCCCGTTAATGCGACTGTTGGATGATGTTGCCGAACATCATCCGCAGAGGCGGGCAATAGGGTCGGCAAGGAGGTGCCCATGAACCTGAACAGAATGCTGAACAAACTACCTGTGATGCTGTTGAAGAGCCTTTGCCACGAGCACGGTCTGCCCAACGGTGGCTCCAAGGCCACCCAGGTAGAGCGCCTGGAGGACGCCCTGGGCGAGGATGTGGACTCCATCATCGAGCTGCTTTACAGACACCAACTCAAGGACTTGCTGGACCGCCGCTGGGGCGACGAGGAGGGCTGCCCCTTCCGGTTCTTCGGCTTCAGCAAGGCCACTCGGCCCCAGCTTGCCGACGCTGCCCGGGCCTTCTTCAGCGGCCAGGTGCCGCGGGCGGACGGTGTGCCCCCCTGGGGCCCGCCTTTGTCAGTGGTAATGCAGGTGGTGCCCGGCAAGCCCAAGCTGGTGACGCCGCCCCCCGAAGCCCCCCCCTCAAAAAACGCCGTTCCCCAGCCCAAGTCCTCCAAGGGCCGCCACATCCCCGCCACCCGCTACTCCGATGTCCACGGGCAGGACGCCGCCCTGGAGGCCGTCCGCGATCTGGTTGAACTGCCCCTGCGCCACGCCGACCTGTTCACCAGACTTGGGGCGACCGCCCCGGCTCGCGGCCTCATCCTGGCTGGGCCTCCCGGCACCGGAAAAAGCCTGCTGGCCCGCGCCGTGGCTGGCGAGTGCGGCGCCCATGTGGAGGTCATCTCCGGCCCCGCCCTGGTCTCCAAGTGGATCGGCGACACCGAGGCGGCCATTCGCACCGTCTTCGCCCGCGCCAAGGCCATGGCGCCCGCCATCATCCTGTTTGACGAACTGGACTGCATCGCCCCCGCCCGCGGCCAGGCCGACCACCAGCATGACATCAGCATGGTTTCCCAGTTGCTGGTCCTCCTGGACGGTCTGGAAGGGCGTGGCCAGGTCTTCATGCTGGGCACCACCAACCGCCCCGAGGACATCGACCCGGCCCTGCGCCGCCCCGGCCGTTTTGACCAGACCGTCACTCTGGGTCTGCCCGACCTGGCGGGGCGCCGGGCCACCTTCCATCACTACCTGAAGCCTTTGACCCTGACCCGGGGCCTAAGCCCCAAGGACCTCGCCGCGGACCTGGCCGCCCGAACCCAGGGCGTCAGCGGCGCGGACATCCAGTTCATCTGCCAGCAGGCCGTCTGCCTTTGCGTGAAGCAGGGCCTGGCCTCGGGCACCAGCCCCGACAAGCTGGCCCTCAGCGTTGATCATTTCCACCGGGCAGCCCAGGCCCAACGGGGCGCGACTCATTCTGTCGCATCGCCGCTGCACGGGTCCAATTGCAAGTGTATATAGAGGCGTCGGGACATTCCCCGAAACCAGGAGGCTCCATGAGAAGAAGAAGGCGCAGTTCCCATTCTCAGATGTTCGGAATGAACAGGTCCATGTTGATCCCCCCGGAGACCAAGGAGGTCTGCCGGCTTTGGTTCACCCGGATCCTGTTGAATAGCCAGACCATCGGCCGCTGTCCGCAGCTTTGGCCCGACCTGCCCCGGGGGGTCTTCGACCTGCTGGGCGTGGACCAGGATGCCTTCGACAGCGCCGACAGCCAGCGGGACGACCCTCGTGCCCAGATATGTATCGAACCCCTCGACGGCCCCGCTTCCAACCAGACCACAGAGGCGCTGGACCTGTTGGCCCAGGCCCTGGCCGCCCTGGAAGCGTCCCCGCCGCCCCTGGAATCGCCCATCTTCAAGAACGCGAACCTGCTTTCGGCGCTGTTTGACTTTGGCGAGGTCGAGACGCGCCTGTTTCGCTTTCTCCTGGCGGCCAACTGCGTGCCCCTGCTGACGGAGTTCATGGAGTCCCTCGCGCAGGTCGGGGCCGCCGCCCGAGCCGATGTCATCGGGGCCGCCTTGGACTTGCCCTCGGCTGAGGTTGAGGCCGCCCTTGAGCCGACCTCCAGATTGCTGACCTGCGGACTGGTCCGAGCCTTCCCCAGGGACATCATGGAAAGCCCCGGGGTGCTTCGGGTCGGCGACAGCCTCACCAGAGCCGCCCTGGCCGCCCACTCCAGCGTGTTCGACCTGCTTAGCGGCTGCTTCCGCAAGGCCCCGGAAAGCAAGCGCTGCTGGGAAGAGTTCGACCATCTGGGCCTGCGCCGCGAGGTCCTGCGCCGTTACCTGCGGCACGCCGTCGCCACCAAGGAGCGGGGCGTCAATCTGTTGTTCTACGGCGACCCCGGCGTGGGCAAGACCGAGTTCGCCCGCTACCTGGCCGAGTTGGTGCAGGTTGGGCTGTACGAGGTCCTGGTGGAGGACGCCGTCGGCAATCCCCGCGGCCCCTCTGAGCGCGTGGACAGTTTCCAGATCTGCCAAAGCCTTTTTGGAAACAAGGGCCAGGCCCTGGTGCTGTTCGACGAGGCCGGCTCGGTGCTGGGTGGCAACCCTCTGGGGTTCCTGGGGCTGGTTTCGCCTGGCGAAATCGAGAAGAGCTTCCTGACCCGCCTGCTGGAGCAGAACGCGGTGCCCACCATCTGGATCACCAACGAGCTCGACGCCATCGACCCGGCCGTCGTGCGCCGCTTCGACCTGTGCCTGAAGATGCCCGACCTGCCCCTGTCCAGTCGCGGCCAGATGCTGGGGGACGGCTTCGGCCAAAGCCTCACGGACCGCGAGCTGCGGGACAGCCTGCTGGCCACCGAGGGTCTGACGCCGTCGGACATCAACAAGGTCTCCAAGGTCTTCATGGCCATCGAGCAGGACCTGGCCCCGGAGGTCCACCAACTGGCCCTGCGCCAGCTTTTCGAGGGCCACCTGGGGGCGCGCTCCATGCACCTGGCCACGCCCAAGGCCGGCCTCACGGGGCAGACCTACGACCTGCAGTGGCTGAACTGCGACCAGGATCTGGGCGCCCTGGCCGCGGGTCTCAGTCACTCCAGCCAGGGGACCATGCTGTTCTACGGGCCGCCGGGGACGGGCAAGACCGCCCTGGCGCATCACCTCTCCAAGACCCTGGGGCGGCCCATCCTGGCCAAGCGCGCCAGTGACATCCTCTCGGCCTGGCTGGGGCGCACCGAGGCCAACCTCGCCGCCATGTTCCGAGAGGCCCGGGACCGGGGCGCCCTGCTGCTGCTGGACGAGGCCGACAGCTTCCTGCGCAGCCGCACCGGCGCCCAGCACAGTTGGGAGGTCACCCAGGTCAACGAGCTGCTGGTCCAGATGGAGTCCTTCCGGGGCCTGTTCATCTGCAGCACCAACCTGCCCGACGCCCTGGACCAGGCGGCCTTCCGCCGCTTCGACCTCAAGCTGCGCTTCGACTTCCTGCAACCCGCCCAGGCCCAGGGCCTCTTCCTGGCCCACCTCCATGACCT
>CAZMEC010000077.1:0-13822 GCA_964565265.1 uncultured Myxococcales bacterium
GCCCGGAACAGTGGATTGGGCTGGCCAACGCCATCGGGAGGGAGATCCGCGACGGGGTTGACGGCATCGTGGTGGGTCACGGCACGGACACCATGGCCCACACCGCGGCGGTGCTGTCCTTCATGGTCCAGGACAGCCCCGTGCCCATCGTCATCGTGGGTTCCCAGCGCAGCTCGGACCGCCCCTCGTCGGACGCCGCCTTGAACCTCATCAACAGCACCAAAGCCGCCGCCGAGAGCGACATCGCCGAGGTCATCGTGGTGATGTTTGGCCCCACCTCCGACGAGTACTGCCTGATGCACCGCGGGACCCGCGTCCGCAAGATGCACAGCAGCTATCGCAGCACCTTCCGCACCATCGGCGACATCCCCCTGGGCATGGTGGACCCCGAGAACATCATCCCCTTCCGGGAAGACTACCGGCGCCGCCGCAAGGACCGGAATGTGACCATTGACGCCGTCTTTGACGACCGGGTCTCCATTCTCTACTACTACCCCGGCATGAAACCCGACATGGTGGATTCCCTGGTGGACCGGGGCTATCGCGGCATCGTCATTGCGGGCACCGGCCTGGGCCATGTGAATCGGCCCCTTTACCCGGCCCTGGAGCGCGCCACCGCCGCCGGGGTGCATGTGTTCATGACCGTGCAGACCCTGTGGGGATACAGCCAGATGTATGTCTACGACACGGGTCGGGACCTCATGGGCCTGGGCGTGGTGCCCCTGGCCAACATGTTGCCGGAGACGGCCTTCATGAAGCTGGGTTGGGCCCTGGGGCACAGCAACGATCGCCAGGAGGTCCTGCGATTGATGACCACCCCCGTCGGAGGCGACATCACGGAGCGCGAACCCTTCGACGGCTATCTGGTCTATCAGGGCGGCGTCCCCGAGGTTGAAGAGTTCCTGCGTAACTATCACAAATAGCGCGTATGCCACTGACTAGAAAAGAGTTTTTGGCGCGTGCTGTTCTAAGTGGCCTGGGCCTGGTTCTGGGTCGCTCCCTCCAAGCCGCGAACGAAGTGAGCGGAGCTTCGTCCGTCCAAGCCGCGAACGAAGTGAGCGGATCCCTTCCCCCCTGGCCCTACGGCAACAACTCCGCCGCGTCCGACGCCGTCCTCATGTTCCGTGGCAACCCCACCCATACCGGCGGGGGCTTCGGGGGTCTCCCCGAGCGCCTATCCGTCAAGTGGACCTTCCGCACCAGCGAACTGTGGTCCGGGGCGGGCGCCAATCGGCGACCCTGGGCCGGTACGGGCTGGACCGGGCAGGCTTGCTACTACGCGGGGCGGGTCTTCTTCGGCAGCCAGGACGGGCACCTGTACTGCCTGGACGCGGCCAGCGGCCAACAACTGTGGGCCTACCGCGGCGGGCGCATGTTCAAGGCCAGCGCCTGCCTCTTCGAGAACCGCCTGTATCTTGGCAATGTGGACAACAACCTGCACTGCGTGGACGCCTCCACGGGCAAGGGCCTGTGGAAGCTGAACACGGGGGCTGACCTGGATTCCAGCGCCTGTGCGGCCGGGGGAGTGCTGTTCGTGGGGGGCGAGAACGGGCACCTGCGGGCTTTGAGGCCCGGCGACGGCGGCGAGGTCTGGAAGCGGGATCTGGGCGGCACCGGGCCAGGCACCAAACCCGGGTCCTGCGGAGTGGAGAGTTCGCCCGCAGTGGCCGACGGCAGGGTGTTCGCGGGCAACTACTCGGGCCAGTTCTTCTGTCTGGATGCCAAGGACGGCAAGGTGCTGTGGACCTTCCCCACGGGGGATGACACGGATGTTTCGGCGGTGGTCTCAGAGGGCCTGGTCTACACGGGGGCCGAGGACCTGAGCCCCCACTTCTTCGCCCTGGACGCGGCCACGGGCAAGGAGGTCTTCCGGGTCTCCAACGGCAAGGGCTGGTACTCCACACCGGCGGTTGGTGAAGGCCGCCTCTGGGTGGGCGGGAACGACGGCCTCATGTACTGCCTGGACGCAAAAAGCGGCAAAGCCCTGTGGACCTTCGACGCCGGTCACCCCATCTGGTGTTCGCCCCTGGTGCATCAGGGCCGCTGCTACTTTGGCAGCTACGGAGAGGACTTCCTGGTCCTGGACGCCGCCACGGGCCAGGAGATCCAACGCCTACCCTTCGGGGGTCGCACCCACAGTGCCCCCATAGCAGCCAACGGCTGCATCTTCGTGGGAAACTCCGTGGGGAACTTCTACTGCCTGGGGTAGACCCCCAACGCCCCCTTCCAAATTCCCTTCCCCCCGTGGGGGAAGGTGGCCCGAAGGGCCGGATGAGGGTGCCGGATGAGGGCACGGGTTCCACCGCCAGCCACCCTCTCCCTAACCCTCCCCCGCAGGGGGAGGGAACCAGGCAGCCCTCTCCCTGGCCCTCCCCCGCAGGCGAGGGAAACAGCCCCACTGCGACCCCACAGAGTCCGTGACGGCTGTCTGGCGTTGGGGCATAATGCCTTGGTCTTATTGAAGCTTGGAGGTTCTCATGTGCTTCCATTGGCCTTCCTTTGGCTACCTTGCTCTCGGAATTTTTGCTGTTTCGTTGGCCACCAGCGCCTGCGGGTCCGACAACCAGGGACAGGGGGCCTGCCAGCGCATCTGCCAGTTCCAGGCCGAATGCTACTCGGTGTGCGACTACCCCGGGGAGCCGGACTGCGACCCGGAGGCCCTGTACCTGGAGGAATACTCCCGCTGCCTGGAGGCCTGTGACGGGGCGTTGACCACCCGTGGCGCGGAATGCCAGGCCGCTGCTGGAACACAGGCCAAGTGCCTCGAGCAGTCCAGTTGTGGGGACACCCAGACTGGGGACTGCGCCAGCGCCGAGATGCGCTACCACGAGCTGTGCTTCAACCAGCCCGGTGACTGGGTCTGCGTCCGCTTCTGTGAGGAACTGGAGGCGGGCTGCCTGCCCTGGGAACGGTTTGGCTTCCGGGGCGCGGACTGCGAGGCGACCTGCAAGACGGGGGCTCTGGCCCCGGAGTGCCGAGAGGCCCACTACGCCTTTGACGCTTGCACCGAGGGCCTGGGGTATGCCTGTCGCCTCCTTGACGAAAGCTGTGCGGCCTCCGCTGCGGCCCTGGACGAGGCCTGCCCGACCTGGGCCTCCGCCCCCGAAGTGCCCGCCGAGAATGCCGCTTGTACTCCGGTTGGGGAGCGCCAATGCACCTGTGGTCTGTACCTCGCCGAAGAGGACTGCCCTGCCTTGGCCGCCAACCGTTGCCGCTTCGAATACGGGAAGGGCCTGGCCTGCGTCGAGGCAATCCAGGCCCTCGACCTGTGCATGGCCGGTATTCCCGAGTGCGACCGGGAACTGCTGCGGGAAGGCTGTCTACCCCAGTGGGATGGATGGTACGAGGCCTGCAGCCCCTGAGGCCCCCGCCCGCGCCTCAACCAGGTAGACGCGCCCGCGGCATCCTTTAAATGATCACAAGGTCTTGTAGAACCCCCCCACATTTGGCAGAATCCGCCCGACTTGTTCGCCCTGCTGGAGAGGCAAAATCCCATGAAGATGATGACTTTTGTTGGATTCCTTTGTTCCGTGATGCTCCTTGCTGGGGCCGGCCTGTTGCAGAGCGGCTGTTCCCAGCCCGCGGACAACGCGTCTGACTCCTTCAACGGTCCGGACCACACGGGGATCCTCGAGGATGCCCCGATTGACTCCGCGCTGGACACCTTCGCCGACCTGACCGACACCAAGCCCCCTTTGGATGGCTTTGAGGACACGGCCGGGGATCTGGTGCCCCTGGATGTCCCCAGGGACAGCCTCCCGGACACGGTCTTCGTGGACACCAACCAGCCCCCCACCATCGCCTTCACGGCCCCCGAGGATGGCTCCGTGCTGCCTCTGGATGGGGAGGTTGATGTGGCTTTGCTGGTCGCTGACGATTCCGGCGACCCCGCTACCCTGTCCGTCAGTTGCAGCAGTTCGGCCCTGGAGGGCGTGCTCTTCACGGCGGCCCCCGACGCCGACTGGACCCTGGGCGGGCCGGTTCCCACCTCCATCCCCGGTAGCCACACCCTGACCTGCATTGTCACCGACTCCCAGGGGTTGGAGGCCCAGGCCACACTCACCGTTTTTGTGAATGCCGCCCCCGGAGCCCCCGTGGTGAAGATTGAACCCGCCACGCCCAATACGGAACACGACCTGTTGGCAGTGATCGTCGAGGCAGCGGCAGACCTGAATCGTCCCTCCAGCGACCTGACCTACGACTACCTTTGGTATCGCAATGGCGAGGCCACCGAGTACCAGGCGCCGACCCTTCCCGCCGCCGCCACGACCCGGGGAGAGTCCTGGCGCGTCCTGGTCACCCCCAGGGATCCCCACGGCGTGGGCGCCCCCGGCGAGGCCACCGTGGTGGTGGTGAACGCTGCCCCCCGAAAGCTTGCCGCGGCCTTGGACGCCTTCTCCGGCGTGGTCTTCACCGACACCCTGTCCTGCCTGACCAACCTCGCCGATGACAGCGACTGGCCCGAGAACGGCGACGCCGATGCGGACGCACTGACAAGCGAACAGTCCTGGTACCTGACCGGCCCGGTCGTGCCCGATGCGGACCTGCCCTCGTTGCTGGTTACGGACCTGAACCGAGAGGGGCGCCCCGTCAAGATGGGAAGCCGCATCTCCTGCTCCGTGCTGGTCTCCGACGGCCTCTTGGAGACCCCCAGCGACGCCTCCGAGCCGCTGCCCGTCCTGGAGTTCAACATCTGCGCCAGCGTGCTGAATGACTGTGCCTACCAGGCCGAGTGCAAGGCCAACCTCACCTCCACGCCGGACTGCAACTGCCGAAACGGCTACCAGGGCGATGGCCGAGCCTGCCAGGATATCGACGAGTGCGAAGGGGGCAGCGACAACTGCCACGAAAAGGCCACCTGCAAGAACACCGACGGCGGCTTCACCTGCACCTGCATCGGGGGTTACGACGGCAACGGCGTCTTCTGCGTCGACCACAACGAGTGCGAGTCCAGCGGCCTGGCTTGCCATGCCCAGGCCTGGTGCAGCAATGTCCAGGGATCCTTTGGGTGCCGCTGCAAGGACGGCTACCGAGGCGACGGTTTCGAGACCTGCGACAACATCGACGAGTGCACCGAGGGCAGCGACAACTGCGATGCCAACGCCACCTGCGAGGACCTGGCCGGCACCTTCTCCTGCGCCTGCAAAGCGGGATTCCAGGGCAACGGCTCCTTCTGTGCCAATGTGGACGAGTGCAGCGCTGGCACCTTCCAGTGCGACCAGAACGCCACCTGCAAGGACAGCGTGGGCAGTTACAACTGCGTCTGCAAGGCGGGCTACTCGGGGGACGGCAAAACCTGTACCAACCTGGACGAGTGCACGGCGGGGACCCACAACTGCCACAAGAACGCCACCTGCGCGGACACCCAGGGCAGCTTCACCTGTACCTGCAAGGCCGGCTACCAGGGCAACGGCACCTACTGCGCGGACCTGGACGAATGCGCGGAGGGCTCGTTTGAATGCGACGCCAACGCCCGGTGCAGCAACACCATCGGCGGCTACAACTGCCTATGCAACAGCGGCTGGACGGGCAACGGCAAGACCTGTGCGGACCTCGACGAGTGTACCCTGGGTGCCTTCCAGTGCGACCAGAACGCCAGTTGCGAGAACCTTGACGGCTCCTACCGCTGCCAGTGCAACGCCGGCTTCGCAGGGAACGGCCAGTACTGCGGCGATGTGGACGAGTGCGCCACCGGCGACTATCTCTGCGGGGACAACGCACGCTGCGTGAATGCCGTGGGCGGTTACGACTGCCTCTGCAAGGCCGGCTGGTCTGGGAACGGCCAGACCTGCACAGACCTCAACGAGTGCAGCAACGGCTCCCACAACTGCGACGCCAACGCTGACTGCACCAACACTGCCGGGGGCTTCTCCTGCAAGTGCAAGGCGGCCTGGCAGGGGAACGGCCTCTTCTGCACCGACCTGGACGAGTGCGCGGCGGGGACCTTTGTGTGCGACGCCCATGCCACCTGCGCCAACCTCGTGGGCTCCTACAAGTGCGTCTGCGGCGCTGGCTGGACTGGCGACGGCAGCAGCTGCCAGGATGTGAACGAGTGCACCACTGGCGCCCACAACTGCCACGCCAACGCCCTCTGCGGCAACATTCCTGGCTCCTTCACTTGCACCTGCAACCTGGGCTTCGAGGGCAACGGCGTCTACTGCTCCAACATCAACAACTGCAACCCCTACCCCTGCGTCAACGGGGGCATCTGCACCGACCTTGTGAACGACTACCGTTGCGAGTGCCCCGCCGGGTTCGCGGGCAAGACCTGCCAGGACGACCTTCGGGACTGCGATGGCATTCCTTTTGGGGCCGCCCAGATTGACAACTGCGGCTTCTGCGCTGGAGGCGGCACCGGGCGGATTCCAGACGCCGACCAGGACTGCCAGGGGATCTGCTTCGGCCCCGCGGTGGTTGACGACTGTGGTCTCTGCACGGGGGGAACCACGGGCAAGGTGGCCAACAGCCTCAAGGACTGCGCGGGCACCTGCTTCGGCAGCGCCCAGTTGGACCAATGCGGCGTTTGCTCCGGTGGCGCCTCTGGGCATGTGGCGAACTCCGACAAGGACTGCAAGGGCGTGTGCTTTGGCGATGCCCTGGTGGACAGCTGCAATGTCTGCGAGCAGGCCGCCGCGGCCGCCACGACCGGGGCCGAATCCTGCCTGAATGGCGGGGTTGGCTTGGTGTACGCGGACTTCGTCGGAGACATCACCCAGACCTTCAAGACCGACAAGATCGCCCACCTGTCGGACTTCTGGTTCCCCATCCAGACGGCGGACACCCAGGCCTCCTACACCTTGGAGCTGTACCGCGGGACGGGCGCCACCAAGACCCTGGTGGCCCAAACCCAAAGCTGCACCATTGGGGCCATCTCGGGCTGGTGCGGCAACCCCGCCGTTGGTCTCAAGTGCACCTTCGCGGACCCGGAACTGGCCAAGGCCGACTACACCTACACCATGGTGCTGCGCTGCGACAGCTCCCTGGTTGCCACCTATGCCATTCAAGTTGGTGCCTACGCCAACGGCAGCTTCAGCGGCAAGCCCTTCAAGGCCGTCGCCAACCTCGCCACCTCCGATCTGGTCTTCCTGTCCAAGGAGAAGGTCTACCCCATGGACAAGGACAAGGACTGCAACAAGGACTGCTTCGGCACCGCCGTCGTTGACGGCTGCAGCCTGTGCAGCGGCGGGAAGACCGGCCATGTGGCCAACTCCGACAAGGACTGCGCCGGCGTGTGTTTCGGCAAGAGCCTGCGAGACAACTGCACGACCTGCGTGGCCCCCGAGAGCACCCAGAAGACCATCATCGATCTGTGCACCGGCACCGGGGTGACCCCAAACCCTCCGGCTTCTGATACCTACGCGATCTCCGCAGATGCCGCCCAGACCTTCGTCGCCACCGAGTCCTTCTACCTGGACAAGCTGCTGCTGGAGGTCTTCACCGGCTACCAGGAAGGCAACCTCACGGTCACCCTCACCGAAGACCTCCCCACCCTGACCGTCGTGGAGGTCGCCACCTCCTGCACCCTGGTGGCCTCCGGCTTCCCCGCCTGCTTCAGCCAGAAGGTCGTGGCCTGTTCCTTCTCCGGCAAGACCATCCTGCGCCGCAACAAGCATTACCGTTTCCGCCTCCAAGGCTCCACTGGCGTCATCAACTTCCGCGTCGTGAACAGCGTCCTTGGCTCCGCCGTGTTCCTCACCAACAGCAGCGACACCCTGTCCACCAGCTTGAACCACAAGGACCTCAAGTCCCAGGTGCTGGGGGTCAAGTTCCCGCTGGATGCCACCTACGACTGCCAGAACAAGTGCGGAGGCACCGCCGTCCTGGACACCTGCGGCATGTGCAGCGGCGGCACCACCGGCCACACCGCCAACAACGAGCGGGACTGCGCCGGCTATTGCTTCGGCAAGGCCACCAAGGACACCTGCAACATCTGCTCCGGCGGCACCACCGGCCATGTGGCCGAGAGTGACCGGGACTGCACCGGCACCTGCCTTGGCGGGGCCCTGATTGACGACTGCGGCATCTGCACCGGAGGCAGCACGGGCAAGGTCTTCAACGCCACCCTGGACTGCGCCGGTGAATGCGGAGGCGGGGCCTTCCTGGACGACTGCCTGGTCTGCAGCGGCGGCAACTCGGGGCACGGCGCCAACGAGGACAAGGACTGCAACGGCACCTGTTTTGGCACGGCCGTGTTGGACGAGTGCTTCGACTGCGTCCTGGGCACCACTGGCTTCCCCTTCAACAGGGACAAGGACTGCACCGGCGTCTGCGACGGCGGGGCCGTGATTGATGGCTGCGATGTGTGTTCCGGCGGCAGCACCGGGCTCATCCCCGATATTGATGTGGACTGCAACGGAGACTGCGAAGGTACGGCCGCCATCGACGAGTGCGGCGGCTGCAGCGGCGGCGCCACCGGCATTCCCTTCCAGGACTGCACCCTGGCCCAGGTCTGCTACAACGAGCTGTGCTGCACCCCGAACTGCGCCGGCAAGATGTGTGGCAGTGACTCCTGTGGCGGCACCTGTGGCGTCTGCCCCGGGGGCAACGAGTGTACCCCTCTGGGCCGCTGCATCCTCAACACGCCCCCGCCCAACGAAAGCTGCACGGCGCCCCAACCCCTGACCTTCGACGCCTCCAACAAGGCCACCACCTGGGGCTCAACCATTCACGCTTCGGGCACCATCGCCGGATCCTGCGGAGGCGCAGCTGGGGCCGATGTGGTCTTCTCCTTCACCATGCCCGCAGGCAAGACCAGCGCGGTGTTCACCGTCACCTCGACCTGGAATCCCATCATCTACGCTAGGACGGGCTCCTGCGCCGGAGCAGAACAGTTCTGCAAGGACGGCAAGACCCGCACCGTGAGCTTCCCCTCCGCCGGTACCTGGTACTTCTTCCTCGATGGCAAGAATGTGTCAGACAAGGGCGAGTTCGACCTTACAATTCAGCTGAATTAAGCGCCTTCGCCAGTCCGGCCAGCGGCGGGCTGAGTTCCAGGACCTCTCTCCAGGCCAACACTGAACGGCGGTTGTTCCGCTGATCGTGGGGCAGTTCTCGCAGGGCCTCGGGGGTCCACAGCAACTGGCGCCGCGTGCCGTTCTCGTACCAATACAGCGGCCGATTTGCGGTCCGATCCTCAATCAGTTCGTCAGTCACCGAGAAGTTCCCAAACACCAAGGAAAACCGCAGCCCGTAATGCAGTCTCAGGCCGTCGGCACCCTCCACCTCGGCCTCCAAAGCCACCACGGCCTTGTGACTGCCCGGGGCCGCCCAGCCATAGGGCAACTGCCCCCCCCCGACGCCGGCCTTCACCGCCGCCTCCAGGTCCCCCGGCACGGCAGCCAGCAAAGCCAGCGCCGCGCGCGCCCAACCCAACTCCGGTTCAGCAAGGGGGCCCGGGGGAAACTCGATCCGAGTCCGAGTCCCAAAGCCCAGGAAGTTCTCCAGCAAAAGCGCAGTGATCAAAGCCACCCCCAGCCCAGAAGAACCCGAGCCTACCACCAGCCCCGCCTCAAGCCAAATGTCCCCTTCCGAATCCCCTTCCCCCTTTGGGGGAAGGTGGCCCGAAGGGCCGGATGAGGGCACGGGTTCCATCACCAACCAACCTCTCCCTTGACCGCCCCCGCCTTTCCCTTGACAGAACCGGGTTTCCAGGGCATTTTTCGCCTCGTTTGGCGGCCCCCCGGCCCCCTGGAGGAACCCCTTGGATAGAATCAGGAATTTTTCGATCATTGCCCACATCGATCATGGCAAGACCAGCCTGTCGGACCGGATCATGCAGGAGTGCGGCGTCATCCATGCCCGGAAGGATGCCAACCTGCTGCTGGACAGCATGGACATCGAGAAGGAGCGGGGCATTACGATCAAGGCCTCCGCCGTCACCATGGAGTTCAAGGCCAAGGATGGGCAGACCTACACGCTGAACCTCATCGACACTCCCGGCCATGTGGACTTCTCCTACGAGGTCTCCCGGGCTTTGGCGGGCTGCGAGGGGGCCCTGCTGGTGGTGGATGCGGCCCAGGGTGTGCAGGCCCAGACCGTGGCCAACCTTTACAAGGCCATGGAGCTGAACCTCTGCGTCATCCCGGTGGTCAACAAGATCGACCTGCCCAACCTGGATGTGGACCGGGTGCTGACCCAGATCGATGAAGAGCTGGGCCTGGACATCACCAAGGCCATGAAGGTCAGCGCCAAGGATGGCACGGGCGTGAAGGACCTGCTGGAGATGGTGGTCCAGGAGATCCCGCCCCCCAAGGATCTGTCGGACTCCCTGCGGGCCCTCATCTTCGACTGCCACTACGACTCCTACCGCGGCGCGGTCATCTACACGCGCATGTTCGGCGGCTCGCTGCGCGCCGGCGACACCATCCGCATCTGCACCACGGGCAAGCTGTTCAAGGTCGAGGAGGTGGGCGTATTCCAGTTGGGGCTCAAGCCCAAGAACGAGCTGCGCTCCGGGGATGTGGGCTACATCATTGCCAACATCAAGTCCGTGGCCGAGACCCCCATCGGCGACACCATCTTCGCGGCGGACGACGACTCGCCCCAGCCCCTGGCGGGCTTTGTGCTGGTCAAGCCGGTGGTGTTCTCTTCCATATATCCGGTTTCCTCGGACGACTACGAAGAGCTGGGCGTGGCCCTGGGTAAGCTGCAACTGAACGACGCCTCCTTGCAGTTCTCCAAGGAGAGCTCCCGGGCCCTGGGCTCGGGCTACCGCTGCGGGTTCCTGGGGCTGCTGCACGCCGAGATCACCCAAGAGCGCCTGGAGCGCGAGTTCGACCTGGACCTGTTCGTGACGGCGCCCTCGGTGCAGTACCGCATCACGCTGAAGGACGGCCAGGTGGTGCTGATTGACAACCCCGCCCACTTCCCCGACCCGGCCACCATCAAGATGGCTGAGGAGCCCATGATCCGGGCCTCCATGATCATGCCCGAGCAGTACCTTGGCTCGGTGATGAAGCTGTGCATGGAGCGCCGGGCCCTGAACCCCACCCATGCCTATGTGGGCTCCGGGCGCCTGGAGTTGAAGGTCGAACTGCCCCTGGCGGAGGTCGTGTACGACTTCTATGACAACCTGAAAAGCCTCACCCGGGGCTACGGCTCCTTCGACTATGACATCATCGGCTTCCAGCAGTCCGAGTTGGTGAAGCTGGAGATCAAGGTGAACGGTGAGCCCGTGGATGCCCTGGCCATCCTGCTGCACAAAGAGCGGGCCCCCTACCGCGCCCGGGCCATCTGCGAGGTGCTGGTGGAGGAGATTCCCCGGCACCAGTTCGCCATCGCCGTCCAGGGCTTCATCGGCGGCAAGGTCATCGCCCGGGAGACCGTACGCGCCGTCCGCAAGGATGTCACCGCCAAGTGCTACGGCGGCGATGTGTCCCGCAAGCGCAAGCTCCTGGAGAAACAAAAAGAGGGCAAGAAGCGCATGAAGACCTTTGGGGCCGTGAGCATCCCCCAGAAGGCCTTCTTCGCCGTCCTCAAGCGCGAGAATGACTGACCTTCGCCTGCCAGCCGCCCGTCGCCTTTACATTCATGTGCCCTTCTGCACCCGCAAGTGCGGATACTGCGCCTTCAAGTCCGAGGCCATTGGGGACCCCGGGGCCACGGGTGCCCAGCAACTCTTTGACGCCTATCTTGGGGGGCTGGAACGGGAGCTTGACCTGCGCCGCGAGGCCCTGGCCGCGCTGCCCCTGGACTCCGTGTTCTTTGGGGGCGGGACCCCCGGCCTGCTGGGGCCCCGGCGGGTGCAGCGCTTCCTGGATCGCCTCGCGGCCCTGGGCCTGCTGGACGCAGCCACCGAGATTACGCTTGAGGCCAACCCTGAGACGCTGGGCCCGGCGGCCGCCTGGAAGGCCGCGGGGGTTCGCCGCTTGTCCCTTGGCGTACAAAGCCTGGACAACGGGGTCCTTCAGTTCCTGGGCCGTCCCCATGACCGGGACCTGGCCCTGGCGGCTCTTGCCGATGGGGTGGCCTCGGGCCTGCCAGTGAACGCCGATTTGATCATCGCGGTGCCCGGGGTTGAGCGCCAAGTGCCCCAGGAGATCCGCACTCTGGCCAGTCTCGGGCTGGCCCACTTCTCGGTCTATGTGCTGGGCCTGGAGGAGGGCACCCCCCTTGCCAGAAGGCTGGAACAGGCCGGGGGCGGGAGGGCCCTGGACGCCTCCTGTGACGGTGAGGCGGAGGCCCTGATGGAGGCCCGCGACACGCTGCTGGACCTGGGCTTTCTACATTACGAGATCTCCAACTACGCCCGCAGCGAGGACCAGCGCTGCCGCCACAACCTGGGCTACTGGAACCACCAAAGCTACCTGGGCCTGGGGCCGGCGGCTCACTCTTTCCTTCAGACCAGCGCCGGGCCCTGCAGAAGCTGGAACCACTCCAGCCTCCGTGCCTGGCTTGCGGACCTCCAGGCCGGCCTGGCGCCCGTCGAGGGCCAGGAGACTCTGACCAAGGCGGAGCTGGTGCTCGAACGCCTCATGTTGGGCCTGCGGCAGACCCAGGGTTTGTCCCTGGCGACCCTCAAGACCGATTTTGGCCTCGCCCTGCCCCCGGCGGCGCCGGCCCTCAAGGGGTTGCTGGACCTGGGCCTGCTGGAGCTTGACGCTGGGACCCTGCGGCCCAGCCCCGCCGGGATGCTGCAGGCTGACGGTCTTGCGGCCACTCTCAGTGACTTGCTTGTGTGACTCGCTGCGACTTGGCTGTTGCCCCGGGCCCCGGCCTTGACTAGACTGCGCCCCTCGGAGGTGTCCAGATGTTCGTGCTGATTTCCAACGATGACGGGATTGATTCCCCTGGGATCAAGGCCCTCGAGGACGCCGCAAGGCAGGTCTTTGAGGAGGTCGCTGTGGTGGCGCCGCTGACCCAGCAAAGCGGGGTCTCCCACGGCCTAAGCCTGAACAAGCCGCTTTACTGCCGCCGCTTTGACGACCACCACTGGGGCCTGGGCGGGCGCCCGGCGGATTGCGTGTTCCTGGCCTTGAAGCGCATCCTCCCCAAGCGCCCCGACCTGGTCATCTCGGGCATCAATCTGGGCCCCAACATGGGCATAGACACGGTCTACTCGGGCACCACCGGCGCCGCTCGGGAGGGCCTGATCAACAACATCATGTCGGCCTCCTTCTCCTACGGGTCCGTGACCCACTTCGACTTCGAGGCAGTGGCCCCCTGGACCGTCAAGATCCTCCAGGGTCTTCGCCGCCTTATCGAGCGCGGCGAGGCGCCCATGATGTTCAATGTGAACCTCCCCTCCCCCGCGGAACACGGGCCCGTCAAGGGCATGCGGGCCTGCAGTCTGGGGCATCGGGTCTTCGCGGACAGCACGGACGAGTGGAAGGACCCTCGGGGCGGCCAGTGGCTTTGGCTTGGGGGCCTGCGCCTGGACATGCAGGGCAACGAAGACAGCGACACCCATTGGCTGCCCCAGGGCTTCGTGACCATCACGCCAATGTTGTGGAATATGTACGAGTGCGGCGGCCGCGGCCTGGCCGAGGAAATGGCCGAAACAATTACCAGGACTTCAGCCAAGGAGCAGCCATGAACACCCAGGACCTTGCCTCCCACATCGCCGCGGTCAAGGACTTCCCCAAGCCGGGCATCCTCTTTCGGGACATCACCCCCTTGCTTGGCGACCCCAAGGCCTTTGCTGGGGCCATTGACCTGATGGCTGCCGGGGTTGCGCCCGGGTCCGTGGACGCCATCGCCGGCATCGAGTCCCGGGGCTTCATCTTCGCCGCCGCCCTGGCCCTCAAGCTGGGCCTGCCCTTTGTGCCAGTGCGCAAGCCCGGCAAGCTGCCCCGCAAGACCCGCCGGGAGTCCTACGCCCTGG
>CAZMEC010000078.1:0-13799 GCA_964565265.1 uncultured Myxococcales bacterium
CCTGGGAGGCGACCACCGCGGCCAGACCTGCACCTGCACCTCCGCCGAGTGCCAGGCCCAGGAGTGACCAGCAGTGATAGGCGATAGGTCCTGACCCCCGGCTCTCCAAGGCGCTACCCCCGCCCCGGCCCTTGGAAAACCGTGAGGTGGAGGTGTCGGGGTGTTGGGGTGTTGGGGTGTTGGGGTGAGAAGTGTTGGGGTGTTGGGTCCTGACCACTTGGGCGAATGGCTGCGGGCATGGGACGCCAGCTTTTGCCGGGCCGGGGCGTGGGGTGGCGCTTTGGAGGCAGCCTCCGCAAGCCGCCTTCCGTTTCAAAGGGGGGCGTGCGCGGCTTGCGGCGGCTAGGCGTCAAGGGGGGAAGCCCCCCGGACGCCGGCTCTCCAGGGCGCTACCCTCGCCCCGGACCCGGGAAAACCGGCGATAGGTCCTGACCCCCATGACATTGGGCGCATGGCTGCGGGCATGCGACGCCAGCGTTTGCCAGGCCGGGGCGTGGGGTGGCGCTTTGGAGGCAGCCTCCGCAAGCCGCCTTCCGTTTCAAAGGGGGGCGTGCGCGGCTTGCGGCGGCTAGGCGTCAAGGGGGGAAGCCCCCCGGACGCCGGCTCTCCAGGGCGCTACCCCCGCCCCGGCCCTTGGAAAACCGTGAGGTGGGGGTGTTGGGGTGTTGGGGTGAGAGGTGTTGGGGTGATAGGTCCTGACCCCCATGCCCTTGCACATCCGGGCTTGCTGCAATAGACTGCCGGGGATTTTTGGCAACGCTTTCAAGCCGGAGGCTTTCATGAAGTTCGTCAATGAGATTGCAAGAACCCACCGCTGCGGCGACCTGCGGGCTGCGGACATTGGCCAGAAGGTGTCCCTCATGGGCTGGGTCCAGCAGCAGCGGGACCTGGGCGGGCAGATCTTTGTGGCCCTGCGGGATGTGGCCGGCATCGTCCAGCTTCGGTTCACGCCGGAGAACGAGGCCCTCTACGCCGCCGCCAAGGCGCTGCGCTCCGAGTGGGTCATCGGGATCCAGGGCACGGTGGATGGTCGTGGCGGCAACGCCAACAAGAACATGGCCACGGGCGAGGTGGAGATTGCCGTGTCCGAGCTTGAGGTCATGTCCAAGTCCGACCCCATCCCCTTCCCCATCGAAGAAGAAGTGGACGCCCACGAGGACACCCGCCTGCGCTACCGCTACCTGGACCTGCGCCGCCCCCCCCTGCAGCGCCGCATCCTGGCCCGCGCCAAGGCCAACTTCCTGACCCGCGAATACCTGAACGCCAAGGGCTTCCTGGAGATCGAGACCCCCATCCTGGTGAACAGCACCCCCGAGGGCGCCCGCGACTATCTGGTGCCCAGCCGCGTCCAGCCCGGCACCTTCTACGCCCTCCCCCAAAGCCCCCAGACCTTCAAGCAGATCCTCATGGTCTCGGGCTTTGACAGGTACTTCCAGATCGCCCGCTGCTTCCGCGACGAGGACCTGCGCGCCGACCGCCAGCCCGAGTTCACCCAGATCGACCTGGAGATGTCCTTCATCAAGGAAGACGACATCATGGAAGTGGCCGAGGGCATCATGGGCACGCTTCTCAAGGGCCTCTGCGGCAAGGACCTGCCCAGCCCCGTCCCGCGGATGACCTGGCAGGATGCCATGGACTTCTACGGCAGCGACCGCCCCGACCTGCGCTTCCCCATGCGCATCTTTGACGCGGTCCCCGCGGTGGCGGGCAGCGAGTTCAAGGTCTTCACCGAGGCCCTGGCCGCCGGCGGCGTCATTCGCGCCCTTCGGGTGGATGGCGGCGCCCGCCTCTCCCGCAAGGATCTGGATGGCCTGACCGAGTCCGTGGCCCGCTTTGGCTTCAAGGGCGTACTGTGGTTCAAGTGGGAGCCAGACGGCGTCAAGGGCCCGGCCACCAAGTTCCTCAGCCCCGCCAACCTGGAGGCCCTCCAGGCCGCCGCCTCCGCCAAGGAGGGCGATCTCGTCCTGATGATGGCCGGCGAGTGGGCCCCCGTGTGCTCGGCCCTGGGCCACCTGCGCCTGGTGCTGGGCCCCCAGTTCTATGCCAACAAACTGGGCGACTTCGAGTTCCTGTGGGTGCACCGCTTCCCCATGTTCGACCGGGACCCCGAGACGGGCCGCCTCATGGCCATGCACCACCCCTTCACCCAGCCCGCCCCCGAGGACTACCACCTGTTGGACAGCAACCCCACCGCCGTGCGCGCCCGCGCCTACGACCTGGTGCTGAACGGCACCGAACTGGGCGGCGGCTCCATCCGTATCCACGACAGCGAGATGCAGGCCAAGGTCTTTGAGGCCATCGGCATCAACCGCGAAGCCGCCGAGCGCAAGTTCGGCTACATGCTGGACGCCTTCCGCTTTGGCCCCCCGCCCCACGGCGGCCTGGCCTTTGGCATGGACCGCGTGGTCATGATGCTAACCGGTGGCACCTCCATCCGGGATGTCATCGCCTTCCCCAAGACCGCCCGCGCAAGCTGCCTGATGACCAACAGCCCCTCCGAGGTCGAGGACAGCCAGCTCAAGGAACTGCACCTCAACATCACCAAGTAGTCTGGACCCCTTCGTCCTCCCCCAAGCCCCTTCCCTTCCCCACCAGAGTTGGACTATCATCTTGGCTTCAATCCGGGAGGCCGAAATGTATTGCAAGGCACTATTTGTCCTGGCCCTGCCCCTGCTTTTTCTAGTCGCCTGCAACGGCGCTGACTCGGCTGATGCCCTGTTGGGCCTGGACATCCACCCGGCCGACCTCTTGCCCGACCAGGTCGCCGTGGATCTGCAGCCCTCAGATGCCCCCGCCTGCCCCCCTGATACCGACTGCCAGGCCTCGGACGCGCCAGGGGACACCGGGCTGCAATCCATCCCGACCTCCGACTGCTGCATGGTCCACGGCTACCCTGGCTGCAGCGACCCCGCCACCCAAAGCTCCGTGTGCATGATCTACCCGCACTGCTGCACCAGCACCTGGGACATGATGTGCGAGCAGGCGGCCCAAGGCTCGGCCCTGTGTTCCGGCACCGTCTGCGGCGACGGCAACTGCAGCTTTGGCCCCGAGAACTGCAGCAACTGCCCCCAGGACTGCGGCTGCACCGCCCCCGCCATCTGCTACACCAACACCTGCTGCAACCCAAGTTGCTCCAACAAAGAGTGCGGCGACAACGGCTGCGGTGGGGGCTGCGGGGGCTGCGATGACGGCAACCCCTGCACCGATGACTCCTGCGACGGCAACTTCCGCTGCCAGCACTTCAAGCACACCCGTGCCTGCGATGATGGCAACCCCTGCACCGCCCCCGACGCCTGCAGCGCGGGGCTTTGCGTAGGCGGCCCGGTCCCCCCCGAGTGCGTGCGCTCTGCGGACCTGGGTGTGCCCTTCGGAGTCATGAACTTCCCCGGGGTCCGACCGGACGGCTGCTTCTCGGGCGCCAAGACCCTGACCACCTTCCAGACGCTGCCCTTCGACCAGCTTGAGGGCGTCCTCTGCGAGGGGCCCCAGGGCAACACCATCACCCTGACGGCCCTGGCCGACTTCGGACATCTCGGGCCGGCCACCCTGACGGGCACCTGGGCCGCCGGGAACTGGTCCCTGACGGGGGCTCTGGCGGACCCCGGTCTGGGGGCCCCGACGATCCAGTCCAAAGGGACTGCTTCGGTGAAGATGCTGGTGGCCGATGGGGTCGTCAGCTACCTGCTGGACCTGGGGCATGTGTGGGACTTCAAGATCAATCTTCTTGGGACCACCGCCCAGGCGGGTCCCGATGACGGCCCGCTGTGGGTAGAAGATGGCCTCTGGCTGACGCGCTTTGAAGCCAATATGGCGCACTCCTACGACTGGCAGGGCCCGCATTGGTTCTCCGAGTTGCTGGACTTCCCGGACCTGACGCTCACCGCCGAGCTTGGCCCCGACGGGGCCTGGACCTGGACCATGGCCGGCACCGTGGCCGTGCTCTGGGACGACCGGTCGCTCGAGTTTCAGCTGGCCGGACCGCTGCCGGAGGAACCCCTGCTGGACCTGGTGGGCACGATCCAAAAGCCAGCCCAGTTGGATGATTCCATCACCGCGCTGACCCTCACCGCCGGCGAGCTTAGGCTCGTACTGGGTGGGGAGCCCCTGGCGGGCACCCTGGACTTCGCCGGCCAGGGGTCCGCAGTTCTTCTGGGTCACAAGGTCGGGCTGGAAAACCTCGAGGGCCAGCTGACCCTTGGGTTCTACAGCGCCGGGGGTTGGCTGGAGGCAAGTCCCGGGGGCTCCGGCTGGGTGGCCCTCCAGGACGGCCTGATGGAGGACAATCGGCTGGCCCTGCTGAACCAGGAGCAATGCCTTTACTGGTCCACTGTCCCTCGGGAGGACCTGCAAGGCTGCGGGGAGCCCATGGAAGAGGGGACCTTCCTCAAGACCTCGGTGCTGCTGCCGGTGATGGTGGGCGGAAAACCGGTGCAGGCGGCCCTGCGAGCCAGCCTGGGCCACGGCACCCTGGAGGGTGTGGCCGTTGGAGCGCTCGGCCGGGTGCTGGCCACTGCCCAGACCGGAGGCCCCGGACCCTGGGCGACGCGCCTGGGCCCGCTGGTCCTGGAGAGGATGGAAGCGGAAGTTTGGTGCCCCTGGGGGACAGTTGACTGTGACCTCGATTTCACGGCCCTGGGAACCTTTGGAAGCCGAAAGTTCAGCGCCTCGGCGGACACGGACCACCTGGGCAACCTGACCCTCCTGGAAGCCGCGGTCCCGGGACTCTGGAAGGGCTTCCCCGGGGGCCAATACTGGGAACTTCTGGCGGTGCAGGATGCTGCCTTCAAGGTTCTGGTGGACCCCGCGACCGGCAGGGCTTCCCAGATCGTGTTGGACCAGGCCGGCTGGCTGCTGACCTCCGGGGCCTGGCCGAAGTCGGACTTCGCCGAGGCCGACAATGTCCTGCGCGTCTGGCTCATGGCCGCTGAGTCCCCCTGGGCCAAGCAGGATGCCGACGGTAAGCCCCTGGATTCGCCGTTTTTCCTGCAAGTGGTCCCCTTCGTTGAGGACCTACCCACGGCCGTTGACCTGTTCTGGAAGGCCGAGTACATGGCCCAGGGCTGGCTGGAGGGCGCACCCTCCAAGGACCGCCCGGCCCAGCCCCTCGGGGTCTGCGTGGAGAACGGCTGTAGCACCCCCGAGCGGGTCAGCGTCAGCCCCTGGACTCCCTGGATTCACAACCTGAAGATCCGCTTTGCCTCGGGCAACTACAGGCCCCCCGTCGAGTTGGAGCCCGAGGGTGGGTCCTGGTCCCGGGGAATCTCGGGGCACATCACGCTGGTCGAGAACGAGGTCACCCTGACGCTGCGAGCCTACGGCGAGAAGGAGCACCTGTATTTCGTGGGCCGGGCGAACGCGGCCTGGCCGCTGCTGCCGGCGGGGCTGCCAGGGGGTGCCGGGCCGGGCATTACCACGGACCTGGTGAACCGCATCGCCAACCACGATGGCAGCACCGACTTCGCGCTGTTTGACACCCGCTCGGATCCCGCTCCCGGGCGCAAGGGCTGTGTGGCGACCCACCTGATGGGCCACTCCTGGAGCCCCTCCGCCCAACTCCTGGTGCGGGGCTTCTACCCGGTCCAGAATGGCGCCGCCGAGTCCATCCAGGTGAACATCAAAGGGCAAACCGGCGAACCCGGGCGCCTGGAATTCCGCTGGATCGCCAAGGACGGCCGGGAGGTCTGGGCCCGCACCCTGGACCCCGTGGTGCCCATCGACAAGATGGTCCATGTGGCCTTTGCCTGGGATGTGGAAAAACGGTACTTCGCAGCCTACGCCGACGGGGAGGCCGCCGAGTTGGAGTGGGGCCTCAAGACCGGGCAGAAGTTCCCGGGCTTCGAGGGCAGCACCTTCATCGGCCGCCGGGTGTCCTGGCTGGATGACTTCGAGCTTCAAAGCATCGTACCCACGGGGGCCGAGATCCTGGCCCACCGGATCATCCAGCCCGGGGACGACCTGATGGCCCCCGAGTTCCTGCTGTCCCTGCGCTTTGACGACGACCCGTTCTCCTGGCTGTTCAGCCTGAACAAGGCCCAGCACACCCTCGTCGACCGCTACCCCGGGATGACCGCCATGCCTTGGACGCCCCTGTCCGATGTGGAGCTGCTGCTGGACCTGCCCGCCACCGCGGACGACGGGGAGCCGGGTTTGAAGATTCGCTCGGGAATTGGAATGCGCCTGCCCTGGCCGGGTGGCGAGCTGCCCGCGGCCCAGGGCGAGTTGGTCATCATGGACAACACCGCCATCGGTACGGTGAAGCACTCCAATCCCCTGCCCCTCCTGCCCTTGGAAGGCCCAGATGCCTTCATCATTGTTGACAAGGGCACGATGCAGCGCAGCGACCTGGACCTGCCCCCCCAGCCCCCTACCCTCAAGGTGGACTTCACCAACTACACCTTTGACCTGGACGCCCTCCTGGCCTTTCAGACGGGCGACGGCCGGATCATCCCCCTGGCCCCCCTCACCGGCACCTTTGGCTGCCCGAACAAGACCGTCTGCACCGACAAGTACGCCCAGCATCGGATGGCCTTTGACCAAGCAGAGGTATTGGGCGACCTCAAGCTGGTCCTGGACCAGGGCGCCGGCATCACCTTGGAGTTGGCCCAGGGGGCCAGGATTGACATTCTTGGAGACAGCGCCGTGCCCAACCTCCTGGTGGACTTCGGTGGCCTCCGGTTTGGCGGCCGCAACTTTGCCGCCGTGAGCCTCCAATTCCTGACGGACGAGCTTCGCTTCAACTCCGAGGTGGACCTGGGCAAGCCCTTTGGCAGCTTCGACTTTGGCAAGACGGCCCTCTCGCTGATCCTCAAGTTTTCGGACGGCACCCTCTGCGGCAAGGGCAGCAAGCAGCTTCCCCAGGGCAACTGCGAGGCCAGCGTGTGCTTCACCCCAAAGGGGCCCTCAACCAAGGTGGTCTGCGACGGCAAGGCTGCGTGCAGCACCGACGCCCAATGCGGCCAGGGCAAGATGTGCCTGGGCTTCCTGTGCGCCCCCAAGCTGCCCGACTGGTCCCCCTGCACCGCCGGTAGCCAGTGCGCCGGTGGGGCCTGCGCCGGCGTCTGCTACACCCCCCACAGCGTGGGCGAGGGCGGCGCCTGTACCCTGAACGCCAGCGACCAGTGCAACCCCGGCCTCTTTTGCACCTTCCGCTGCGCCGTTGGCAACTTCGGCTGTGGCTCGGTCTGCCTGGCCCAGGTGGCCCACGGCGCGCCCTGCGAGGCGGACGCCCAGTGTCCCAACGGCGCCGCCTGCGACCGCCCTGTCTTTGGCGCCCCCAAGGTCTGCGTCTTCGACGACCTGGAGGTGGGCGAGGGCTGCCTCTTCCCCGCCGAGTGCACCACCAACCTGTGCGTGGGCGGCCTGTGCCGCTGCACCCCGGGGGGAGGCGGCTGCGATCAGGGCGAGTACTGCGACCTGGGCGGCCTGTGCAAGTCCCCCAAGGCCGACGGCGCCGTCTGCTGCATCCCCTTGGAATGCCAGGGCAAGCGCTGCAGCACCCCGGGCTGCGTCACGGGCAAGTTTGGCGAACTCACCAACCGGGGTCACTGCTACACCCCCAACAGCGTCGCCGTGGGGGGTTCCTGTCTGGGCCCGGACCACTGCGCCCACGGCTTCTGCGCCCCCTCCAAGAAGTGCCAGTGCCTCACCAACGACGACTGCCCGGGCAAGCGCTGCGATATCCTCTCGGGCTTGTGCCAGAACCGGCAGGCCGACGGCGCGCTGTGTCTCCTGGGCAGCGACTGCCAGTCCGGCCACTGCGGCACCCTGCTGACCAGCCTCCCGGAGTGCTACACCCCCCGCAGCCGCCAACTGGGCGACTGGTGCGTCGCCACCGACCACTGCGCCTCCGGCCCCTGCGAACTGCGCTGCAACTTTGACATGGTGGTCAGCCCCACCTCCCGCTGCACAATTGCCAAGATGTACGCCTACAACGCCATCGCTGCGGATCTTTCCGGCTGCGGCTGCGAGACCCGCTGCACCTGCAACGAGAACAGCGACTGCCCCGAGGGCAAATGGTGCGGCGACTACATCTACAACGGCGTCCCCAGCGGCGGCCTGCTGCACGAGTGTCGCGACCCACAGGGCGTGGGCTCCTACTGCAACCACAATTACGAGTGCAGGTCCAACAACTGCGGCGCCTGCAACTTCCTGGGCTGCCTGTGCCTGTGCGGCTCCAACTCGGACTGCCCCAATGGCCACTACTGCACCAGCGGCGCCTGCCTGCTGAAGAAACCCGTGGGCGTGGGCTGCAGCAATAACGGCCAGTGCATCACCGACTACTGCAAGTCCACCCTCGCGGGCAAGGTCTGCGCCTGGTAGGAGGTTCCATGCAACTGCCTTCCGATACCTTGGTCCGGCCCCCTTCCCAAGGCTTCCACTGCGGCTTCGATTGGACTATCATGCGGCCTTCCAATCCTTGGAGGTGGGAATGAACCTTAAGGCCGTCCTGGTCCTGGCACTGCCCCTGCTTTTTGTGGTCGCCTGCAACAGCGCCGACTCGACTGACGCTCTGGGAGACCAGGATCTGCTCACGGACACCCTCGCGGGTGGGGATGGCGGCCGCGATGTCCACCAGGGGGATCTCTCGCCCTGGCAACAGGGCGACCTTCTGTCCGACCAAGGCGCCACGGACCTGGGCCCCACCGACGCCGCCACCTGCGCCCCGGACGCCGACTGCACCCCCGACGCCGGGGATGTGCTGCTTCAATCGGTGCCCACCTCGGACTGCTGCGTGGTCCACGCCTACCCTGGCTGTTCCGACCCCGCCACCCAAAGCTCCGTGTGCATGATCTACCAGCACTGCTGCACCAGCAACTGGGACATGATGTGCCAGCAGGCCGCCCAGAACTTCGGCCTCTGCTCCAGCGCCACCTGCGGCGACCAGCAGTGCGCCATGCCCGGCGAGAACTGTGCCACCTGCCCCCAGGACTGCGGCTGCAACAGCCCCGCCCTCTGCTACACCAACACCTGCTGCACCCCGATGTGCAGTGGAAGGGAGTGCGGCGACGACCAGTGCGGTGGTTCCTGCGGCGTGTGCGACCTGGGCCAGTTTTGCATGGATGGGACCTGCGAGGACCTGACCTGCGCCGAGGGCATGTGCCTTCGTGAAGACCTGGTCTGCGTCCCCTGCTGCGAGAAGGACTGCACCGGCAAGGCCTGCGGCGACGACGGCTGCGGGGGAAGCTGCGGGGACTGCGACGACGGCAACGCCTGCACGGACGACTCCTGCGGCGCCAACTTCAAGTGCCAGCACACCAACCACACCCGCGGCTGCGACGACTTCGATCCCTGCACCACCTCAGACACCTGCAACGGGGGGATCTGCGTGGGCGGCCCCACGGCTTCTCAGTGCATCCTGACCATAGACCTGGGCGCGCCCTTCGGAATCCTCCAGTTCCCCACCGCCAAGGGCCCCACCTGCTTCGAGGGCACCAAGCAGCTTGCGAACTGCGCCGCCCTGCCCTTCTGCAGCGTCCACGGCGTGGCTTGTCTGGTGGACGGCGAGGTCTCCTCGGTGTTCCTGGACACCCGCGCCGACTTTGGCCGCTTTGGCGCCGCCGACATCGATGGGAACTGGTTTGAGGGCCATTGGTCCCTGTCGGGGCCCATGGACAGCGGCTATCTGGACGGCCTCCCCGGCACCTGGGGCGAGGCCCCCGTGGTCAGCGTGGGCTTCTTCCAGGGCAGCGTGGGCTTCAGCGTCTCGGTGGCGAACTACAAGGGGTTCCCCTTTGACCCGGACCTGAAGTTCGACCTCTTCCAGGGCAGCTTCTCCCGCGCCGACGACCACTGGGCCGTGGTGCTTGACCACGACCTCGCCGACCGCTGGCTGCTGCCCCAGGCCCCCGCCCCCTACAACGCCATCCGCCTCTTCTCCGGCACCCTGACCGCCCGGCACGACGGCGTCGGTGAGTGGCAGCGCAGCCTCACCGGTCACTTTGGCTTCCCCATTCACGGGGACGAGGTTGAAGCCTGGATGAGCGGCGAGTTGACCGGCCTGCCCTCGTTGCTCTTCCACGGCACCGCCACCGGCAACCTGCTGCCCATGGACGATGACCCCCACCACCTGATCCTGCAAAAACCCGAGGTCAGCATGCTGCTGAACCCCACGGCCTTCTCCTGCGACCTGGAGTTCTTCGGCGACGGGACCCTGACGCTGCTGGGGCTGACCCGCGAGCTGCGCGGTCTCCACGCCAGGGCGGGCCTTGGCGACAAGGGGCGGTTCCTGGTGGAGGGCAGCCTGTCCCTCACCACCGAGAGCTGGCTGGACGGCATCCTCGACGACAAGCTAGGGGCCAGCCTCTCGGAGGCTTGTTTCTACTGGTCCTCCGGCGGCACCAACGATCTGCTGGCCTGTGGTGTGCCGGCCCTTCCCGGGGCCTTCATTCTGGGCGACGGCCTGCTGCCGCTGGTGTTGGCGAACAAGCCTGTTCCGGCCTTCGTGCAGATTGCTCTGCTGGACGACGCGACCGTCAAGCTCTCCGCCAACTCGTTGGAGGCCTGGCCTCTGACCAGCCTGGATGGCGGCGGCCCCCCTACCCGGATCAGGATCTTCGGACCCGTGGGGGTGAACCGCATGGACCTGAACGCCACGCTGGTTGGCCATGCCGGCGCCTATCAGGCCTCGGAGGTGTCCCTTGAGGCCCAGGGCAGCCTGGCCTGGAGGACCTTCTCCGGCCAGGTTGTCACCGATGAACAGCGCCGCCCCACCGAACTGCTGGCCCAACTGACGGGCTCCTGGAAGCGCTTCCACAATGACCACAAGTGGTCTGTTCTAGGCCTCAAGGACCCCCTGGTTCATGTGCCCATAGACCCCGCCACCGGGGCGGCCAAGGGGGCCCTGTTCGATGGTGAGGCCTACCTGCTGCTGGGCGGTAGCTGGCCGGAGGGCGAGATCCAGGGGGACGAACCCAACCTGGCCTTGGTGCCCATGAAGTTCGCCGTCAATGCCTGGGACCGGAATGACGAGGATGGCCAACCCCTCAGCCCGCCCTATTTCCTGGAGCTCAAACCCTCGGCCGATGGCCTGGGCGAGACCGTCGACCTGCTGCGTGACCTGTACTTCACGGCGAAGTGGTGGGAAGGCTGGATGAGTGAGGGCGAAGGCCAATGGAAACACCTGCGGCTGTGCACCAAGGCCGGCTGCGGCTCGGACGAGGTGGTCAATGTCCACCCCTTCGACCCCCAGGTGCTGGGGATCACCGTGCGGATTGCCAGCGGGGACCGCAAGCCCTTCCCCGAGGCGGGCCTGGGGACGGCGGCCTGGACCGAAGGGCTCACCGGCAGGCTTGATCTGCAGGTTGGGTCGAAGGTCTTCTCGATGCAGGCTTACTCCAAATGGGACGAGCTCTTCCTCGCGGGCAGCACCACCCCGGAGGGCCTGCTGCTCCCGTCGCTGCTGCCTGGCGGGGCCGGCCCGGGGATGACGCACGATCTGGTGAACCGAATCGCGGTCAACAAGAACCCGGACGGCGGGTTCATCAACTGCGTCACCGAGACCGATTCGCTAGGCCAGGCCCGCTCCATCTCGGCGCTGGTCAAGAACGACTCCTGGAGCCCCACGGCCTTCCTCTACGACCGGGTCTTCAGGGTCCAGGGCCTGGACGACCGCTTCCTCACCCAGGTCAGCATCTCCGGCAAGGGCAAGGGGAAGGGGCGTCTGAAGTTCCGGTACCTGCAGGAATACAACGGCAACGAGACCTGGGCCCAATCCGTGGAGGCGGTGGTGCCCGTGGACCGGCTGGTGCAGGTCGCCGTGACCTGGGACATTCACCGGCGATCCTTTGAAATGTTCGTAGACGGCCAGGCCGTCGAACTGGAGTGGGGGGAAAAGGAGCAGCAGCCCTTCCCAAACTTGCAGACGAAGCTCGTGCTTGGCACCTGGATCGATGAACTCGACGACCTGGAGTTGCACGACAAGCAGATGTCGGGGATGGACCTGATGGCCCACCGCAAGATCCAGATGGACGACACCAACCTCTGGGCCGACTTCCTATTGTCCCTGCGCTTCGATACCGATGTCATCGCCGGGCTCGTGGCAGACAAGACCGGCGGCGATGTGCTGGGATTCTTCCCCGGGGCGGGCGCGCTGCCCTGGACCCCGGAGGACGATGTGGACCTGCTCATTGAGCTGCCCTCCTCGCCAATGTCGGGCAACCCGGGCCTCTGGGTCCAGTCCGGCGTCGGCCTCCATCTTCCCCTCCCCGGAGGAGGCGTCCCCCTGGCTCGGGCCCGGCTGAACATCCTGGATGACCTCGCCGCAGGCCCAGTGCAGTTCGCCAATCCCCTGCCCCTGCTGCCACTGGCTGGCCCCGGCGTCTTCGTCCTGCTGGGCGAGGAGCCCAAAACCAAGAGCGCCAAGGTCACGCACCCTACCGCCCCAACAGCCCAGTGGGATATGGTCAAGAACGAGTTTGACATCCGCGGGGTTTTGGCCTTCCAGGATACCAAGGGTGGCCTCACCAAGATCGCCCCCGTGGCCGGCCAGTACCGCTGCCCCGAGGGGATGACCTGCACGGACAAGTTCACTCAGCACGAGCTGCGCCTTCACGGTGGCGGCACCAAGGTCAACGGCGAGACCGTCCTCATGATAGGGGTCGTGGCGATCGTGGTGGCTGTGGCGGTGGTGGTCACCGTGGTCACCTTCGGGGCCATTGGGGCTCCCGCCGTCATAATTGCGGCCGCCGTCATCAGGTTGCTGGGGCAGGAGTTCGAAGCCCGGGACCTGGTCATCCACCCGGACCGCCTGGACTTCTTCTCCCAGGTGGATCTGGGCAAGCCCTTCGGCAACTTCGACTTCGGCAAGACGGACCTGAGTTTGAGCCTCAAGTTCGCCGACAATTCCCTCTGTGGCAAGGGCAGCAAGCAGCTTCCCCAGGGCAACTGCGAGGCCCAGGTCTGCTTCACCCCCAAGGGCCCCTCCACCAAGGTCGTCTGCGACGGCAAGGCCGCGTGCAGCACCGACGCCCAGTGCGGCGAGGGCAAGATGTGCCTGGGCTTCCTGTGCGCCCCCAAGCTGCCCAACTGGTCCCCCTGCACCACCGCCACTCAGTGCGCCGGGGGGGCCTGCGCCGGGGTCTGCTACACGCCCCGCAGCGTGAGCGAAGGTGGCGCCTGCACCCTCGCCGCCACAGACCAGTGCCTCGACAACCTCTTCTGCACCTTCCGCTGCACCCTGGGCAGCTTTGGCTGCAGCTCGGTCTGCCTGGCCCAGGTGGCCCACGGCGCGCCCTGTCAGGCGGTGGGCCAGTGTCCCAACGGCGCTGCCTGCAACCGCCCCGTCTTTGGCGCCCCCAAGGTCTGCGTCTTCGACAATCTTGAGGTAGGCGAGGCCTGCCACTTCCCCAGCGAGTGCCTCACCAACCTGTGTCTGGGCGGCGCCTGCCGCTGCACCCCGGGCGGGGGCGGCTGCGCCCAGGGCGAGTACTGCGACCTGAACGGCCTGTGCCGGACCCCCAAGGCCGACGGGGCCACCTGCTGCGCCCCCTGGGAGTGCCAGGGCAACCGCTGCAGCACCCCGGGCTGCGCCACGGGCAAGTTTGGCGAACTCACCAACCGGGGCCATTGCTACACCCCCAACAGCGTCCCCGTGGGGGGTTCCTGTCTGGGCCCGGACCACTGCGCCCACGGCTTCTGCGCCGCCAACAAGAAGTGCCAGTGCCTGACCAACGATGACTGCCCCGGAAAGCGCTGCGACCTGCTCTCCGGCCGCTGCGAAAACCGGCAGGCTGACGGCGCCCTGTGCCTCCTGGGCAGCGACTGCCAGTCCGGCCACTGCGGCACCCTGCTGACCAGCCTCC
>CAZMEC010000079.1:0-13619 GCA_964565265.1 uncultured Myxococcales bacterium
GGAACCCATGCCCTCATCCGGCCCTTCGGGCCACCTTCCCCCACGGGGGGAAGGGTGTTTGGAAGGGGACATTGGGCACCCCGGAGCATCCTTCCGGTAGTCAGGTGCTGTGGCGGCCTTCACCCCCCCTGGGCCCACTGCTCTCCCTACGGGAGAGGAATGCTGGAAATGCCGCCCGAAAGCTGGTAGTTTTCCTGCCCTGATTTCAGTGTCGAGCTTGTAGCCCTGGAAAACCCGGAGTGTTGCCGATGAAAAAGATCCTCCCACTGCTTTGCCTGCTGGCCTCCTGCCTTCTGTCCAACTCCGCCCTGGCGGCCCTTCCGGGGGCTGACCAGTTGCTGGACCTGGGGGACCCCAAGGGCGTGGACGGGGCCGATGTGCAGGCTTTGATGCGGTTGGTGTTGGGCCTGGAGGCCGCCACGGTGGAACAGTGGCCCCTGTTGGATGTGGCCCCCGGCAAGCTCCTGTCCCTCCCCGCAGACCCCAGCCCTCACAAGGTGCGCCCCAAGCCCGCGCCGGGCGCCGACCCGGACCTGGGAGACTTGGTGCTGGCAACCCGCCGGGCCGCCGGCCTCATCGTGTTTGACAAGCTGAACCAGCCTCCCACGGTGGCCCTGGACCCCACGGCGACCCTGGTCTCCGTGGCCCAGCAGTCCCTGGCCGGCAAGGTGCAGGACGATGTCTCTGCCGCAGGGGCCACCGTCAAGATCTACCACGACGGCAGCCTGGTGCAGACCCTGGTGTCCGGGGCCGGCGGGGCCTTTGCCTTCTTCCTGACCCTCCACGAGGGCCCCAATCAGGTGCAGCTCCAGGCCACGGACGCGGAGGGTCGCCCCGGGGAACCCTCCGATGCCGTGACCCTCATCCTGGACACGGTCAAGCCCGAGTTGCTTGTCTCCCAGCCCCCCATGGGCGCCTTCGTGAACAGCTACGACATCCAGTTCAACGGCACGGTCTTTGACGAGTACGGCATTGACGCGGTGCTGGTGAATGGGCAGGAATCCCTCCTCATCGACATGAGCCCCGAGCCCTGGCTGTGGCAGGGCGTGGCGACCCTCACCGGCGTGGGCGCCAAGTTCGTGCCCATCCGGGCCCGGGATGCCGCGGGGAACCTCTCCGCCGAGCTCCTCTTCCCCGTGGTGCTGGACTTCACCAAGCCCACGGTGGCCTTTGGGGCGCTGCTGACGCCCCAGAATACCCCCCTGGTGAAGCTGTCCGGCACGGCCTCGGACGACCGGGCCCTGGGCCGCGTTGAGGTCAACGGGGTGCCCGCCCTCCTGGAGGGAGACACCTGGTCCCTGGAGCTGCCCCTGGAGCCCGGCGCCAACACCTACACAGCCGTGTCCTACGACAAGGCCACCAACGCCTCGGCCCCCGCCACCACGGAGATCTTCGGCGACTTCACCCCGCCCACCCTGACCCTGGCCAGCGCCCGCTACACCAAGGTCACCCCCTACGAACTGCGCCTCACGCTCAGCGAGCCCGTCACCCTGGTGCGCCTCGCGGGTATCCCCGACGGCCGCTTCTTCGGTGGCGCTGTGATGTCCCTGCCGGGCCTCTCTCTGGCGGAGGGCGAGAACCAGTTCGACCTCATGGTTCGGGACGCCGCCGGCAACATCACGGAGGCCACCTTCACGGTCATGCTGGACACCGTGGCCCCCCAGGTCACCATCACCATGGTCTACCGCGCCGGCTTCCAGTTCAGCCCCGAGGGTGGGGTGGACGGGGTCATCACCGACGCCCCCGCGGTCAACCTCGTGGGCACCCTCAGCGACCCCGCCTCGGGCATTGAGAAGGTCGTGGTCAACGGCTTCGAGGCGGATGTGGTGGGGAACTCCTTCTCCATCAACGGGGTCAGCGTGATCCCCCGGGAGAACCCCCTCACGGCCACCGCCACGGACCGCGCCGGCAACAGCGCCCACCACGCCATTGAGGTCATCCAGGACATCGAAGGGCCCGCCCTGCAGGTCAGCCTCAAGCGCGGCGCCAACATCTCGTCTTCGGGGCAGTTCAACGACCCCGCCAAGGGCCGCTACAACGGCGCCGCCGCCGTGCAGGTGACGGGCACCGTCTCGGACCTGTACCTGGGCGTCAGCAACCTGGAGGCCTTCTGGAACGACCAGGCCCTCACCGTGGCCGTCACCCCCGGCACCGGCGCCTTCACCCTGACCGTCCCCGCCGCCGCCTTCGCGGGCCCCGCCTCCGGCGAGCTTCGCCTGGTGGCCACGGACGCCTTTGGCAATGCCAACACGGACTACCGCAGCGCCCTTCAGGGCGTCTTCAACCTGCGCGGGCAGGCCCTCTCCAACTCCGTGGGCATCGCCCTCGGGGAAAGCTCCGTCAGCGTCCTGTCCAGCCTGGTGGAGTCCATGGTGGAGGCCATGGATGGCAAGGGCCTCATCACCCAGACCGTCTCCCAGATGGGGGCCACCATCGACATCACCGGCGCCGCCTTCTGCAACCCCCCGGACGACTACAACGGCGGCACCTACGCCTTCAAGCCCCCCGCCTGCCGCTATGGCTGCACCCAGAATGTCACCGTCACCATGGGCTTCGACGCCGCCGGCCATGTGAAGATAGCCATGGTCATCCCCTACATGCACATCGACGCCTGGATGCGCCCCAACTGGGGCTGCTGGTGGGGCTCGGAGGCCTACGCCAAAGTAGAGCCCGCCACCATCAACATGCTGGCTGACTTCGTCAACACCCCCACGGGCCCCGCCCTCCAGGCCCTGGTCAACGGCGTCTCCGTGACCACCGCCGGCGTGGATGTGGAGCTGAAAGACTGCGGCTTCATGGACTTCCTGCTGGATCTGTTCAACGGCATCCTGGCGGACGCCGTCCAGGACGCCTTCGCGGGCCAGGCCAACACCCTCCTGGCCACCGTGGGGGACCAGCTCAAGAAGCCTTTGATGGAGAACGCCAACTCCGGCTTCACCGTGGCCATCGACAAGATGTCCAACGCCCTGAGTCAGGGCTTCAAGGGGCTGTCCATCTGGCTGAAGAGCTCGGTCAACCCCTGCCCCAACCAGGCGGGCTTCACGGACATCCTCAATGAGGCCACCTCCGACCCCACCGACTACCTGCCCTGTCCCTCCCTGGCCCAGGAGCCCCTGGCCGTGGCCTTCTACAACTCCCCCGGTGCCCTCACCTCGGGCCTGGCCACCACCCCGGCCCTCAGCCTCAGCGGCGACGCCGGCGTCACCTACAGCTTCCATGGCCTGGTCAACGAGAGCTTCGTGAACCAGTACCTCTTCAAGGAGTGGTCCCAGGGTGCCCTGGCCATCACCGTCACCCAGGAGTTCGTGGGCGACGCCATCTCCCTGGACACGGGCGCCTTCTCCCTCTTCATCCCCGAGCTTGCCAACCCCCTGCGCAGTGACATCCAGGCCCTGGTCCCCACGGGCACCCCCATGCAGATCCTCACCCACTTCAGCCTGCCCCCGGTGGTCCTCGCCGCTGGTTCCAAGCTGCAGTTCAAGGCGGGCGACCTCATCCTGCGCTTCGTGGCCGACACGGACGGCAACGGCCAATACGAGACCGACCTCTTCAACCTGGCCGCGGCCCTCTCCGCGCCGGTGGACTTCACCTTGAAGAAGGGCGCCACCGCCGACGACCTGGACACCCTGGAGTTGCTCATCGGGGACATCTCCATGACCGTGGACCTGGACTGGACCGCCTTCCCCCTGGGCGAGGACAACATCCGCGCCTCCATCCCCCTGCTCATGCAGCTCATCAAGCCCATGCTTGGGGGTCTGCTTGGGGACATCTCCATGCCCTCCAGCGGCATCAAGCTCGCCGAGATGAGCCTCGCCCCTGCCCGCGCCGACTTCCTCAGCCTCAAGGGAGACATGCAGGCCATGATCGCCATCAACTCCCCGGCCACCCAGGTCACCGGCAACTTCGACCTCAAGGGCAGCTTCAGCTCCCTGAAGACCAACGCCTCGGGCAACTACAGCATCGAGGTCAAGGCCCGCGTGGGCGCCGCCGCCACCTGGCCTACGGGCGCCGTGGACCTCACGGGCATCACCGTGACCAAGCTCACCGACCCGGGCAAGGCGTCCCTGACCATCCCCGTCAAGACCGCCTCCCTGGTGGACGGCGAGAATGTCATCTTCATCACCGTCAAGGACCTGCTCTTCCCCGGTGGCGCCCGGACCAGCACCATCAAGCTGACCCTCACCCACGCCAAGGCCGCCGGCACCACCCTCATCACCGCCGGGATCACCGCCGCCAACGCGGACCTGTTGTCCGGCCTCTTCGGAGGCCTGGGCATGGGCTGCGCCTACACCGCCCAAGCCACCGCCACCCCCTGGGCCCTGCTGCTGGCCGCCCTCTTCATCCTCCTGGCTTTGCGGTTCCGCTCGTTCCCAGCCGCGCACGCAGTAAGCGGATCTGTGCTCGCTCTTCTCCTGCTTGCGGGGGGCTGCGGGGGCTCCGACTCCGCTTCCCGCCCCAACCTGGACCTGGACGCCGCCGACCTTCTGGACGCCCTGCCTGACTCTGGCGCGGACCTCTCCGACCTCCTCAGCGTCGACGGCAAGCCCACGGACCTGGATCCCTACCCGGACACCCTGGGCCAGGACCTGCCCGACAGCGGCCCCGACAGCCTCCCCGATACCGGCACCGACTGGGTCGGCGACACCGTGGCGGCGGCCAACTTCGACGGCCCCGAGGTGGACGACAACCCGGTGATCATCTTCAATTTCATGGCCCTGGGCGGCAAGACCGACGGCTTCAACCTGGATGAGGCCAGCCCCGGCGGCGACCCGGGCCCGGACAACGCCCTGGCGGGTCTGGGCGGGGTGGCCAATCCCAAGCTGGCGGAGGCCCTGGCGGACGGCTCCGTGCTGCTGATGCTCAAGCTTGAGGGCATCTCCCGGTTGCCCGCCCCGGGTCAGCGCGGCACCATCACCATCAAGGGCTACCTGGGCCTGGACCTGGACGAGGACCCCAGCAACAACTTCGACGGTGCCCAGCACTTCGGCATCGCCCCCGCCTCCTTCGACGAGGACGGCAAGCTGCTCATCGACTTCCAGGGCGTGGAGATCTACGCCGAGGCCGACGGCACGGTGCGCCTCGCCGGCGGCCCCTCCCAGTTCAACCTGGCCGTACCCCTGGCTGAAGGGGCGGCCATCAACCTGTCCATCTCCGACACCCTGCTGGAGGCCCAACTGGTGCCCAGCGCTCTCCGGGAGGGCGGGGTGGACCTGACCGACGGGCTCCTGGGCGGGGTCATCCCCTGTGCGGTCCTGGCCCAGCCCATCGAGGCCATCGGGGGCATGGCGCCCCTGCTCTTGGTCAAGTCCTTCGTGGACATCGACCTGAACCAGGACGGCGCCCTGGACAAGCGCAACAGCCCCGAGAATCTGGACGGCCTGTCCTCCGCCGTGCTGGTGGCTGGCGTTCCCGCCTTCCTGGACGAAGAGACCATGAATCTGGCCCCCGTGCTGACCCTGGAGGAGGTCCCTGCGGAGGTCACCCTGGGGGCCCTGACCCTCAGCGGCGCCTTTGGCGACCCGGACGGCGACTGTGGCCTGGGTACGGTCACCGTCAGCGTGGCCGGCGGCGAGCCCCAGGCGGCCGAGCTTGAGGCCGGGGACGACGGCTGCCTTTGGACCCTCGAGGTGATCCTCCCCCTGGGCAGCAGCCAGGTGCTGGTCACCGGTACGGACGAGAAGGGGGCTCAGGATTCTGCCCAGGTCACGGTGGCCTTGGTGGACGCCCAGGCCCCCACGGTGGAGTTGCTTGAGCCCCTGGGCCCCACCGTCACCGAGGCCGACTTCATCCTGGTTGGGCGTGCGCTGGACAACCTTGGGGTGCTGGCCCTACAGGTCACGGTGGCCTCCGGCGAGACCAAGGTCCTCACCGGCGACCAACTCAGCCCCGAGGGCCTCTTCTCGGTGCCCTTGACGCTGCCCCTGCCTGGCAAGAACACGGTCACCGTGGAGGCCGCGGACCTGGCCGGCAATCGCAGTCTCCCCGCCATCCTGGAACTGGAGTTGCTGGACTCGGTGGCCCCGGCCCTCATCATTGACCGGGTCTTCGACAGCCTCGATAGTCTGCCCCCCACTGCCCCCCTGATATTCCACACGAACCTGGTCACCGTGGCGGGCCGGTTGGTGGATAACTTCGGTTGCGCGGGCCTGCAACTCAGCGCCGTGGGGCCCTTTGACTTTGTGCAGACCAGCCCCGGCGGTGCCGACTGCGGCTTCCAGTTCGACCTGACCCTGGCCCTGGGCGACAACACCATCGGGCTGCTGGCCCGGGACCACGCGCTGAACCAGCTTGAGACCCAGCTTCTCCTGACCTTTGAGGATGTGGAGGCGCCGGCCATCGTGGTCAAGGGCCCCTCGCCCGTGGTCCAGCAGCCCCAGCAGCGCCTGGTCTTCGAGGCCACCGACAACGCCACCCCCATGGCCGACCTGACGGTGGCGGTGACCCTCGGGGGCGTGGACGCCGGCGTACCCACCCTGGAGGCGGGCCTGTTTGGCCTGGATCTGGTGCTACAGGGAGGCGAGAACCTGGTGGTTCTGGAGGTCAGCGACGAGTCCGGCAACCTGACTCGCAAAGAGTTGGTGGTCACCCTGGAGGACACCACGCCTCCCACGCTGGTCCTGACCGCCCCCGCTGACGATTCCCACACCGTGGACCCCACCGTCACGCTGGAGGGCAGTGCCACCGACGATCTGGGCCTGGGCGAGGCGCCGTTGCGCATCCTGATAAACGGCAACGAAACCAACGCCCCGGCCATCGGCGCTGACGGCCGCTTCCTGGTGGGCCTGAATCTGGCCCTTGGGGAGAACGAAATCGTAGTCGAGTTGACGGACGCCCAGGGGCTGCTGAGCGAGCAGGTCCTGACGGTCACCCGGCATGATCCCGACGAGGTCGTGGCCCTGCGCCTCCTGGCCGAGCCGCCTTCAGTCATGATGGGCGACCGGGTGGTGCTGAGTGTGGAACTGGATCGCTACGCCGGTGGCCCGGCCGTGGCCGGCAAGGAAGTGGTCCTGGTCCTGACGCCCGACACCCTGGCCTCTTTGGATTCGGACACCGTGGTCACCAACGGCTTTGGCCTGGCCACCGGTGGCCTCAAGGCCGGCAAGCAGCTTGGCAAGGTGCTGGTCACCGCAACCCACGGCGACCTGACGGACAGCGTGGAGGTCAGCATCGCGCCGCCCACCCTCAGCGTCCTGACGGTCTGCACCGAGAACGCCGGCGGCAATGTGGCGGGCGTGGACCTGCGCCTCGCCTACAACGGTCCGGCCACCCTGGGATTGCCCTCCGCCGACGCCTTGAAGCCGCTGCTCAAGCTGGCCGGCCAGTTCCAGATGAACGACCGCAAGGTCTCGCCCCGCATGGTCCTGGTTGCGCCCCACACCTTCCCGTCGGACGGGCCCCTCTTCACCTTTGATTGGCCCATCACCGCGGGCCTGCCTGCCCTGGCAGAGTTTGGCCTCAGCGGCGCCAAGGTCTCCGACCTGCTGGGCGTGGTCCTGCCCTCCGGGGGCCTCACCATCTGTGCCCTGGAGAACCGCCTGGGGGATCTGCCGCCGGTGGTGCGGCTGGAGGCCCTGCCCGCCTCCACAGAGGCGGCCACTGTGGTGGTGAACGCCGTGGTGACGGACGCTGACCTGGCCACCTGCAAGGGCTTCCTGAAGGTCAATGACCTGGAGCAGGAGGTTGTGGTCACCAGTGGTTCCGTGTCCGTCGAGGTGGCCCTGCTGCCCGGTGCCAATACCATCACCTTGCGGGTTGTGGATGGGGGGAGCCAGGAGGGTAGCGACAGCGCCTCCATCCGTTATGCCACGGCCAACGCCGCGCCCCAGGTCAGCATCAGCGTCCCCGGGGCCAGCACCGGCGCCGCCTCTGTGGTGGTGCTCGGGGCTGTCTCTGACGACGGCGGGCTTGAGACCGTCACGGTTCGGGCCCGGATCGGCGCGGGGTCCTGGGTGGACTGCCTCCTGGAGGTCCCCGCGGGCACCTATGCCTGCCCTGCCCTGGCCCTGGTGCTGGGCAACAACTCTTTGCGGGTGGAGGCCGCCGACGCCCAGGGCGCCACCGGCGTAGCCACCCTGGTGGTCCGAAGGCTGGAGCCCGTGGTGCCCCCCAAGGTCACCATCCAGGCCCCCAGCGCCGGCACCGTGTTCAGCAAGAACCCCGCGACCCTCAGCGGCACCGTGGCGGATGGTGGCAACCCGGCCCAGCTCACTGTGACCCTCAAGGTCAACGGCAAGGCCGCGCCCCTCACCTGGGACTTCTTCACCCGCAGCTTCAGCGCCAAGGTGACCCTGGACGACGGCCCCAGCACCCTCACGGTCCGGGCCGAGGACCCCACGGGCGGCTTCGACGAGAAGTCCGTGGCGGTCTCCTTCGTGGCGCCCGACAATGCCCCCACGGTGACCATCAGTTCCCCCAGCACGGGGGCCAAGTTGGCCTTTGACACGGTGCTGGTCTCCGGGGACCTGCAGGACGACCGCGCCCTGTCATCCTTGAAGTCCCTCACCGTCAACGGCGTGGCGGCCACCCTCGCCACTCCCGCCGCCACAGCTTCCACCTGGACCGCCCAGGTGCCCCTGCAGGTTGGCCCCAACACCCTCACCGTCAGCGTGGAGGACAAGGCCGGCAACCTGGCCAGCGCCAGCATCCAGGTCACCAATGTGCCGCCCCCCGCGGTGGTCCTGAACCTCATCCGCATCGGCAATGGCACCGAGGGCTTCAATGTGGATCAGGTGGGGGCGCTGGGGGACAAGGCCCCTGACAACGCCCTGGCGGGGCTGGGCAGCGTGGCCAACCCCATGATCTCTGCCCAGCTCAACGATCCCCTGAAGCCCATGCTGGTGGTGTTGGAGTTCCAAGGCCTGGCGACCCTGCCCAAGCCCGGCGACGCCCCCGTGGCCGTGGATATCATCGGCTACATGGCCACGGATCTGGATGGCAACTCGGCGGATAACTTCAGCGGCACTGAGACCTTCGGCATCTCCGAGGCCAGCTACGACCCCCTCACGGGCGAGCCCCTCATTGCCTTCAGGGGCGTGCAGGTGAAGAACGAGTTCGGCAAGGTGAAGATCGTCACCTACCCGGATAATCCGGCCCTGTTCAACCTGAGCCTGGCCACCGAGGGCCTGGGCACCCTGACCATCCGAATGGAGCCCGCCTTCATGGAGACCCTGCTGTCCGAAGGGGCCAACGGCGTCAGCATCGACGACGCGCTCCTTGGGGGCGTGGTGCCCGCGGGCCTGCTGGCCATGGAGCTGGTGCTGGAGGGGCTGACCATCAACCCCCTGGCGCTGCTGATCAAGAACGACCCCGCCAGCCCCGTGCCCGATGTGGACCTGAACCAGGACGGCAAGCTGGCCACCAACCCCGCCACCGACGCCACCACCGCCAACCCCGACGGCATCAGCGTGGGCATCAAGGCCAAGGGCGTCCCCTGCAAGCTGCAAAAGTAGAGGATCTTCTAACCGATCCGCTCACTTCGTTCGCGGCTAGGAAAGGGCGGCGTGTCCGTCCAAGCCGCGCGCGCAGCAAGCGGATCTTCTAGCCCAGGGCTTCGCGGACCTTCTGGGCCAGTTCGGAGGAGGAGAAGGGCTTTTGGATGAAGTGCAGGCCGTGGTCCAGCACGCCCCGATGGGCGATGGCGTTGGCCGTGTAGCCTGACATGTACAGGCAGGGCAGGTTGGGGCGCAGCAGGGCCAGCTTCTCGGCCAGGACCTTGCCGTTCATGTCGGGCATGACCACATCCGTGATCAGGAGGTCAATGTGTTGGGCGCGATTGGCCGCCAGGGACAGCGCGGCCAGGGGGCCGTCCGCCATCAGGACCTTGTAGCCAAGCTTCTCCAGCAACCGCTTGCCCAACTCCAGGATGGCCTTCTCGTCCTCCACCAGGAGGATGGTCTCCTGGCCCCCGACCAACTCAGGGCTGGCCTTCCGGGCGATGACCTCCGCCGCCTCCCCGACGACCCGCGGGAAATAGAGGCGGAAGGTGGTGCCTTCGCCGGGCTCGCTGTACACATTTATGAACCCGTCGTTCTGCTTGATGATGCCGTACACCGTGGCCAGCCCAAGGCCCGTGCCCTTGCCCACCTCCTTGGTGGTGAAGAAGGGCTCAAACAGGTGCTGCTTGATGTCGGCGGTCATGCCCCGGCCGCTGTCGCTCACGGCCAGCATCACGAAGTCCCCGGGGACGAAGCCACGGTGCTCGGCGCAGTAGGCTTCATCAAAGACCGTGTTGGCGGTCTCAATCGTGACCTTGCCCACGCCCTCGATGGCATCCCGGGCGTTCACCACCAAATTGGCCAGCACCTGATCAAGCTGGGAGGGGTCCATGCGCACGGGCCAAAGGCCCTCGGCCCGGTCCAGCGAGATGTCGATGTCTTCGCCGATGAGGCGGGACAGCATCCTGAGCATTCCCCCCACGGTGTGGTTCAGGTCCAGCACCTTGGGGCTGGCGGTCTGCTTGCGGGCGAAGGCCAGCAGTCTCCGGGTCAGCTCCTCGGAGCGCTTGGCGGCCTTGACGATCTCGTCCAGTTCCTGCCGCAGGACGGACCCTGGGGGCAGGGCGTCCAGGGCCATCTCGGCGTTCCCCAGGATGACCCCCAGGATGTTGTTGAAGTCGTGGGCCACGCCCCCCGCCAGCCGTCCCACAGCCTCCATCTTCTGGGCCTGCAGGAGCTGGGCATGGAGCAGTTCGCGCTCGGCCTCGGCGGCCTTGTGGCCGGTGATGTCCTCCAGGGCGGCCAGGACATGAAGGGTCCCGTTGATGAAGACCGGCTCCATGCTGAAGCGGATCCAGCGAACGCCATGACTGAGGCCGCAGGTTCGGCAGATCTGGGCATCCTGGTGGCCCTGGCCCCTGCCCTCTGCAATCACGGTCTTGATGGACCGCAGCAGGGCGCAGTCCGCGCAGTTGGACGAATGCCCGCAGCCCTGGGGGTGCTCGGCCCGGTTCACGCAGGAGATGAACTCGCCGCAACTGATCTCCCAGTTGGCGTTGAACTCCTTTCCGAACAGGCGCTCTACGCTGGGGTTGGCCAGGCGGACCTTGGCCTTGCTGGTGAACACCAGGATACCCACGGGGGAGGCGGCCATGATGGCCCCCAGATTGTCCCGCTCCCGCTGAAGTGCCTGGGCAGCGTCGCGGTCTGCGGTCTGGTCGCGGAACACCAGCACGGCGCCGGTGATCTGACCGTCCTCCCGGCGGATTGGCGCACCGCTGTCGGCAATGGGGCGCTCGCTGCCGTTCTTGGAGACCAGCACCGTGTGGTTGGCCAGCCCCACGATGAGGCCCTCGCGCATCACCCGCCGGACGGGGTTCTCCACCACCGCCCGGGTGGTCTCGTTGAAGATGGGGAAGACCGTCTCCAGCGGCTTGCCCTTGGCCTCGTCGGCCTTCCAGCCGGTGAGGTTCTCGGCCACCGGGTTCATGACCTCCAGGTTACCTTCTGAATCCGTGCAGATGACACCGTCGCCCACGCTCATGAGCATCACCTTGTAGCGCTCCTGCTCCAGGCGGCGGGCGGCCTCCAGGCGGAAGCGTTCGAGGAAATGGTTCTTGTCGCTGCGCAGCCAGAACATCACCAGCAGGCCCACCAGCCCCAGCAGCATGGCCACGATGAAGCCCGAAATCAGGGTCGAACGCACGCGCCAGCCGGCGTAGGCCTCGGCCTTGTCCATCTTGGACACCAGGAACCACCGCGTCCCCGGCACCTTTCCAAGCACCGACAACACGGGCACGCCGCGGTAGTCCACTCCCTCCACCACCCCGGTCTGACCCCGGACGGCCATGGCCGCAGGCAGGTCCGGGCTGTCCAGCGGATAGCGCAGCTTCAGGGCCGTATCCTTCTGGTGACGCAGGTCGTTCAGGAAGACGACCTCGTTGCCTTCCTTTTGAACCAGGAGGGTCTCAGCCGAGACGCTGGGGCTTGGCCAGCTTTGAATCAAGGGGTAGAGGTAGTCCTCCGCCAAGAACAGCAGCACCAGGCAAGCCTGGCGGCTTTGGTTGTCTGAGGCCTCAACGGGAACCACCAGGGACAGATGGGGCGCCAGGTCCTCGGAGCGGTGCAGGGGAGTCAGCCGGACCTTGCCGTCGGCCAGGGATTTCGTCAAGGTCTCCAGGGCCTCTGGGTGGGCCGTCCCCACGAGCTTGTTGAGGGTCCAAAGGCCCTTGCCCTGGCCGTTCATGATGGAGATGTCCGCGAAGCTTCGCCGGGCCACAATCGAACGAAGCCGGGCCTGGACTCCCTCGGGGAGCGGCCGAGAGGGATCGGCAAGCCACTGGGAGATTCCCTGGTTGAGGTACAGGTCCTCTGCCAGCAGCAGCCCCTCGTTCAACTTGCTCTGGCGCCAGTCAGCGAGTTGGCGGATCTTCAGGTCGGCGACGGCCCCCAGGTTCTCCCACACCTCGGCGCGCTCCTGGCGTTCCTGGATGCGGTAGTACCCGAACCCTCCAACCAGGACCACCAGCAAGCCAAGGCCAAGGATTGCTCTCAACCAGAGGGGTATGCGTCTCATGCCGACCCTTTCTGCCAGACGGTGCCAATCTGGCAACCAAGATTAAAACGACGCAGGCATGGTAACCGTTTCGGAGGGCGAAGGCCAATGGGTTTTACAGCCGTGCACATGATAGGTAGAAAGCTGAGCGGAAGTCCTGGGGACGGAGGCTGGAGCTAGCGGCCGGCGTTGGCGGGGCGGGGGGTGTTCTGGGGAGGGCGCTTGCCCCGGTTCTGGTCGTGGGGCTGATTGCGCCTCGGGGCGTTGTCGCTGCGGCTGTGGTTGTCCGCCCTGCCGGGGCCGCCAGGTCGGTGGCCGTAGGGGGAGTTGCCCGGGCGGCCACTGGGCCTGTTCGCCACAGAGGGCGAGGTGCGCTTCTGGGGCGTCAGGTTGGTGGGGGATGGGGGGGCGATGGGGGACACGAAGGGGTAGTCCTCCATCCGGGGCACATGCTTGCCGATGAGCCGCTCGATGTCCGCCAGCAGGGGGCGCTCGTCCTCGGCGCAAAAGGCAATGGCGATGCCCGCCTCGCCGGCGCGGCCGGTGCGGCCAATGCGGTGTACGAAGATGTCGGGTTCGTTGGGCAGGTCCATGATGACCACATGGGTGATGTCATCAATGTCGATGCCCCGGGCCGCGATGTCCGTGGCCACCATGACGCGGGTGCCGCCCTTGCGGAACTCGTCCATGGCGTGGGTGCGGGCGTTCTGGGACTTGTTGCCGTGAATTGCCAAGGCCTTGATGCCCACACGGTCGAGCTGGCGGACGACCTTGTCGGCGCCGTGCTTGGTGCGGGTGAAGGCCAGCACCCGGCGCATGCGCGGGTCCTTGAGGAAGTGCAGCAGCAGGTCAATCTTCTGGGCCCGCTCCACGAAGCAAAGCTGCTGGGTGATGAGCTCCACGGTGGTGGCGGGGGGGTCCGCAGCGACGAACTCGGGGGCCTTGAGGATGGAGCCGGCCAGGGTCTTGATGTCGTCCGCAAAGGTCGCCGAGAACATCAGATTCTGGCGGGTGGGGGGCAGCATGGCGACGACCTTGCGGATGTCGTTGATGAAGCCCATGTCCAGCATGCGGTCGGCCTCGTCCAGGACGAAGATCTCAATGGAGGCCAGGGACAGCAGGCGCTGGCC
>CAZMEC010000080.1:0-13616 GCA_964565265.1 uncultured Myxococcales bacterium
AGCCCTTGCGGCGGTACTCCAGCAGCATGGGCACCTGGAACTTCCACAGGTAGGGGTCAAGGTAAAGCGCATTGAACACAAAGCCGCGCCCCGGGGGCAGCAGTTCCTTGAGGGCGTCCAGGCGGGCGGCCAGGGCCTCCCGGGTGGGCTGACCGCCACCCGCCAGCTCCACGATGAAGCCCGCAGCAGAGGCGGCGGCAACAAGCTCGGGGGTACCGGTGGTGGGCGTCATGCCACCGCCGACGACGGGCTCGTAGCCGGTCAAAGCGGTGAACCGATTCACCAGGACCTTGGCCTTGCCCAGGGTCGCGCTGACGGGGGCAAAGGTGGCCCAGGGGGCGGGGGGCTCGGGGGCCACTGAGGCCGAGTAGACCTTCTCCGAGTCCTCCGGCCGACGGGCGGACAGCACGGAGATGCCGAAGCCCACGGTGTTGGAGCGGGTCAGGCTGAGGCCCTGCTCGTCGGGGCCCAGGTCCACCACCACCGCCGGCCCCTGGTCGATAAGCCGCCGGCAGACGGCGGTCCAATCCACGGACTCCACGAAGTAATCCCGGACCAGGACCTCATCCAGGTTCTTGGCCTGCTGCAGGTTCTCACCCTTGGCGGTCTCGTAGACGGGGATCCGCAGCTTGACCTTGCGGTGACCGAAGCCCAGGGCCTTGTAGTCACCCCAGAACGCCTTCATGGCGCTCTCCATGTAGGGGCTGTGGAAGGGGGCCGAGGTGGCCAGGTAGTCCCACTTGAGGCCGGGGGTCTTGATTAGCTTCTCCCGGAGAGCCAGCAGGGTCTCCACGGGCGCAGAAACCACCGCGCGCCTGGGCGCGTTCATCAAAGTAATATAGCCATGCCGGTTGGCGGGCAGGCTGTGGTTGAGGGTCTCCAGGGCCTTGCGCAACTCGGCGAAGCCCAGGCCGCCGATGGAGGCCATGGGCGAGGGCACGCCGTCGCCGGACTCGCGGCCCAACCTCTCCAGGCGGGCAGAGACCGTCGAGGGGCCCACGGCCTCCTGCATCCGGAAGCCCTGGCGCAGCATCCAGATGACGCCCCGGGTCACATCCTCGGCGAAGGTCTTGCCCTCCGAGCCAAGGGCCATCAGCACCGCCGCCATCATGCCATGGGAGTGCCCCGAGACGCTGCTGAGACGGGCCTCGGCGGCCAGGGGGAAGCCCGCCGAGCGGGAGCGCAGAATGGCCACCGCCTGGGTCAGGTAGATGAGGGGCTGGGACACCGTGGAGGAGGCCAGCACGGCATCCGAAGGCTGGGTCCCCTCGGTCAGCCAGGACAGCAGGTCTATGGGCTGGGAAAGCAGCCCGCTCTTGCGGATATCATCGGCCCAGGAGGCCTCCTTGAGCACCGGCGACACATGCCTGACGAGGGCTTCAACTTCGGCGGAATAGTTGACGGCGGCCTGGAGTTCGGGGAACCAGCGACCACCGTTGCCGGCGAACTGGAAATGGCAACGGGTCTCTCCCTCAACAACCTTCCGGGCCAGACGGGACAGCTTCTCACTCATCTGCTACTCATCCTTTCGCCAGTACCTGGCAAAAAATCCACTTGATTGGAGGACCCCTCCGGGCCCTCTGAATAAGGGCGGAGTGTTTCAAAGGGGGGGGCTTCTCTCAACCACGCATTGACTATTCCGCTGGCCTGGACGCGCCGCGTCAGGGCGCTTGGAGCCTGGGAGGTGGAGAAGAGGCCAAAACCGGCCTTGGTACTACAACTGAACCGCTGCCATGAAGACAGCCTTTCAAGCGGCCCTCACAGCCTCACGGCCACCCAAAGGTACTCGCCGTTTCGCAGCACATGGAGGGAGACCATGCTGCCCCTGGCCAGGGTGGAGGCGACCTTCCGAAGGTGGGCCACGGCGGCCAGTCTGGTGTAGCCGATTCGCAGCACCACATCCCCCGGGCGAAGCCCTGCAGCGGCGGCGGCGCCCTCGGGATTGACCCTGTCCACCACGACCCCGACGGCCCGACCCAGGCCGTTGGCCCTCCGCTCGGCGCTGCTGGGATCCCGCAGGGTCATGCCGGCCAGGTCCATGGTCTCGGGGGTGGCGCTGGGGGCCTTGGGGGAAGAGGCCCGGGGGGCGACCCGGGTCCCCTCCCCACCATCCTCAAGCCGCCCCATCACCACCGTGGCGTTGAGGGTCTTGCCATCCCTCCAGATCACCAGGGGAATGGACGCTCCGGCCCCGGCCGTGGCCGCCAGCCAGGGCAGGTCACTGGAGTCCTCAAGATCCTGGTTGCCGAAGCGCAGCACCACATCTCCAACCCGCAGGTCCGCGTCCTCCGCGGGGGACCCCGCATAGACCCGGGCCACCAGCGCGCCCCTGGTCTCCCTAAGGCCCAGAGACCGGGCCAGGTCGTCGGAGAGCTTCTGGATGCCTACCCCAAGCCAGCTTCGCTGGACCTGCCCCGTGGCAAGCTGGGGGATGAGCTGCTTGGCCATGTTCGAGGGGATGGCAAAACCAATGCCCTGGGCGCTCTGGACAATGGCCGTATTGATCCCGATGACCTCCCCGTTCAGGTTGATGAGGGGCCCCCCGCTGTTGCCGGGGTTGATGGAGGCATCCGTCTGGATGAAGTTGGCGTAGCTGGGCTCCGTGCCCGAGCCAAGATCCTTGCGGCCCTTGGCGCTGACAATGCCCGCCGTGACGGTCTGGTTGAGGCCAAAGGGGCTGCCGATGGCCATGACCCATTCCCCGATCCGGAGGCCCTCCGAGTCTCCCAGAGGCGCCACCGGGTAGGGCCCCTGGCCGTCAAGCTTGAGGAGGGCCAGGTCTGTCCGAGGGTCAGCCCCCACCAGCCGGGCCGACACATGCTTGCCGTTGTTCAAGGACACCTGGATGTCCACGGCGTTTTCGATGACATGGTTGTTGGTCAGCACGAAGCCGTCCCGGTGGATGATGACCCCGGTGCCCAGGCCCTCCTGCAGGCGCTGCCGCTCGGGTCGTACCCCGAAGAAGTAGTCCCAGACCGGATCCCCGCTGCTGGATCGGCCGGGCCGCCCCGTGGAGGCCTTGACGCTGAGGCTGACCACAGTGGGAAGAAGCTGGTCCGCAAGTCTGGAGAAGGTGCTGGAGGTCAGCGGGATCTCAGCGGCGGGGCCGCTGGTGCCCTTCTGGGTCCAAAGCCGTTCCTGGGCCTGGGCCCCAATGGGCAGCGCCACGCCCAGCGCGGCCAGGACAACGAAAAGGAGTCTGACAATCATGGATCCACCTCCGGTCAGCTTGTCGGTAAAACAATCGGGGCGGGCGTCCTATTCCAGGACCCAGGCAGGGAGGCTACTGGCGGCGGAGCACGAAGGGATAGACGACCTTCACGATGCCGCCCTTGGGCTCGGGGAAGCGCCAGGAGAGGATCTTCTGTTCGATACAGGCTTCAACCTCGGCGTCGCCCAGGGTGGACTTCATGATCTCGGCCTTGATGACCTTGCCTGCGGTGGCAATGATGAAGCGCACCGTCACCTTGCCCTCCAGGTTGGGGTTCTTCTGGTAGCCCTTCTGGTAGCACCAGCGGATGCCGCCAAGCTGCTTGCGGATGTGGCTCTTGACCGTCTCCTTGTCCAGCTTGCCGCCACCCTCCATCTGGATGTCCTTGGGCAGGATCTTGACCTGCTTCTCGCGGAACTGGGCGGCCTTGGTGTTCTTGGCCAGGGTGTTCTTGTCAAGCTCGGCGATGCCACCCATGCCACCCAGGACAATGGGGCCGCCCTTGCCGGGCTCGCCGCTCCCAACGGCCAGGCCATCGGCGCCGATGGTGGCATCGAAGCCCTGCATGCCCTCGCGGCCGTCGGACCCGTTGCCGCCGCCAATGCCGCCACCCCCGCCGCCCCCACCCGCGATGGCGAAGGGATCCGCATCGGAGCCACCGCCGCCCAGGTTGGCGTAGACATCGTCGCCCAGGTCATCCAGGGCAGCCTCGCCCAACAGCTTGGGCATGCCCACATTCATCTCCACGCCGAACTCCGAACCCAGCGCCCCGGCCCGCAGGCTGGACAGCGCCCCCAGAGCGCCCTTGTCCCGCACCGCGGCCTTGGAGACCACCGTGGAGGTGAGGGTCCGCTTCTGCTTGTTGGACTGGACCTCCAGGGTCCGCTTCAGCCCCTTGTCCCCGTCATCCGCCTTCTTCAGGACCACGGCCTGGGCCTTCTTGACCTCCTGGACCTCGGTCTTCTCGGTCTTGGCCTGCTGGACCTCGGGGACCTCTTCGGGCTTGCGCTCGTCCTTGTCGGCCTTCTTCTCCTTGTCCTTCTCCAGTTCCTTCTTTTCTTCTTCCTGCTCGCGCTGGAGGGCCAGTTCGCGCTTCTGGACCTGGATCACCATCTGGAGGGCCGAGGGGACCTCCTTGGTGTAGATGTCCATGTTGTCCCCGGAGGGAGTGATCATCACCGCCAACATGAACAGGGCATGGAGGAAGAAGGCCAGCGCAAAGTAGGCCACGGAGGTGCTGGAGATCTGGGACAGGGTGCGGCCCTTGGGCTCCTGCATGGAGGGGTCCATGCTGAGGATCAAGGTGAAGTCCCCCAAACAGATCTTGGCCTTGGTGCCCAACTCCAGGGGCAGGTAGCGGCCCTGGACCAGCAAGGAGGTCTTGCGAAGCTCGCCAATGGAGATGTTCTGGCCCTTCACCAGGACGATGCCGTCCACCTTCTCACTGGAGAGGTTCAAGAAGGGGCGCCCTCCCCTTCTGGTCATGAGCTGATAGTGTTCCTGGTCAATGGCGTCCTCGGGCAGAAAGAAGTCTGCCTTGGGACCGAAGCCCACGATGATGTTGGCGCCCTGTTCATGGCGGGAAGGGACGAACAACTCGCGGACCATGGTGAACACGAAGATGTCCGCCAGCGCGAAGAACAGGCCCATGTACAGGACCCCCTCGCGGATGGCCCGGGCATAGGCATTCATGTCCAGGGCCCCATCCTGGTAGGCCTGGTGGTAGCCGCTGTAGAAGCCCACCAGCACCCAGGCCTGAATGCCCAGGAGGATGGCCGTGAAGACCAGGGCGTGGGCCTTCTGCCGATAGTGGGCGCCGAAGCGCTGCACCGACAGCACCGAGTCCCCCCAGACCTGGGCCACATTGATGACCGGCCGCTTGGGGTTCTCGTACTTGGCCCAGGGATTGGGTCTGGCGCTGGCCGTCACGGTCCGGAAGACCACCTTGATCATGGTCCCACCGATGCTCATGGCGTCGCCGCTGGAAACCAGGGTGGTGCCGCCCACCCTGTTGCCGTTCAGCGTGCAGCCCAGGGAGGTCCCGAGATCAACCAGCCTCAGCCCACCCTCGGGGGTGAACTCCAGGCGGGCGTGTTCCTTCCCGATGCCGTCCTCGTCGATGGCCAGATCGCAGGTGGGGGCCCGACCGATTACCACCGTGCTCTTGTCCAGGCGGACAACGCGCTCGGCCTCTCCGGGCCTGGTTACGGTCAATGTGATATCGCCCGCTTTGTTCATTTGGGACCCCATCAGTAGACTTCCTCGGCCGCCTTGATGACCTCGTCCGCAAAGTCCTTGCGAATCTCGATAAGCGAGCCCATCCGTTCCTGTTCGACCATGGCCACGAACTCCAGGTCGGGCTTGAGGTAATCCACGGTCAGCACATCCTCGTCAAAGTTGAACTCGGTGGCGCCAGGATCCCCGGGGGCAGCCAGGGCGGCCCCTTCAAAGGCCAGCAAACCCGCCGCTATCGCCAGTGACAACATCAGTCTCTTCATGGTTCCCTCCACCGCTCGCTGTCGAAGCGTCAATATCAACCAAACAGCACTCTCTAATCAAGGCACTTCTGCAGGTTCCACGGGGGCCTCGGGGGCCGCCTCAGCAGGGGCCGCCTCAGCAGGGGCCGCCTCAGCAGGGGCCGCCTCCGCCTTGGGCTTGTCCCCAAACTCCTTCATGGCATCAATGGTGTCCTGGATACCCTTGACGCGCTTCTTCATCTCGCTGAACTTGGGATGCCTGCTGTCGATCATGCGCTGGAAGTCCTTGCAGCGCAGCAGCGCAGCCTCGTAGTCCGAGATGTACTCGTGGAGCAGGATGCACAGGTTGTAGGCGGCCTCGCGGTCCGACTGGTCCTCCATGACCAGGGCCTCCAGGTCTTTGCGGGCCTCGTCGTTGCGCCCCACTCCCCGCAGGGCCAGGGCCCGGCCCATCCGCATGCCGCGGTCCAGGGGCGTGACCTTGAGCACCTCGTCCAACAGCTTCAGGGCCGTGGGGAAGTCTTTGTAGTTCAACACCAGAGAGGCCAGATTCCGCCGGGCATCCAGGTTTTCAGGGTCGGCATCCACGGCCTTCTGGAAATGATCAAAGGCGCGGCGAACTTCGTTCTCTTTGAGGTAGATGAGCCCCAGGAGATTATGAATGGTGGACGCCGCAGGGTTGATCTTGAGGGCGCTCTCGCACACCAGGATGCCAAGCTCCAGGCGGTCGCTCTGGTAGTAGACCACCGCCATGGTCAGGTAGGAGTCCATGTTGTTGGGATCCCCAAGCAGGGCCTTGCGGGACAGCACCAGGGCCTCCTCCTGGTTCCCCGTGTCCAGGGCCTTGCGGGCCAGATGGTTCAGGGCAGGAGAGCAGTATTCGTTGGCCGCCAGGGCCTGGTTCATCAAGGCATCGGCGGCGGACAGATCCCGCTTGGTGGCCGCCACCCTACCCTGCATGGCCAGGGCCGTCGCCAGATCCCCACGGCCTGCGCTGGCCTCTCCGTGGGCCTCGGCGAAGCGGGTCTCAGCGGTGGCGAGGTCGTTGCCGCGCAGGGCCTCGACACCCAGGTTGAAGACCACCTCGAAGCGACGGTCGCCGCCGTCATACAGGCCCTGCAACAGTTCCTTCAGGCGGGTCCGGTCCTCCCCCGTGGGGTAGACGGAGCGGTCCAGCAGCCACATGGCCTCGGCATAGGGATCGCTGGGCCTTGGAGTCTCCGCCTCCACCGCCGCGTCGGCCTCGACGGCCTCATCTTCCGGCAGCACCGGGGCGGAGTCCGCATTCACGGCACTGGAGTCCTGGGCGGGTTCCTCGGCCGGGGCAGCAGGAGCAACAGTGGCGGCAGCAGGGGCGTCCTGGGCTGAGGCGCCGGGAACCCCCCATGCCCCCCCCAGAACCAGGCCTGCCAGGATGATGGTCAGGGTCTTCATTTCACACCTCCGGCGGGCTTCGCTTCGTCTTCAGCGCCACGACTTTGCAGATGCTTCTCCGGGCGCACCATCCCCGGGGGGTTGCTGCTGGAGGCAAAGAAGCCTGGCCGCACTCTGTATTCCTTCACGCCGCTGAACTGGAATTCCAACTCGGACAGTTCCTTCTCGGCCTTCTCGGTGAATTCGTTGAAGACCTTGTTGGCCACCGCCTCTTCGATGCACTTCTTGAAGGCGGAGGCGGCCTTCTGGCGGAACTTGCCGGCCTCCTCGGTGAGGGTCAGCTTGTAGTATTCCTGCTCGTCCGGGGTGAGGCCGGGAGGCAGGGGCGAGTTCTCGAACTCCGACGCGAAGCTCTTCCAGGCGAAGCCGATGCGGAAGAGGGCGGCGGTGCTCCAGTAGGGGTGCCGCAGGGCCAGCACCGTGGTGTAGTACTGCTCGGCGCTGAGGATGGCCTTGATCTTCTTCTCGGTGTTTTCCTTCAGCTTGGCGCGGGTCAACTGGACCTCCACGCCCTCCTGGTAGGCGTCGTCGCCCAGGTTGAAGAAGGCCCAGGCAATGGCGAAGATGCCCTTGCTGTTCACGGTCTTGCGCTTCTCGGGCGTGAGCCCCTTGAAGGTGTCGATGACCTTCTCGAACATCTTGCGGGCCTCGTTGCGCTTCTTCTTGCCCAGCAGCGCCTCGCCGATCTCCTGGTAGGAGGCCAGCACCAGGTTCACGCTGCCCTGGTCGCCGTACTTCTTGAGGTAGCTGTTGAAGTGGGCCGTGGCCTTGGCGCTGTCCTTCTGCTTCTTGAACATCATGCCCATGTCGAAGTAGACGGCGGGCACATTGGGGTCCTTGGGGAAGCGCTTGATATAGAGGTTGTAGTCGTCCATGGCCTCTTTGTACTGGCCCAGGCTGCGACGGAAGCGGGCGGCGTAGGCCAGGGCCTCCCGGGTCTTCTCGGACTTGGGGTGTTCCTTCACATAGCGCTCGAAGTAGACGGCGGCCTGGTCGTACACCGCGGCCATGCGGAAGGTGTCGGCGATGAGGAACAACGCGCGGGGGCCCAGGTCCGAGGTCTTGGAGCAGCAGCTATACAGCCCAGCGTTGGCCTGAAGGGCGTCCAGATACAGGTTGGCCCGACGGAAGTTCAGGGCGGCGTTGTAGTAGGCCTTGTCCAGCAGCGTGCTTTGGGGGAAGGCCTGGGCGTACTCCTGGAAGCAGCGGGCGGCCAGCTCGTAGGCGCGGTCGAACTCGTACTCGAAGCAGCGGTTGAACTGGGCCCGGTCGCGGATCTTGTTGATGATGCCAAGCAACTCGCCCTGGGCCAGGTTGGGCATGCGGTACAGCTTCTCGGCCCAGAGGTTCAGGTTCTTGATGTCGCGCGTCATCATGAAGGAGGACAACAGCATCTTGGCCGCGTCCGGCGTGAAGGGATGGGCGGGGTGGGCTTCGATGATGGCGGAGAAGCGCGCGATGGCGTCCTCAAAGTGGTTGAACTGGTAGAAGATGCGGGCCGCGGCGAAGCGAGCCTGGATGAGGTCCTCTTCTTCCTCGGGCTTCATGTCCACGAAGCGGTCACAGGCCTTGATCATGGCGGCGGACAGCTCGGGCATCTCCTTCTTGCGGTTCTCGTCCAGGCCCTGGTCCTCTTCCTTCACCTGGCCGGAGGTCAGATCAATCAGCTTGTAGTAGGCCAGCAGCGCCGTGTAGCCGGCCTCCCGGGCGTACTTGCCGTCGGGCTGCATGGTGATGACCTGTTCGTAGTTCTGCACGGCGGTGCGGTAGTCCCCCGACTGGTAGGAAAGGATGGCCAGGTTCATGGTCATCTGGTACTTGCCGTCGGCGTCCGGGAAGAGGGTCAGGTAGTAGTCGTAGAGTTCCTTGGCCAGCACCTGGGTGGCCTTGTCGCCAATCTTCTGGGCCTCCAGGTGGTAGTTCACCGCCATGCGGTGCAGCAGCTCTTCGATGCGGGCCTCTTCCTTTTCAAGGATGGGATCCTTCTTGTCCTTGAACATGCGGTAGAGATCCACCAACCGGCGCACTTCCTTGGCGGTGGCGGGCTTGTCCACGGTGCGGTCCACGGCGTTCACGATGGCCCGCTGGTAGGACAGGATGTCCGAGGTGTCGGGGTTGGCCGCCAGGCTCTCCCGGATGATGGTCTTGTACATGCGCATGCTCTTGGCGGGCTCGCCCATGTCCAGGTAGAGATCGCCAAGCTGGGCCGCCAACTGGAGGTAGATATCCGAGGCAATCTCCTTGAAGAACGGGATGGCCTGGGTCTCCTTGCCAATCTGGCTGTAGGCCAGCACGAGGTCCTTCTGGGCCTCGGTCTTGAGGCCGATGCGGACGCCCTGCTTGCGGCGCTCCATCTGGTCGCTGTAGCGGATGACCTCCACGAAGCGGGCGAAGGCGTCCCGGTACTCGGCCATGTTGTAGTGGCACCAGGCCAGCTTGTAGATGGCGTAGCCGTAGATGTGGCTTTCCTGGAAGGCCCCCACCTTGGCGTAGAACTGGATGGCGGTGCCGAAGTCGTTCTGGTCGAAGTAGTAGTCGCCGATGTTCACCAGGGTGTCGGGCAGGTACTTGGACTCGGGGTAGCGGGTGATGAGCTTGACATAGTACTCGTAGCTGCCCTCGGCCTCCTGCATCTGGCCCAGGAAGTTGCCCAAGTAGAACAGGACCATGTCCATCTTGTCGTAGTCCGGGTATTTGGACTCCAGTTCTTTGTAGATCTTGATGGCCTTCTGGCGCCACTCCACCTGCATGTCCAGCAGGCGCTGCTTCTCGTCCTCGGCCTCCAGCAGGCGGTCCGCATTGTCCGAGTCCCGGGCGTCGTTCAGCTTCCGGTCCATCTCGTCGGAGTTGGCCGACATGAAGTAGCTCTCGGCCTTCTGCCAGTAGAGGTCGGCGAGGCGCGCCAGGTAGCCGGGCTTCTGGGGGTCCTCGTCGTCGGCGTAGTCGATGATGCTGTAGAGGCTGTCGATGGCGGCCTGGAGCTTCTCCTCGGACTGGGTGGGCTTCACCCGGTAGAGATCCTCCGCCGAGATCCTCGGCTTCTTCATGGAGGCGGCGAAGTCTTCGAAGCTTTTGGCCTGGGGGATGGTGGCGGCGGGGGTGCCGTCCAGATCGATCCGGGGCACGAAGCCATCCTCAGCGGGCTTGGTAGCCGGGGCCGTTTTTTCCTGGGCCAGGGCCGGCTGCCCGCCCACGCATAGCAGCACCAGGGCCAGCCAGTGCAGGGTCTTCAAGGTCATGGGGGGTGCTCCTTATTTCTTGCGCTCGGGGCAGAGGCTCTCCACCCGGAAGAGGTAGGAATCCAGCTCGTCCTTCCAGTATTCGCCCTCGAAGGGCCACTCGACGAAGAGCTCGGCGTTGCCGGTGTTGACCTTGCCCGCCTCAGAGGATTCCTTGGTCTTGGCCCGCTTGCCCTCGATGATCTCCTTGAGGGCGTTGAGGGATTCGAACTTCACCTTCATGGCCTGGGACACCAGCTTGCGCAGGTCCTTGTGGACCGTGGACAGCTTGGTGCGGGCCTGCTCGCCGGTCTCGCCGATGGCCAGCTCGCGGTAGGTCACCAGGTCCCCCAGGAGGCGGGCCGCCAGTTCCTTCTGGACGGCCGCCTTCTGCATGGACTCAAGCAAAGCCTCCTCGCGGTTCAGGCTGATGATCAGCGAGAACAGCCGGTAGAGCTTCCCGTCGTTGAGGGCCACATTGAAGATGCGCTTGAGGCGCATGGAGAACAGCTTGCCCTTGGTGCCCAGGGTGGCCAGCCAGTAGTAGAAGTCCGTGGCGTCCTCGTTCTCCTTCAGGTTGGAGGCCAGCTCCTTGCGGAGGGTGTCGTAGTTCTTCACGAACTGATCCACCACCAGGATGGCGTCCTCGTAGCGGCAGTTGGAGTAGAGAATCACGGCCTGGAGGACCTGGGACTCGGGGAAGTACTGTTCTTCGAAGTAGGGGGAGTTGAGGGTGTGCAGGCTGCCCATGGCCTTGGCGTAGTCGCGCTGGCGGAAGTGGGTCCAGGACATCTCGAAGAGGGACTGCAGCCAGTGATCCGAGTACTTCTCGATGCGGCCGTAGTACTTGATGGCGAGGTCATACTGCTTGGTCGAGTAGAACACCCGGGCCATGTTCAACAGGGTCTCGCTGTACAGCGCCTTGGAGCCGGGGAAGTCGTCGCCCTCGTCGCGGAAGTGCCGCAGCACCTCTTTGAAGGTCTCCAGGGCCTTCTCGGGCTTCTTCTGGCGCACCTGGATGACGCCCAGCAGGAAGCGGGCCTTCACATAGAACTCGCCGGCCTTCTTGCCGATGGCCTCAAAGGCATCCTTGGCGGTGTCGTAGTCGTCGATGCTGTAGGAGAAGCGGCCCGTCACGAACAGCAACTCGTCCCGCAGCTTGGAGGGGTAGACCTCCCGGCCGTAGGCGGACATATACTCAGTGGCGGCCTGGAGGCCCGGCAGGTCGTGGTGGATCTTGAGCAGCCAGGGCAGGGTGTCCTTGTAGCGGGGGTGCTCTTCGCCGGCGTCGGCGATGCGCGTGAAGTAGCTGAAGGCGCTGTAGACCAGGCCCAGGTCGTAGAGGCTGACGGCGATCTGGTACTCAGCCTCTTTGTAGTAGTCCTCGGCGGCGTCGCCCTTTTCAAGGATGCCGTTGAAGGCCACGGAGGCGTCGTAGTAGCGCCCCTGATCCGCCAGCACCTTGCCCTGCTTGGCCAGGCCCAGGAAGAAGTCCTTCACCCCGGCGCTCTCGTCCTCGGGCTCAAGCTCGGGCTCCGGCGCTGAGACCTGGGCCTCGGGAAGCGCGGCCTGGGCCAGGCTCGGGGGAAGAATCAGGGACAGCACCGCCAGCAGGACTACAGGAAAAAATCTCTTCATGCCAGGGCCTCAACTTGGGTTTTCGCCAGATTGATATACCTATACCGCGCGCGCCGCGCAGAACGGCAGATCAGTCTTTAGGCCAAAGGATGGCCCCAGTCAAGGACAAAGGCGGTGGTTTGGAGGGGCGCTTGGGGCTTTGCCTGACGCCCCGGGGGGCGTATACTGCGCCCCAGATTCTGGCGGGGTACCCATGGGCGCAGACATCAGCACGGATCTTCTGGTAGTTGGCAGCGGCATCGCCGGCCTCACTGTGGCCCTTCACGCGGCCAAACATTGCCGGGTCACAATCATCAGCAAGGCGGATGCCTGGGAGGGCGCCACGGACAAGGCCCAGGGAGGCATTGCGGCGGTCCTCAGCCCCACCGACACCCCCGCCGAGCATGTCCGCGACACGGTCTCTGCGGGGGCCGGCCTTTGCAACCGCGAGGCCGCCGAGATCTGCGCCGGCGAGGGCCCGGGGATGATTGCCTGGCTGCAGGAGCTGGGCGTACCCTTTGCCCGCACCGAGAACGGCGACTGGGATCTGGGCCGGGAGGGCGGACACAAAAAACGCCGCGTGGCCCATGTGAAGGATCTCACCGGCCGGGAGGTTGAACGGACCCTCCTGGCCAGGGTTCGGGAGGACCCCCGCATCCAGGTCCTGGAGCGCTACATGGGCGTGGACCTCATCACCGATGACCGGCACAACGGCGCCGCCGGCAAACGCTGCGTGGGCATCTACGCCATGGACATGGCCACCAACGAGATCATCACCGTGCGGGCCGGCGTCACCGTCCTGGCCACGGGCGGCTCGGGCAAGGTCTACCTGTACACCACCAACCCGGATGTGGCCACCGGCGACGGCGTGGCCATGGCCTGGCGGGCCGGCGCCCGCATCGCCAACATGGAGTTCTACCAGTTCCACCCCACCTGCCTCTACCATCCCCTGGGCGGCTCCTTCCTCATCTCCGAGGCCGTCCGTGGCGAGGGCGGCCGGCTGCTGCTGCGGGACGGCAACTCCTTCATGGAGCGCTATCACGAGATGGGCGACCTGGCCCCCCGGGATGTGGTGGCCCGCGCCATAGACTACGAGCTGAAAAAAAGCGGCCACGAGTGCGTCTACCTGGATGTCACCCACCTCCAGCCCGACTTCGTCAAGGGGCGCTTCCCCAACATCCACGGCCACTGCGCAGACCTGGGCCTGGACATCTGCACCCAGCCCATCCCCGTGGTGCCCGCGGCCCACTACCAGTGCGGCGGGGTCCAGACGGATCTCCAGGGCTGGACCGAGATCCCCGGCCTCTACGCCATTGGCGAGTGCGCCTGCACGGGCCTCCACGGTGCCAACCGGCTGGCCTCCAACAGCCTGCTGGAGGGCCTGGTCTTTGGCCGTCGGGCGGCCGTGGACGCCCTCAAGTACATGCGCGAGGCCACCACCGAACAGCCCTCAATCCCGCAGTGGAACATCGGCTACGCCCGGAACCCCGAGGAGGCCGTGGTGGTGTCCCAGAACTGGCACGAGATCCGCCGCTTCATGTGGAACTATGTGGGGCTGGTACGCAGCAACGCCCGCCTGGAGCGCGCCCGCCGCCGCCTCATGACGGTGCGCGAGGAGATCCGCAGCGACTACTGGTCCTTCATCCTCACGCCCCATCT
>CAZMEC010000081.1:0-13549 GCA_964565265.1 uncultured Myxococcales bacterium
CTGGGCATCCACTTCACGGGGCTCCATGTGACCAGCCGCTTCCCCTTCGGAGAGACGGACATGGAGGTGTCGGCGTCCCTGCGCATCAAGGGCACCCTGGCGGAGCCCGAACTGTACGACCGGCTCTCCATCATCCCCGGGGGCGCCATCACCTACAAGGTCGTGCGGCGGGACTTCGAGATCGTGGCGGGCTACGCGGACTTCACGGGGGCGGCGGATCGGCCGGCGGTGGACATCAAGGCCCAGACCTATGTGCGCTACATCCCCTCGGAGGGGTACATCGGCAGCATCAGTGAGGATGAGCGCCGCTGGGGGAAGGACATCCTCATCAACATCCATGTCTTTGGGCAGTACCCCGAGCTGTCCTTCGAGCTGAGCTCGGAGAACTCGGAGTTTGATCAGGCGGACCTGCAGACCCTGCTGCTCCTCGGCATGACCCGCTCGGACCTGGAGAATCGGGTGGGGGCTACGGGGATGAGCATCAACATCCTCACGGACGACATGACGGACGCCCTGTCGGGGGTGCTGCTGTCGGCCTTCGTGGATGATGTCTCCCTGGGCTTCACCCAGGAGGGCGGCATCCAGGCCGAGACGGTGACCAGGGTGGGGCGGGCCATCGAACTTGACACCCGGGTGGAACAGGATCAGACCACCAGTGAGTACTCGGCCGGGTTCCGGTTCATGTTGACGGACGACATCTTCCTGGAGGGCCGCATGAAGATGCGCCAGGAGGAGCTTGAGACCTACAGAAACTATGAGGGCCGGATCCGTTACCGGATCCCGTTGGAGTGAGGGCTTTGACTGGCACCACCAAACTGGCGGCCCTGGCCGCACTGCTGCTTGCGCTGACCCTGGGCGGGGAGGCCTTCGGGGCCACGCTCTGCGAGGGGTTGCCGCTGTGGCGGGTGCAGTTCAAGGGCTGTCAGGAGGCCCGCTGCGGAGAGCAGGTTGCGGCCCAGCGCCTGGAGTCCCTCATGGGCCTGGAGCTGGGGCAGCCAGTCACCCAGGAGGCCCTGACCCTGGCGGCCCAGCGACTGGAGGGCTCCGGGTTCTTCGCTTCCCTCAAGCTTCTGGCTGAGAAGGCCCGGGGGCGTTGTCAGGTGACGGTGGCCGTTGTGCCCAACCGCTTCGTGGAGGAGATCGAGGTGGAGGGCCACCGCTACTTCTTCCGCAAGGATCTGGAGAAGCGGCTGTTCATCAGGCCCGGCTCGGTGTTCAACCCCGGCGTCCAGGAGTCCGAGGACAAGCTGCGCCGCCAGCAGGAGGTGCTGGTCAGTTACATGGCCAAGCGGGGCTTCAACCAGGCGTCCGTGAAGCCTCGCGTCCGAAAGCTTGGGCGGGACCGGGTGTCCCTGGTGCTGGAGGTCAGTGAGGGCCCAAGCCAGCGCATCAGCCGCTTTCAGGTGCACCTGACGCAAAAGGTAGGTTCGCCGGGCTTCGCCTGTCCCGTGGTGAGCTCTCGGCAGTTGGTGGCCGTGGCGGACCCGGGCAGCGGCACTCCCTGGTCCAAGTCGGTGGAGCGGGACCTCAAGAAGAAGCTCAAGCTGTATCTCCAGCAGTACGGGTTCGTGTCTCCCACGGTGAAGGTGGTCTTCAAAGGCGAGGACCGGTCCCTGGAGGTCTTCGTCCAGGTGAACCGTTGCTACTCCATCGTGGTGGAGGAGCGGGCGGGGGAGGATCTCCTGGGCGAGTCCACCGAGAACTGGCGGACCCTGCAGGATGAGGCCCTGTATGAGGCGCTGCCCTTCAGGGATTCGGGAGTGTTTGACCGCGCCGAGGCGGAGCTTGGCATTGAAGAGGTGCTGGGGCATTACCAGTCCCGGGGCTTCATGTTCACCCAGGTGGATCTGGACTTCCTGGACCACCGCGAGCTGAACTCCCGCTGGAGCGAGCCCCTCCTGGGCATCGTGCGCTACCGGGTGACCACCGGGGCGGCGGCGGAGATCCGGGCCCTGGACTTCCAGGGCAATCGGCGGCTGCCCACGGCTGCCCTCACCGAGCTGATCCAGACCCGGCAGTACGACTTCTTTGACGAGGGCGGCTACCTCCTGGTGGATCAGTTCTTCGCGGACCTGGACAAGATCAAGCGCCACTACCGCAACAGCGGCTATGCGGCCATGCGTTACCGGGGCGCGGGGGAGGGACCCAGCGACGAGGTGAGCCTGGAGGTCCGGCGCTTCAAGGACCGGACCCGCTACTCCTATCTGTTGGGGGACAAGGCCTTCCAGGTCACCAAGAACGACTGGGAGAACCCGGTCTACATTGAGGTGGGCCTGGAGGAGGGCCCCCAGAGCCTGTTCTCGGTGGTGGAGTATCCCGGCGTGGAGGCCCTGAAGTCCGGGGAGCTGCCGGCGGATCTGCGACGGGGCGCCCCTTTTAGCCCCTTCCTGCTGCAAAAAGGGCTGGCGGAGCTGCGGCGCACCTTTGAGAACCTGGGCTATCGGAAGGTGGAGATTGAGGCCTCTTGCGCCGACGAGACGAAGAGCGGGGACTTTGTGCCCTGCGCCGACCTCCCCGCGGACGCCCTTCGGGTGAAGCTGCGGGTGGCGGTGCAGCAGGGGCCCCGGTCCTACATGGGCGAGCTGTTCATCCACGGCCTTCGCCGCTCCAGCCAGGCCATGATGGAGGGCCTCTTCCCGCGGGAGGGCGAGCCCTTCGACAAGGACCGCCTGGATGGGGCCCTGAAGACCCTGCGAAACCTCGGGATCTTCTCGTCGGTGCGGGCCTCCTATGTGGGGCTGGATGAGACGCCCCCAAGGGAGAAGGTGGCGGTGGTCATCTGGGTGGAGGAGTCGGGCAACCGTTACCTGGACCTGTCCTTGGGCTTCCAGACCATCTCCAGGCCCGGCGAGGACCGCCTGATGGACCCCATGGTTTCGGACCTGCTGTCCCAATCCATCCACAATGTGAGCTCCCTCATGACGGGGCGCTCGGGGTTCCAGCGCATCAACTTCCCGGACCTGCTCCTCATGACTGAGGTCTCCTACACGGACCGCAACTTCCTGGGCCTGGCCAAGGAGCTGACCCTCCCCGTGTCCTATGGCCTGTCCACCACGGACCTGTTCCGCTACGCCTCCTTCACCCCTACCTATATTGATCGCCGCTTCCTGGGGCTGGACCTGACCATGCGGCTCACTCCCCTCATCGAGTACGACCGGGCCCTGCGGGAGTTGGACATCTTCGAGTATGGCCTGGAGACCGAGCTGTCCCACTGGCTGCAGGCGCGCCGCATCCAGTTGTCCCTGCTGACCCGCTTCTCGCGCATCTCATGGAAGGAGATCTACGAGCCCGACTTCGGCCCCCTGGAATTCCAGATCAAGGCCACCCCCCAGGTGCGCTTCGACTGGCGCAACAGCCCGACCAATCCCAGCAAGGGCGCGTTTGTGGGCCTTCGCTGCTCGTACATCAATGCCCTGAATGAAGGCGGCGACTCGGATAACTTCGTCAAGTACGACGGGTCCACCCAGGCCTACCTGCCCTTCCGCAATATCCTGGTGTTGGCGGGGCATGTGCGGGCGGGCGGCTCCATGAGTGCCCTGGGGGCAGATCTGCCAGCCAACCACCGGTTCCGTTTGGGGGGCACCAGCGGCGTGCGCGGCTTCCCCGCCGGCGGCATCCTGCAGTACCGCAACGACGGCACGCCCAGGACCGAGGGCGCGACCATGCCCGTGGGGGGCTCCAACCAGCAGGGCTACCTGGTGGTCAATGACGGCGATTATGTGCTGAACGGCTCTGTGGAGCTGCGCTATCCCTTGCTTCGAAAGAGCGACCTCTGGGGCAGCGTGTTCGTGGACTGGGGGGCCATCAGCGAGAGCTTCGCCGAGCTGACCGCCAACAGCTTCCGAATCAGCATCGGGCCGGGCGTGCGCTGGCTGCTTGGGGGGCAGATTCCCTTGCGGATTGACTACGGCTTCGTGCTGGACCGGCGCTTCAACAAGGTGGACTTCCAGACCGGCAAGCCCATCTCGAGGGACAGCGCCGGCGCCCTGGACTTCGGCATCCTCTACACTTTCTGATTCCGAACCCCGACCGCCAGGGAGGGGGTTGCAGCCCGTCCATCCGAACCCCGACCGCAAGGGAGGGGGTTTTCTGTCAGCGGATCTCCGCCCCCACCGGCCGGTCCAGCAGGGACTGCATGGCCACCGCCACGGACTCCCCCTCGTGGAGGCAGCGGTACACCGCCTCGCAGATGGGCAGATCCACCGCAAGCTTCTTGGCCAACTGGTGCACCGACAGGGCGGTGTCCACGCCCTCGGCCACCATGCGCATGGACTCCAGGATGCAGGCGAGGCTTTCGCCCTGGGCCAGCCTGAAGCCCACCTGCCGGTTGCGGGACAGATCCCCCGTGCAGGTCAGCACCAGGTCTCCCATCCCCGACAGCCCCGCCAGGGTCAGGGGGTTGGCGCCCTTGCGCACGGCCAACCGGCTCATCTCCGCCAGCCCCCGGGTGATGAGGCCCGCCCGGGCGTTGTTCCCCAGGCCAAAGCCATCCGATCCCCCCGCCGCGATGGCGATCACATTCTTCACCGCCCCGCCCAGGGCCACGCCACACAGGTCCGTGCCGGTGTAGGCCCGAAAGCGTCCCGCGGACACCGTCCTTTGGACCAGCTCGGCGGTGAGGGGCTCGGGGGAGGCCAGGGTCACATTGGTGGGCATGTCCAGCGCCACCTCCCGGGCGAAGGAGGGCCCGGACAGCAGGCAGATCTGCTGGTGGAATTTCCCGGGCAGCTCTTCCAGCATGATCTCGTCGGGGGTGCACAGGGTCCGCTGTTCGATGCCCTTGGCACAGCAGACAATGGGGGCCCCGGCGGGGAAGGCGTTGCGGTGCCGCTCCAGGAAGCCCCGAAGGTACTGGCTGGGCACCACCAGAAAGACCATCTCCGTGCCCGGCAGGGCCTCCTCCACCGAGGCCACCGCCTGGATGGTCGGGGGGAGCTTGATGCCGGGTAGGAACACCGAGTTCTCTCCGCAGACGCGAAGCTGCTCCATGACCTCCGGCTCTCTGACCCAGAGCCGGACCCCGATGCCGTTTCGGGCCAGCAGCAAAGCCAGGGCCGTGCCCCAGCTCCCAGCGCCAAGCACAGCCGCCATCTTCGGTATCGTCCTGTCCACCATGGGAACCTCCAAATCAGGGCGGATGTTAGCGCGAGGGCTCGGATCTGACAAGCCGCCAAACGCCCCTTCCGGATTTCCTCTTCCCCTTGAAACCCGATGACAACCGGGCTTGGTCGGGCTAGATTACCGCCGGTTTTGCAGGCGACCTTGGAGGCGTCCATGGAAAAGTTCGACCTTTGCATCATCGGGGCTGGCCCCGGCGGGTATTCGGCGGCGCTGCGGGCTGTGGCCCTGGGCTTGACCACTGCTTTGGTAGAGAAGCGGGACCTCCCGGGGGGCACCTGCCTCCATGTGGGCTGCATCCCCTCCAAGGCCCTGCTGGAGTCCTCCGAGCTTTACCACCGAATTTGCAGCGAGGCGGCGGAGCACGGCCTGGGGGTGGGCACTCCCACGCTGGACCTGGGCGCCATGCAGGCGCGCAAGGAGGCGGTGGTCAAGGACCTCTCCACGGGGCTGGCCTTCCTGCTGAAAAAACGGGGGGTGAAGGTCTTCCAGGGGCAGGGCCGGTTGGCGGGGCCGGGCAGGGTGGTGGTGCAGCCCGAGGGCGCGGAGGCCCTCCAACTGGAAGCCACCAACATCATCCTGGCGTCCGGCAGCGTGGCAAGCTCCCTGCCCTGTCTCCCCTTTGATGGTCACTCGGTCCTGTCCTCCACCGAGGCGTTGGCCCTGCCCCAGGTCCCCGAGACCCTGGCGGTGGTGGGCGCGGGCGCCGTGGGCTTGGAGCTTGGCCAGGTCTGGATGCGCCTGGGGGCCAAGGTGACGGTCCTGGAGTTGGCCCCCTGCGTCACCCCCTTTGCGGATCAGCAGGCCTCCAAGGAACTTCAGCGCGCCTTGAAGCGTCAGGGCATGGACTTTGCCCTGGGGGTTCGGGTTACGGGGGCCCTGGTGGCGGACGGCAAGGTCACGCTCTCCTACACGGACGCCAAGGGCCGGGACTGCAACCTGGAGGTGGCCAAGGTGCTGGTGGCCGCCGGTCGGCGCCCTTTCAGTGCCGACCTGGGACTGGAGACCGTGGGGCTTGCCCCCAACCCCCGGGGCGGCCTGGAGGTGGACCAGCAGCTTCGCTGCGCCCCGGGCATCTACGCCCTGGGGGATCTGGTTCGGGGGCCCATGCTGGCCCACAAGGCCCAGGATGAGGGGGTGGCCCTGGCGGAGCTGTTGGCCGGCCAGCGCCAGACCCTGCCCGAGGCGCTGGTACCCTCAGTGGTCTACACCGACCCCGAGCTGGCCCAGGTGGGGGCCACCCAGGAGGAACTGGAGCAGGCGGGCACGCCCTTTAGCTGCGGGATCTTCCACTTCCGCGCCAACGGCCGGGCCCGCACCATGGGGGCCGAGGCCGGGTTTGCCAAGGTGTTGGCCGCCCCTGAGGGGGGCAAGCTTCTGGGGGTCCATCTGGTGGGCCGCCTGGTCTCCGAGTTGTTGCCCGAGGCCACCCTGGCCATTCGCCACGGCCTCACCGCCCGGGACCTGGCGGACTCCACCCACGCCCATCCCACCCTCTCCGAGGCCCTGCGGGAGGCCGCCGCCGCCGCCTGCGGGCGCGCTATCCACTGAGACCTTCCCCCAAGGCGGCACTTGTCGCCATCGCCCGCCTGGGTTAACCTGCCACCTGCGCGCGTATTCAATGTGGAGCTTTCCATGAATCAAGCCCTCTCCCTGGTGCTGTTTGTCCTGGTCTTCTGGGCCTGCGATGGCAAGGACGGTGCTTCCGCCACTGCCCCCGCCGCGGTGGCCACCGCCCAGGCTGCCACGGTCGCTCCCGCGGAGGCCCCCGCGCCCCCTGCGCCCCCCGTGCCCCCGCCCGCCCCCGAGCGCGTCGCGCCCCCCGCAGCCCCCGCCCCCACCGCCGCCGCCCTGGCCGCCTCTGCCCCCAAGGCCCCGCGCCAGGTGCAGCCCTTTGGGGAGGGCGTGGACCCCTTTGCCACCCTGGCGGGCCCCGAAGCCGAGACCGTCGCCGCCGTGGACACCCTCCGCGTGGTGCCCCGGCTTCCCCTTCGAAAAGGGGAACGCCTGGAGGCCTTTCCTGCCCCCAGGCCCGAGGGCCCCGTCCCAACCCCCGCCCCCGTCCCCCTGGCGGTCACCCGTCACAGCCCGGAGGGCGCCGTGGAGGTGGTCCAGGGCGTCACCGTCACCTTCAACCAGCCCATGGTGCCCCTGACCACCTTGGGTCAACTTGACGCCGTCGCCAGCCCCCTGGAGATCTCGCCCCAGCCCGCCGGCCGCTTCCTGTGGTTGTCCCCCGAGACCCTGGCCTTTGAGGCCGAAGGCCGGCTGCCCTTTGCCACCGAGTATCGCGCCGTGGTGAAGGCCGGCACCGCCGCCGCCAACGGTCAGGCCCTGGCCCAGGAGTTCCATTGGAACTTCGCCACCCCGCGCCTGGCCCTCCTGCGGGTCTCCCCCTTGGACGGGGCCGAGGCCATTGCCACGGACGCCGTCTTCGCCCTCCACTTCAACGCCCGGGTGTCCCCCGAGGCCGTGGCCGCGGCCTCTCAGTTGCTCATCCCCACGGGTCACCGCATCCCCATGGTGGTCACCAGCCCCCCGGAGGCCAAGGTCACCCCCGCCGTCCTCCCCGACCCCATTGCCGAAGCCGAAGCCAAGGTCCTGGCCCAGCGGGTCGTCTACCTGAAACCTGCCCGCGTCCTCTTCCCCGCCACCTCCTACACCCTCCTGGTGGACAAGGGCCTCACCAGCCTGGAGGGCCCCCTGCCCCTGGGTCGACACCAGCGCTTCCCCTTCCGCACCTACGATCCCTTGCGGTTGCAGAAGATCTCCTGTAGCTGGGACTCCAAGATCTGCGACCCCGGCGCCCCCGTGGCAGTGGAATTCAACAACCCCCTGCGCCCCGTCAAGGGCGCCACCGAGTTCCTCCGCATCACCCCCAAGGTGGCCGATCTGGAGGTCCGCATCAGCTCCAACTTCCTCACCGTGTCGGGGGGCTTCCTGCCCTCCACGACCTACCAGTTCGAGGTCCTCCCCGGGCTTTCGGACAGCTTCGGCCAGCGCGACTCCAACGGCGGCCGGGCCACCCTCAAGTACGGCGAAGCCAGCCCCTTCTTCCGCCTGGCCCACTCGGGCTTTGGCGTCCTCGAGTCCAAGCTCCCCCCCCGCCTGGGCCTCAGCGGCCTGAACCGTCCCCTGGTCCAGGTGCGCCTCGCCCCCGTCCCCGCCGACCGCTTCTGGGAGGTGGCCGTCACCGCTGGCAGCCAGGGCTGGCACGACCGGAACGCCAAGCAGGACCCCTTCGCCGGCCTGGAGATCGCCTGGAAGAAGGACTTCAATCTCGGGACGCCGCTCAATGTCCCCGTCCATAAGGAAATTTCCCTCTCCCCCGCCCTTGGCAAGGATGGCTTTGGCGTGGTCCTGGTGGAAGCCCGCGACGGCACCCCCGACGAGCGCCATCCCCAGAAGCACACCACCCTCCTGGTGTCCACCAACCTGGGCCTCACTGCCCTCAAGGCCCACTCCGAACTGGCCGTCCTCGTCACCGCCCTGGACAGCGCCGCCCCCCTCGCCGCCATCCCCGTGGAGGCCCGGGACTGCCAGGGCAAGGTCCTCGCCTCCGGCCGCAGCGGCCCCGATGGCCTCCTGCGCCTCACCCACCCGGCCCTGGCCATCACCGCCTGCTACCTGGTGGCCACCCAGGGCAACGATCGCAGCTACCTTCCCCTGGAAGGCCAGCCCGGCCCCTGGGGCTACGAGTCCTCCTACCGCTACTGGACCTACGGCTCCACGGAGCAGGGCTACCAGGAGCGCCTCTCCGGCACCATCTTCTCGGACCGCGGCCTCTACCGCCCCGCCGAGGAGGTCAACCTCCAGGTCCTGGTCCGCATCACCCGGCCCGGCCCCCGGGGCGACCTGCGCCTCCTGTCCGCCGCCGAGGGCCGCTGCACCTTCAGCCTCCAGGACCCCCGCGGCGCCGACCTCCACAAGGGCGAGCTCCAGCTCTCCATCTTTGGCACCGGCACCATCCCCTACACCCTCCCCAAGGACGCCTCCCTGGGCTACTACCAGGCGCTGGTCACCTGCCCCCTGGGCAACCTCAGCGGCAGCTTCCAGGTGCAGGAGTTCAAGACCCCCGAGTTCAAGGCCCTGGCAGCCTTCGCCCTGGACGGCAGCCCCGTCTTGGTGGGCAAGGAGTTGACCGCCAGCGTCAGCGCCAGCTACTTCTTCGGCGGCCCCATGGCCGGCGCAAAGGCCACCTGGAGGGTCCAGCGCAGCGCCGCCTGGTTCAGCCCCCCGGGCAACCCCGGCTTCCACTTCGGCCGCACGGGCCTTTGGTCCCCCTGGCGCTACGACTTCGGCGCCCCCGTCCAGGAGGACAACGGCCTGGTGGCCAGCGGCGAGGGCACCCTGGACTCCGCCGGCACCCTCAGCTTCCCCGTCCGCCTGGACCCCGGCGCCATCGATGAGGGCCCCGTCTCCTTCGAGTTGGAGGCCGAGGTCCAGGATCGCAACCGCCAGTCCCTGGCCGCCCGGGCCACCGTCCTGGCCCACCGCTGCGAACGCTTCGTGGGCCTGCGCCTGGACCGTTCAGTGCTGAAGGCCGGCGAGCAGGTCCAGGTTTTTGGGGTCGTCGCCAACCTGGATGGCAGTCGCCCAGAGGGAGCGACCGCCACGGTGCAACTAATTGAAATCAATTATAAATCCATCGAGAAGGTGGGGGACTCGGGGGAGGTATCCTACGACTACCAGGCCGTGGAGACCCCCGGCAAGACCTGCACCTTGAGCTCCGGCCCCGCCCCCGGTTCCTGTCTCCTCACCGCCCCCAAGGCCGGCTCCTATCTGGTGCGGGCCACCACCCTTGACCTCCAGGGCCGCCGCCAGATCTCCGAGCTGTCCCTCTGGGTGGCAGGGGAGGGGGGCTTCTCCTACCGGGCCGATCAGGAGGCCCAGGTGGAGCTCAAGACCGACCAGGAAGAGTACCGGGGCGGGGACACCGCCCGCATCCTCGTGCGCGCGCCATTCTCCGAGGGCACGGGCGTGCTGCTGGCCTCCCGAGAGGGCCTGGCGGCGGTGCTGCCCTTCGCCGTCAAGGACGGCTCGGCCCTCGTGGAATTGCCCATCAGCGAGCTCCACGCCCCTGCGTTGTCGGTGACCGTGGTGGCCCTGCGGGGTCGCAGCGCGCCCCCCGGCGAGGACAGCCAGGATCGGGGCCGCCCCACCATGGCCTCGGGGGGCCTGCGCCTGCCCGTATCCCTGGATTCGCGGCGCCTCCAGGTGACCCTCCAGACTCCCTCCCGCACCATCGCCCCCGGGGGGACCCTCAAGGTGGCCATCACCACCGCTGATCCCTGGGGCAAACCCCTGAAGGCCGCCCTGGCGCTCATGGTGGTGGACGAAGGGGTCTTGAGCCTCATCGCCCACCAGACCCCCAATCCCTTGGAGGAGCTCTACACCGAGCGCCCCGACGGCACGGCGGTCACGGATCTGCGTCCCCAGGTGGTGCCTCGGGTGAAGCCCAAGCTGGAGTTGGCCCCCGCCCCCAGCAAGACCCGGGTGGCCCGGGAGATGGTCATGTCCAAGTCCATGGCCATGCCTGCGGCGGCCCCCATGGCAGCCGGGATGGCAATGGATGCGGCGGTCCCCATGCAGGAGATGGCGGCCATGGGCGGCGTGGGCGACAACGGCGTCCAGGAGGAGGCCCCCACCTTCGCCCTCCGCGAGATCTTCAAGGCCAGCGCCTACTTCAACGGCAGCCTGGAGACGGACGCCGACGGCAAGCTGTCCCTGGACATCCCCATGCCGGACAACCTTACGGAATTCCGCATCATGGCGGTGGCCGCCAACGAAGGACCCTTCTTTGGCAGCGCCGAGGATCGGGTCCAGGTGCGGCGGCCCGTCATGGTGCGCCCCGCCCTGCCTCGCTTTGCCAACTTCGGGGACAGCTTCGAGGCCGCCGTGCTGGTCAGCAACTACACGGGCTTTGACACCGAGGTGCTGGTGCGCCTGGTGGCGACCGGCGCCGAGGTCGAGGGCCCCGCAGTGCGCTCTGCCCCCGTGGCCGACGGGGCCAGCGTGGAGCTGCGCTTCCCCGTGCGTCCCCTGGCCCCCGGCGCCGCCGTGTTCCAGTTCGCGGCGGTGTCCCTGACCGCCCAGCGCCACACGGACGCCGCCAAGGTGACGGTCCCCGTGCTGGTGCCCGCCACCGCCGAGGCCTTCGCCACCTACGGCACCACCGAGGCCTACACGGCCCAGCCCCTGGCCACCCCCACGGGGGTCCTGCCGGACTTTGGCGGCCTGGACCTGACCTTGAGCTCCACCGCCCTCACGGGCCTGCAGGACGCCCTCAAGTATCTGGTCGAGTACCCCTTCGAGTGCACCGAGCAGCTCTGCTCCCGCATCCTGCCCATCCTGGCCCTGGGCCCCATCCTCAAGGACTTTGGCCTGGCCCAGCTCAAGGACGAGGCCCGGGCCAAACAGTTGGTGGAGGAGGGCCTCAAGAAGATCCAGCTCCACCAGCGCGAGGACGGGGGCTTCGGGGCCTGGCAGGGCTCCAATCGAAGCTGGCTGCATATGTCCGCCTACGCCGCCCTGACCCTGGAGGAGGCCCGCCTGAGGGGCTTCGCGGTGCCCCCCGAGGTGCTGGAGTCCGTCGCCACCTTCCTGGCCACGCGCCTGGACTCTCCTTTGGATTGGGAAGTGGATGAGCCCGACTCCCACGCCCTGGCGGTGCTGGCCCTGGCTCGGCTCAAGGTGCCCTCGGAGAAGCACGCCGCCCGGCTCTTTGCCCTGGTGGTGGAGCCCGCCTCCGGCAAGCCCGCCCTGTCCCTCTACGCCCAGGCCTTCCTGGCCGAGAGTCTGTTCCTGGCGGACCCCCGAGACCCCCGCGTGGACACCCTGGTGAAGCGCCTGTCCAACGCCGCCCTGGAGACCGCCTCGGCCATCCACTTCGCCGAGCGCACCCGGGAATCCTCTCGGCTCCTGTTCCACAGCGAGGAGCGCAGCGACGCCATCATCCTGGGCACCCTCCTCAAGGTCCGCCCCAAGGACGCCATGATCCCCAAGATCGTCCGGGGCCTGCTGGCGGCGCGCACCAACGGCACCTGGCAGAACACCCAGACCAACGCCTTCGCCCTGCTGGCCCTGGCCGCCTACTATCAGGCCTTCGAGGGCGCCACCCCGGACTTCGAGGCGGGGGTGTGGCTGGGGCAGGAGGGGCTCTTCGGGCACAGCTTCAAGGGCCGCTCCATGGAGCTGGTCAGCACCCGCGTGCCCATGAAAGAACTGCTGGCCACCGCCGCGGCCGATCTGGTGGTGGGCAAGAAGGGCCCGGGCCGCCTCTACTACCGCTTGGGGCTTCGTTACGCCCCCGAGAACCTGAAGCTTGACGCCCTGGATCGGGGCTTCGGGGTGGAGCGCCAGTACCTCGACGCTGCCACCGGCCAGCCCCTGCCCCGGGATGCCAGCGGCGCCCTGGAGGTGGAGGCCGGGGCCCTGGTCCAGGTGAAGCTGCGGGTCACCGCGCCGGACCGCCGCTACTACGCTGCCGTGGTGGACCCCCTGCCCGCCGGCCTGGAGGCCGAGAACCAGGCCTTCGTCACCACCGCCACTCAAAGGGGCGAGGCCCGGGCCAACAACTCCTGGCCGGCGAGTCGCTGGTCCTGGTGGTACTGGAGCCCCTGGGACTTCACCGAGTTCCGGGACGACCGGGTGCAGCTCTTCGCGGACTCCCTCTACGGCGGGGTCCACGAGTACAGCTACACCGCCCGGGCCACCACCCTGGGCACCTTCGTGGTCCCCCCCACCAGGGCCGAGGAGATGTACACGCCGGAGACCTTCGGCCGCTGTGCCTCGGACCGCCTGACGGTCAAACCGGCCATTGACTGACAGGCCAGATGATGACACCCTAAGCCCCGGTCCGGAGGTGGACGATGCGAAATCCAAGGGTCTTAATACCCAACTTGATCACGCTGGTGGGCCTGCTGGTAGGCTTCACTGCCATCATGCTGATCCTGAAGGACAGACAGGTGGAGGCGGCCTGGCTGCTGCTGCTGTGTACCATCCTGGACAAACTGGATGGCACCGCCGCCCGGCTCCTCAAGGCCTCCTCCAACCTCGGTATTGAGCTGGACTCCCTGTCCGACATGGTGACCTTCGTGGTCTCCCCTGCCATCCTTTGGGGTTCCGTGCTGCTGGGCGGCCCCGGCCCCCAGTCCCTGTACTGGACCACCGTGGTCTTCTCGTCCCTGGGCCTCTTCGTGGCCAGCGGGGCCCTGCGCCTGGCCCGCTTCAATGTCAGCGGCACCGACCCCCTGATGCACTACTACTTCCGCGGCATCGCCACCACCCTGGCGGGGGCCGTGGCGGTGTCCCTGTTCCTGACCCTGGAGCACTACCAGGTCCCCCGGGAGACCTACCTGGCCTGGGTGCCGCCCATCATCGCCCTGCTGGGCTTTGGCATGAACGCCCCCTTCCTCTTCCCCAAGGTCAA
>CAZMEC010000082.1:0-13522 GCA_964565265.1 uncultured Myxococcales bacterium
GGTCTACTTGGGCTTTCTGGCGCAGCGGAACCCGGTGCTGTCGTCTAGCTTGTCGGTGGCGCCCAGGTGGCGGTAGCTGAGGCGGAAGAAGCCGTAGAGGTCGGTCAGGGGGAAGGCGCCGCCTCGGATGACCTTGGACCAGCCGTCCGCCGGGCCCTTGGGGTTGCTGCCGGGGCTGGAGTCGTAGTAGGTGGTGCTCCACCAGTCGTAGACCCACTCCCAGACATTGCCGGTGGTGTCGTAGAGGCCAAAGGCGTTGGCGGGCTTGCCCCGACCCTCGTGCTTCTTGAAGGCGGCGTTGGCGGACCACCAGCCAATGTCGCCGATGCAGCTTGAGTCATTGCCGCAGCCGTAGATCGTGGTGGTGCCCGCCCGGGCGGCGTACTCCCACTCGGCCTCGTAGGGAAGGCGGGCGCCGATCTTCTTGCAGAACTCGTCGGCCTTGGTCCAGGTGACGCGCTCCACGGGGAAGGCGGGACCCAGCTTGTCGTAGGAGGGGTTGCTGCCGTGGATGGCCTCGTATTGGCCCTCCGTGACCTCCACCTCCAGCATCTGGAAGCTGGAGATGGTCACGCTGTGGGCGGGGTTCTCATCTTCCTTGCAGAAGTCGTCGCCGGGGACGCAGCCCATGATGAACTTGCCCGCCGGGATGGTGACCCACACGAAGTCGCCGCCGGCGCAGGCCCCGCAGTCCCCTGGGCAGCCGCACTTCTCCGCCAACTCGCAGACGGTGTCGCCGCAGCCCTTGCAGGCGTGCTCAACGCAGCTCAGAGGACTCTCGCAGGTGCCGCAACTGCCGCCGCAACCGTCATCGCCACACTCCAGCCCTTCGCAGTCGGGGATGCAGGCGCACTTGGAGTCAATGCAGGGGCGGGCATCGGCGCAATCGCTGGCGTCCCCACAGGGGGCGTCCACATTCCCCGGGCGGGTGCACTTGGCAGGGGCAAAGCCCAGGTTGCAGCCAAAGCCCGGGGCGCAGTGCTCGTCCACGGTGCAGGGTTTGTCGGCGCCGCCAGGCTTGGCGCACTTGGGAGGCGTGTAGCCGTCGTTGCACCACAGGCCGGTCTTGCAGACCTCAAGTTCGGTGCAGGGCTTGTTTTCGCCCACCAGCTTGACGCACTTCTTGGTCCCCGCTACCTCCTGGCAACGCAGGGTGCTGTCGCAGTCCTTGTCCACGCTGCACAGGCCGCCGGCCGCAGCGGGCGCCTGACAGGTGGAGGTGAGGCTGTGGCAGATGAGGTCCGACCGGCAGGTCACGGTGGCATCGCAGAAGTCGCCCTGCTGGGCGCCAGCGCAGCCTTCGTCAAGGGTGCACACATCGGGGTTGGGGGCCGTGTCCTGGGCCGTGTCGGGGGCCGTGTCGGGGGCGGCATCTGACAGCCCGTCGGGCCGATCAATCGTATCGGTGACGAGAAGCTCCCCTGGCAGGGCATCCCCGGCCAACTGGTCCAGTCCGGCGGTGTCGCCCCCGGCGTCCCCCGAGGGAATCGTGTCCAGAGCCCCACCCGCATCCAGGGTCTCAGACGGGGCGCTGGAGCAACCCAAAGCCAAGACCATCGCTGCTACGACCAGAACAAAGGACTTCATGGAGCCTCCAGTGTGAAGACCCGTTTCTACAACAACCTTGGGGGGCTTGCACTAGGAAAAGAGGGGCACTCAGCGGCTGGTGGGGGTCTTGCGATACAGCAGCATCTTGGGGGCCGAGGGGGTCTTGTACTCGACATGCAGCAACGGCGCAGCCAGGGGTTCGCCGTCGAAGGACTCGGCGATCCGAGCGCCGGTGCCCTTGATGATGACGGCCAGGGAGTTGCCCGAGGCCCAACCGCCACGGGAGACGACCTCCTGAATGACGCCAGCCAAATCGGGGCTGCGCTGGGCGGCGGCGGCCTCACCAACCACGGACCAGGACGCCGGGGTCCAGGAGGTGGAGGCGGTGGTGAGGGCCCGGCTGGACACATTGGCTGCCACCGCCGTGAAGACGGGGGCGCTGTCCACGGCCTGGGCCCGAAGGGTCAGGGTGCCCGCGGTGTTGACGGTCTCATCGGCCTTGAACTGCACCCAGGCGGAGACCACCTGGGCGCCCTGGGGAATGGCCAGGCCGTTGAAGCGCAGGCCCACGGTCTGGTTGCCCGCCGAGTTGTAGCCGTCGTAGACCAGCTCCAGGTCGCTGCTGTACAGGTCCACGGCGCCGGAGACGGCCTCCTCGGCATCGTCTGGGGTGGCCGTCACCCGGATCTCCAGGGTGGTGGTGGCGGGGGCGGCCTCAAGGAGAGTCACGGTGACATCGTCGCCGCCGATGTATTCGCCATCGTAGGCCGAGAGCCGGAATACATAGGTCCCAACCATGGGCAGCGTCACCTGGGTGTCCACCGCTGCGGGGCTGGCGATGGTGGCGCTGGGCCCGGAGACCTGAATCCAGGTGTAGGCCAGGCCAAAGCCGGCGGGCAACCCGTCGTCCGTGACCGTCGCGTCAATGGCCAGAGAGGTGGCGGGCAGGCGCAGGCTGAGGTCCAGACCGGCGTTCACCACGGGGGCCCGGTTCACGGGGGCGCCCAGGTCGTACTCAACCCGCAGCTGCGGGGCGCCGAGGGGCTCGCCTTCGAAGGACTCGGCGGTGCGGCGGCCCGTACCGGTGAGGATCAGCGCCAGGGCATTGCCCGAGTTCCAGCCCGGGCGGCTGGTGATCTCCTGGATGACCAGGGAAAGGTCGGGGCTTAGTTGGGCCGCGCCAGCGTCCCCGATGATATTCCAGGCGGCGGGCGCCCAGGCCACGGAGGCTGTGGTGACGGCCCTGGAGGACACATTCTTGGCAACCGTCGTGAAGGCCGGGGCACTGTCCACCGCCTGTCCCTTGATGGTCAGGGCCGCGGCGGCGGCGTTGGTCTCGTCAACCTTGAATTGCAGCCAGGCGCCCCGGATGTTGGCGCCGGGGGGGATGGTCAGGTTCGGGAACCGGAGACCCACGGTCTGGTTGCCGGCGCTCAGGTAGGTGTCGTTGACCAGCTCCAGATCGCTGCTGTCCAGCCACACGGTGCCCACGGTGCCCTCCTCGGCGTCGTCGGCCACGGCGGCCACACGGGACTGGGCCACCTGCACGGCGGTGCCGGGCTTTTCCAAAACGATGGTCACCTCGTCGTAGGTGACCAACTCCCCGTCCGAGGCGGTGAGGCGCAGCACGAAGGTGCCGGCCTTGGTGAACACCGCCCGGGTGGCGGGATCGGTCTCATCGTCAAAGAACACGCTGCCGGGCCCGGACTGAGCAGTCCACTGGATGTCCAGCGTACCGTCTGCCGGGAGGCCGTCGTCGTTGACCAGACCGTCCAGGAACACGCCCTCTGGGAGCAACGGCTGGGACAGATCGGCGCCCGCATCAACCCCGGGGGCGCGGTTCACCGGCGCGCCGGTGCGGTATTCAAGGTGCAACAGCGGAGCCCCGGGGGCATCGCCCTCAAAGGCCTCGGCGGTGCGGCGCCCGGTCCCCGTGAGCAGAAGCGCCAAGGCATTGCCGCTGGCCCAACCCGGACGGTTCACGATCTCCTGGATAACGGGGGCCAGATCGGGGCTGCGCTGGGCGGCAGCCGCCTCACCCACGGTGGGCCAGGCCCCAGGGGCCCAGGTCACGCCGGCGCTGGTCTTGGCGCGGTTGGAGAGGTTCTTGGAAGTGGCGGCAAAGGTGGCGGGATTGTCCGCCGCCTGGCCCTTGATGTTCAAAGCAATGGTGCCAGACCCCGTCTCGTCCACCTTGAACTGCAGCCAGGCCGCCAGAATGGTGGCCCCGGGGGGGACCCCAACGCCCCTGAAGCGAAGCCCTACTGTCTGGTTGCCGGCGCTGTTCCAGGTGTCGTTGACCAGCTCCAGGTCGCTGCTGTCGATCCACACGGTGCCCGCAGCGGCCTCCTCGGCGTCGTCCGCCGCAAAGGTCACTCGGTACTCCAGGGTCACGGGGGTGTGTGGGTCCACACCGATGGTGCTGGGGGTGAGGGTGATGAGAGTGCCATCCGCCAGGGCCTCGTAGTAGATCACGGCCTCGCTGCCTTCTACCACGGGCTCCACGACCTGGCCATTGGTGCCCTGCACGACCACGATGTCCGACCAGGTGTCGGGCACCACGCTGCGCACCGTCATGGGCACATTGTAGATGGTTTTGTCCAAGGTATTGGAGAGCCGGATGGCGGCCTTGGTGGCGGTGTCGTACTGCACGGTGATGACCGTGGCCAGGCGCTGCTCCATGTAGCGGGCCACATTGATGAAGGTGTCCACCCACAGGTCCCGGATCAGCAACTCGTCCAGGAAGGCCCCGTAGACGGCGATGGCCGTGGCATCCTCCAGCGGGTGAATGTGGGGCATGTACCAGGCGCCCCGGGCCTGGGCGTCGTCCAGGTGGCCATTGAGGACCCCAATTGTGGTCACCGCCGGCCAGTCAAAGGGGAAGCTGCCAACCTCTAGGAAGTCCAGGGGCGTGTAGCCCGCGGGGGTGTCCTCGGGATACCAGTTCAGGTAGTCCTTGGACCACACGGTCCGGGCGTAGGGATAGTACTGGGCGGCGAGGGCCTGCACCGCGTCGTTGTACTCGCCAAAGGGATACGCAAAGGACAGGCACTTCTGGGTCGTGATCTCGAGGTCAATAGTATCCCGCGAGATTTGCAATTCCGTGCGAGCCTCGGTCTCAGACAGGCTTCGAAGGTGGGCATGGGTGATGGTGTGGCTGCCAATCTCGTGACCACTGGCGGCCACGGCGCGCCAATCATCCCAAAAGCCCTCCCACTCGTTCCAGCCGTTGGCCGTTAGAACATAGAAGGTGCCCTTGAGGCCTCGGGCGTTCAGCATGGGCACGCCCACGGATACCTGGGAATACAGGCTGTCGTCGAAGGTGATGGAGACCGCCGCCGGATGGTTGTCCTTCCAGCGGGTGATCTGGTGACCACCAAAGGCCGACAGGGGCAGCAGCGCAAAGAGCAAGAACGCTGCAATAGCATTGAGTTTTGGAGTCATGGCTTGGACCTTTCTGAGCATGCTTGGTCTGCCAAGGTAGCGGGCATTCTAATACAATTTACCATGCAGATCCAGATCTTATTCCCCGGAATCATTAGGTGTTCCCGCCTAAAGCTGGGCATTCTTGGGCGCCGGGGCAAGCAGCCCCACGGGGGAGGCAGGAGACACCACCCGGCCCCCAGCCAGGACCTTGGGGGTCAGGGGATCTCCGGTGTCACCTGGCTCCAGGACCAGCCCCACCCTGCCATCGGGCAGGCGCACCCGGGTCCCCGGGGCAATCTGCCCCAGCGCATCCAGCAACACCACCAGCCAGCCGTCCCTGCAATCACTGCCAGGGGCGCACTCCCGGGCGGCCAGGTCCGTAAGGGTCGGCAGGGCCAGCGCCGGGGTACCGGTTCTGTTGCCCTCCAGGTGATAGACCAACTGCAGCAGGGGCAAGGCGCCGGGTCTCAAGGGCCGGGCCTGGTCGCCCTTCAGCCGATGGAGCAGGGCGTTGACCCGGGCCTTCACCGGCTCCATGGGACGCCCGCCGCTGATGGGCAGGGTCACCTCCAGGGCAGACTGGGCCGCTGTCCCCAGGGGCTGGGGCTTGCCCACCCCAAAGCCGTGGGCCCCCAGCACCAGGGCCGCCACAGCCACGGAGCGCCTGGTCACCGGCGGGGCGTCCACCTGTTTCAAACAGATCAGCGCCTCCAGGGAAGCCGCCGCCGCCCGCCGTCCCAGGGTCCAGGGGCTGTTGGCCAGTTCCATGGCCCTCACCGCCGCCACCGAGCCGTGCTCCAGGCAACCCTCCAGGCGCCTCACACAGCCCAGGGCCCGCAGCCAGGCCCAAGCCTGCCCACGGTCCCGGCAAAGCTGCTCCGCCTCAGCCACGACCAGGCCCACCTGGGTGGCCAAGAAGACCTCCAGATCCTGGTCCCTGGAGGCCTCCCCCGGGGCCACCCCGGGGAGGGCGCGGACCGTCACCCCGGAGAACACTATCTCCCGGCCCTGCACCTCTTCGCTGGCCGCGGGGAAGGCCAGAATGGAGGCCAACTCCAGCAGCGCCCTTTGACTGGGCTGGGCCTCCACCAGGACCTCGTGAAGGCCCCGCTGCCCAAGCCCCCAGGCCAGTGACTGGGCCTTGTCCCAGGTCGCCAGGTCCAGAGGAATCAGCACCCGATTCCGAAAGGCAGCGCCCCCCACGAACTGAAGCTGAAAGGGTAGCCCGGCGGCCTCCAAGGCCGTGATCAGGTTCTGGATGGCTTGACTACCCAGGGGATGGGTGCGGCCGTGGGAGGCGATGGTGCGGCCTGCCAGAAAGAGCGCCTCCACCACCTGGGCGCCGGGATCGCCGTTCGCCTTCTGCTGCTGCGGGCCCATCAATGCCCCCTTCCCAGGCGCTTGCGGGCGGCCGTAAGGTAGGCCCGGACCTCCGCTGGCTCCATCACCTCGCTGACCTTGAACTCCACCGCCTCAGCCAGCAACTCCTCCCGCTCCTCCAGGCACTTGAAGATGGCCAGGCGGGCCCAGTGGGGCAGCTTGCGGTTCTGCGCCAGGGGTAGCAGAAACTGCCCCCCGAAGCCCCCCTTGATGATGGCGGGGCAGGCCTCCGTGATGGCGGCGGTGGTCCAACCCTCGGCACCGCAGGCCATCATGGCCTGGCCCAGAACCCGGGTCCCGGCCAGGTCCCCCTTGGCGAGGCTCTTGATGAGGCCCAGCAGGTCCTCGGGGCCAGCCCGCTTCATCAGCGCCACCACGATGTGGGACGAGGCCGACAGCATGGTCGGCGGTACATTGCGGACGATGACTATGGCGGTCTTGACGGGCACCTTCTCCAGCAACTGGGCGAGGCGGTCGGACGAACGAAGGGCCGTCACCACCTTGGCCAGAAACACCCCCGCCTGGGGGTCCAGGTCGTCGTACTGCAGATGCCGCACCAGCGGACTTATCCCCAGGTTGATGATCATGTTGCCCAGGGGCTCCCCCAGGGCCTCGTCCTCGTTGGCCTGCTTGAGGGCAAGCGAGGCCAGCAGGCTGCTCACGGGGGAGGGCTGGTCGGAGAACACGATCTTGAGCGCCTCCACGGTCTTGGGCGTGAGTTGGATGGACCTCAAGATCTCCAGGGCCAGGGGGTCGGTGCCCATGGCCAGGGCGACCTCCTTGGAATAGGTCGAGGCCTTGCGCTTCAAAGAGGCCAGCAGCCCCAGCAACAGCAGGGCGCCGTCGGGGGCCAGGGCGTCCAGGACCCGGTGGGCCGTCTGGGGGGGCGGAAAACAGGCCTCCAGTTCGGGGTAGGCCATGATGAGTTCCAGCTCCGAGTCCACCCAGAAGACGCGGTCGTGGGCCTGGGCGGACAGCTTGGCAAAGCCCTCGGCAGAGACGCTCAGGACGCCGTTGTCCAGGGCTGACAGAAAGTTCTCCAGGAAGGGCGAGGAGCCCGCCCCGGGAGCCAGCTCACCCAAGGCCTGGGCCACCGCATTGGCTGCCCCCACTCGGCCACCCGCCAAAGCCCGGCGCCTGGTCTTCAGGTCCTCAAAGGCCTCATCCACCAGCCAGATCTGGGGGTCCGCGAGCCCAAGCTCCAGGCCCTCCGCGCCATAGGCCCAGAGCCACTCCTGAAAGTGGTTGAGAGACTCCAGCGTGGGCTCAAGGATGGCCAGTTCCCGGCCCAGGCGCAGCAGATCCTCCACCCGGGGATGGGGCCCCAGGGCCAGGGTCCGCAGCCCCGCCTGGCAGGCAAACAGCAGCCAACGAAACTCGTCCTGGTTCTCCGTGGGTTTGACCACCAGATCCCCAACCCGCACCAGGTGGGGCTCCAATTCCAGCACCACATCCCGATGACCCTGCCAGGCATTCAAGGCCTTCTTGGACATGACCTCCGCCCCGGAGCCGGCCAGCCGCAGGGAGCGCACCAGGGCGTCCAGGGAAAGGGCCACGGAGCGCCGCGGATTGAGGGAGTCCTCCGCGCCGACAACTGTTTCCTGAGGGGGTCTGCGAGCGTCTACCATAGTGGTCAGGCTTTACCATGATTCCTGGGGCCGGACAAATTGCGCAACAAAGTGCTTCCGTTTATCGGGCATTTCCGGGTAATCTTCGCCTGTCAAAAAAGGAGACCGATCGTGTCCATGAAAATCACCTTTTTCGCTGTCATGGCGGGGCTGATTCTCGGGGGCTGCGGGGGTGGGACGCCGGCGGACGGGACCACGGACGCCGGGGCCGACCAGGTCTTCCATGACGGTGACCCGGGGGAGGTGGATCAACACTCCTCTGACCAACTCGGGGACCTGGACCCGCTCAAGGATCTACCCGGCGAAGAGGACGCCCACGGCGGGGATCTGGCAGACGCCCCGGGCCCCGGTGACCTTGGGGAGATCCTCCCGGAAACAGTCACGGACGCTGACGCCCCAGATGGCGACAGCAGCTCCTCAGCGCCCCTCCCCCCAAAATTCTTGATGATGGGACTTCCCGCCGGGGGCGGCTTCATGCGCACCGGCTCATTGAAACTGACATTCCAGGTTGGCCCGGCCTCGCCGGTGGAGATGCGCAGTCCGGGCGCCCGTCTCAAGGGCCTGACGGTCCTGAGATCCCGGTGACACTAAGGAGAGAAGCCATGCGACGATCCCAAGCATTGATGGCAGCCACCCTGGCCCTCCTGGCATCCCTCGTGGGCGCCAAGGTCCAGGCGGCGGTGCCCCAGGAGATGGTCTTCCAAGGCTACCTGACGGACAGCGAAGGCAACCCGGTGGATGGGCCTCGCTCGGTGAGGTTCTCCCTCTACCCTGCGGATACCGGCGGGGTGGCCCTCTGGACCAAGACCGTCCAGGCGGACATTGACACGGGCCTGTTGACGGTGCTGCTGGGCGGCCAGGGCCTGGAGCTTCCCGACAGCCTCTTTGACGACCAGCCCCTGTGGTTGGCCGTCAAGATCGGCAACGACTCGGAGATGACCCCCCGCCAACCCATTTCTGCCGTGCCCTGGGCCAGACGGGCCCAGACCGCCGACAATGTGCCTTCCAACAACGAGATCCGTGCCCTGGTAAGCGCCGAGGGTTACCTCACCGAGGAGACGGACCCCTCCGTGAACGCCCTGGGGAAGGCCCAAATCTCCTGCCAGGAGGGACAGTTGCCGCGGTTCCTTGGGGGCCTTTGGACCTGCAGCGAGGACCTGGATCTGTTCGCCCAGGTGGCCTGCGCCGAGGACGAGTCTCCGGTCATGGACGGGGAGGGCTGGGTCTGCGGACCGGCCACCCTCCTGCCCGCCTCTGATGGGGGCCTGGTCATCACCGACACCCGCGAACTCTCCCTGCCCCTGGACTGCGCCGACGGCAAGATCCTGAAGCGGGACACGGACCTGGGGGGCTGGCAGTGCAGCGATGACCTGGGGCTGGGCCAGGAACTGGACCCCTCAGTGAATGCCCTGGGGAAGGCCAGCCTGGGCTGCCTCGCCGGCCAGGTGCCAAAGGCTGACGCCAACGGAAACTGGGGCTGCGACCAGGACGCCAACGACCTTTATCTGGCGGGCAATGGCCTGACCCTGGCGGACAATTACTTCACCTTGGACCAGGAACTGCTGGACCTCCTGTATCTTAACGAAGGGCAGCACGGGGCGATCACCTCGGCCATGATCCTGGACGGAGCCGTGGGCCCCGGGGACCTGGCTGAGGCCTATTCCCTGGCCAGCCACACCCACAACGACGCCTACGCGGTTCTGGGCCATGATCACGACGCCGCCTACGCCACCCTGGGGCATGACCACAACAGCGCCTACGCCACCCTGGAACACAATCACGACGCCCTCTACAGCGGGGTAGCCCACCTTCACGACGGGCGCTACTACACGGAGTCCGAGATCGACACGGGCTTCGCCAAGAAGACCCACACCCACCTCTACACGGAGTTGCCCTCTTCCCTGGCCTACACCAACAACGACCAGACCTTCTCCGGCAGCAACATCTTCAGCGGCGCCATGACGCTGCAGGGGGCCGTAACCATCGGCACGGGCACCACGGAACTGAAGGCCACCGCCAAGTTCACCAACGCCACCGCACCCTTCACAGTCACCAGCAGCGCCAAGGTGGACAAGCTGAACGCCGACCTGCTGGACGGCATCCACTCCTCGGACCTGGCCCTGGCGACCCACGAGCACGACGCCAAGTATGTCAACGAGGACCAGGCCGCCAGCATCTCCACAACAATGCTCAAGCCCCTGGCCTACAAGTACAGCATCCCTGCCTCCAGCGTGTCCCTGTTCGACACCGCCGGCTTCTGCGACCTCACCAGGCCCGCCGGCGATGGGGGCACCTCCCAGGGGGCCTCGGTCTATGTGGTGCGCAACTCCGCCGGCAGCTGCAACTTCTACTTCCCCCTGCCCATCCCCATCATGTCCAATGGCCGCACCAACACCATCAAGACCGTGGACATCTGCTACTACACGACCTCCGCCACGGCCGGCACCTACATTTCAGGCACCTACCTTTACGGCGAGGACGCGGACAGCGTGACTCCGATGGCCTCCGACATCACCAACCGCACGGCCACCTCCGGCACCTGCTACTCGGTCACCGTGGACAAGACCCTGGCCGCCACCAAGACCCTGTCCATGCGCCTCACCACCACCCACGCCCTCAGCGTGGACCGGATCTATCTCAGCCATTTCGTGGTGTCTCTGGAGAACTGAACCTACCAGTCCACGCCCCCAGCCTCATCAAGCCGCTTGAGCCAGGCCCATTGGTTGGTCGCCCCGGCCAGGATCAGGGCCGTGGGATTGGTAAGCCCAAGCAACTCCGCGGGCACAACCAGGGGCCCCTCGGGGGGGGCCTCCAACAGGGCATAGTCCTCCTCGGTGAGGGCCTCCAGCAGGGCCCTGTCCCGGGCCCCCGGGGGTAGGCTCCACACCACCTCGGCCACCTGCCGCAGGTCCGCCAGCCAGGCCTGGTCCACAGCCCCGGACCCCAGCCCCGGAAGGACGGAGAAGAGGCGCCGATTGGCAGACACCGTGGCCAACATGCGGTCCAGATACAGCGAGGGCCCCTTGGCTGCAAGCACCTCCACTAGCTGGTCGTGGAGATCCAGGGGCCAGCCCGGAGGGTGCTCCAGCACCAGGGCCAGGGCGGAGAAGGGGTTGCCCTGCAAAAAGCGCTGGACCGCGGCGGGCACCAGGGCGCGAGCCAGGGACCAATCCTGGCAGCGGAACCACAACACCGCACTGGAGGCCGCCCGCCAGAAGCGCTGCCCAGTCAGGGCGGCCTGGCCCTCCGGCCTGTCCAGGTCGAAGGAATACTGCAGCACCGCGTCGCTGTCCGGGCAGGGCTGCTCCTGGGCCCCGCCCTGGGCCCAAAGGGGGCGGTGCAGAACGGGGGGCTCAGTGTCCCACATGACCGTGCCAGTGCGCTGGCCAATGGCCTCCATGGTGGCGTGAAGACTGCCCTCGGGCCACCCCGGGGCGGAGCGCAGGAGATAGGGCGGCTCGGCGTCGAAGACCAGCTTCAGCCGAGTGGCTGCCTTGCGAAGGCCCGTCCCCGGCAGGACCTGGGTGACAAAGACCTGGAGATTCTTGGCGAAGCCCCGCTCCGACAGGTAGTCCAGGGTGCGTTGGTAGGCGCTTGGAGAATCCCCCGGCAGGCCCAGCATGAGGTCCACCTTGACGGCGATGCCGGCCCCAATCATAGCCTCCATGCCCTTGGTGAAGGCCTCTGGGTTGGTGGGTCTGGCGGCCAGCCGCAGGGCCTCCGGCGTCAGCGTCTGCAGGCCCGTTTCGACCCGGCGAATCCCGGCCCCGTGGAGGGCCTGGGCGAGGGCGGGAGTGACCGCATCGGCTCTCAGTTCAGCGAACACTGGGAGGCGGCCCCCGGTGGTGCGGGCCATCAGGGCCAGCAGGTCCTCCAGGTCCGGGCGCTGCTCCAGGCTGGGGTCCAGCAGATACAGCTCGGAGGCCCCCCGGTCCAGGCACCAGCGCAGGGTCTCCTCCACCCGGGGCAGGGACCGCCCAGCGGGGGCACAGCGGCGCCCCTGGTTGTAGCGGCAGAACAGGCAGCCGTGGACGCAGCCCCGCCAGAATTCCGCAGGCACCACGCCGTCCTCTTCAGGGCTGACGAGGCCCTCCAGGAAGGGGTCGTGGACGGCGTCCAGGGAGGCCAGCGAGCGAGCCTGGGTCGTTCCCACGGGCCCCTGCCGGCAGACCACTCCTGGGAGTTCCTCGGGCGGGACCCCCGCGAGCAGCGCCACAAAGGTCTCCTCGCCCTCCCCCATGACCGCCACATCGAAGACCCGGGGTTCCCGCAGGATCACCGACCCGGGCGCCACCTCCGGACCCCCCACCCAGACCTTGACCCCCGGCAACAGCGCAGGCAGCACCGCCGCCAGGGCCATGGAGCGCTCCACATTCCAGACCGTGCAGGTGAGACACACAATCTTGGGCGCCCGGGACCTTATCCAGGCCAGCAGGGCCAGGTCCCCGTAGCGGTTGACGACCTCCCGGGGCGCAATCTCGAGGGACTGCTCCACCCCGCAGCGCCGGGCGTGCAACACCAGATTGGCGGCCCCCAGGGGGATGTTTCCTGTGAGCCTGTGGGGCACCGTCTCAGGAACCGGAAGCTGGACAAAGAGGACATCTGCCATGGTCATTCCCTCGTGTAGGCGCGATTTCACTCCAATCGGTTCATTGGTACAACCAAAATGACGCGGATCCCAAATCCAGCCCTGGGGCGGGGTCGGATCAATTGACGCAGTGCGTTCCCTTTCCATTTGGGTTCAATTAGTTGCCGGCGTGATCCCCGGGCTTGATACTGCGCCCGTTGAAGTCCGGTCTTCGGACTCTCGCCCCAGGAGGTTACCACATGTTCAACAGCCCGATGAAGGCTTCCGCCATCCCCGACCAGTCTGCCAAAGCCCTGGTCCAGTTCGGGGGCCAGGGGGGAAGATATTTTGAAGAGCTCAAGACCAATCTCGCTGCCTCTCGGGCAGTGGAGTCCCTGCTCATGCGGGCCATGGAGCCCCTCATGGATCAGGCCACCCGGGACGACATCCGGGGAAGCGGCCTTTTGTCCCGGCCCCTGGATGTGCTGGCGTGGTTCGAGAAGGACTGCTGCCCGACCCCCGAGGTGCTGGCCAGTTCGCTGGTCTCCCATCCCCTGATCTTCCTGACCCAGGCCTCCCAGATCATCCGCGCTCGGGAGCAGGGGCTTCCCATCAGTTCAGCTCAGGCAGCCATTGGGGCCACGGGCCACAGCCAGGGTATTCTGGCGGCCACGCTGCTGGCCCAGGACCTGGACGGCCGGGACTTCGAGGACGCCGCCATTGGCTACGCCACCTGGCTGCTTCGCCAGGGCTTCCGCACCCAGCAGGCCTTCCCCGCCAGGCCCCTGACCAGCTACCAGCTTCGCCATTGGGAGAAGCACCAGGAGGGCCGCCCCTCCCCCATGGCCTCCCTTCAGGGCGTCTCCCGGGCCGAAATAGAGCAGCGCCTGGAGGATTTCAACGCCTGCATGCCCGAGGACTGCCAGTTGTACCTGTCCCTGGTCAACGGCCCGGATCGCATCGTGCTCTCCGG
>CAZMEC010000083.1:0-7229 GCA_964565265.1 uncultured Myxococcales bacterium
GGGGGCCGTGCACTTGGTGTTGAAGTAGTTGTCGTAGCACATGTACTTGGTCTTGTCGGCCGTCGGGGGGCAGACGCCGCAGACGCCGCCGCAGTTGTCGTCGCCGCAGTCGTTGCCGGTGCAGGCGGGCTTGCAGCTATCGGTGACGCAGGTGCCGGCCACGCACTTCTTGCCGTTGGTGCAGGTGCCGCAGGAGGTGCCGCACTCGTCCACGCCGCAGACCTTGCCGTTGCAGCCCGGGGTGCAGGTGGTGCAGACCCCGTTCTTGCAGGGGACGCCGGGGTCGCACTCGCCGCAGGTACCGCCACAGCTGTCGTTGCCGCAGTTGCGGGCGGTGCACTTGGGGACGCATTCAATGCACTTGAAGTTCACGCACTGGTCGTAGCCCAGGCAGGAGCCGCAGCTACCGTCGCAGCCGTTGTCGCCGCAGTCCTTGCCGTCGCAGGCAGGGGTGCAGGCGACGCACTGGTTGGCGGTGCACTTCTCGTTCTCGCCGCAGGGCCCGCAGGAGTTGCCGCAGCCATCGTCGCCGCACTCTTTGTCGGCACAGTCGGGGACGCAGTCGCACAGGCCGTTGTTGCAGACCTCGTTGTCGCCGCAGGTGCCGCAGGAGCCGCCGCAGCTATCCGGGCCGCACTCCTTGGCGGTGCACTTGGGGGTGCAGTTCTCGCAGGCGTTGGAGATGTAGTAATCGTCGGCGCAGACCTCGCAAAGGTCGGGGCAGCAGTTGTTGTTGTCGAAGCAGTCCTCGTTGCAGTAGCAGTCGCCCTCCGTGGGCCAGTAGTCGCTGCACAGCCCCTCGCAGGAGTGGGCCACATCCTTGCACTGGCCTTCCACGCAGTCCAGGCCGCCGCTGCAGGTACCACAGACGCCACCGCAGCCGTTTTCACCGCAGACCTTGCCGCTGCAGGCGGGGGTGCAGGAGACGCACTTGAAGTCCTCGCACTTTTTGCCGTTGGGGCACTGGCCGCAGTCCTCGCCGCAGCCGTTGTCGCCGCATTCTTTCTGGCTGCAGTCGGGGATGCACTCGCTGTCGATGCAGACGCCGATGGGGTTGCAGGCCTTGCCCTGGGGACAGGTGCCACAGACGCTGCCGCAGGCGTCGTCGCCGCAGTCCTTGCCGCCGCAGGCGGGGGTGCAGGGCTTGTCCTCGCACTGGCCGTTGGCGTTGCAGGCCTTGCCCTGGGGGCAGTCCCCGCAGCTGGTGCCGCAGCCGTCGGTGCCGCAGACCTTGCCGTCGCAGCTACCCACGCAGGAGGCCTGGCAGATGCCCTCGTCGCTACAGTTGGGCAGGACCCCGGGGCAGGTGCCGCAGTTGCCACCGCAGCCGTCAGTGCCGCACTCGCGGCCGCCACAGGAGGGGATGCAGGGGATGTCGGCGCCGCCATCGACCTGGAGGGTGTCGTTGTCCCAGACTATCGGGTTGTCGTCCTTCTTGCTGTCGCTGCCGCAGGACAGGGCAAGCGCCGAAAGGGCAAGCAAAAGCAGGGGCACAGCAATCCAGGGCCTGTTCATTTTCATCTCCATGACAAAATCTCGCGGCTCGAAAAACGGCATAATCTACCCTTAACCGGGCGCGAAGGCAATTGTCTTTGACAAGCGGCCCCAGCCGTGAATGCTTCAGGCGGGAAAGGGGGTGTCTGAGTGCCCAGCAACTACCGATTTCAGGGGTGCCGAGGAGCCGTCACCGTCTTTGGGTGCCTGTTGTTCCTGGCCGCCGCCTGTGAAACCGAACCGGGCCCTTCTCTGGACTCCGATGCCCTGGATGGGGGCACCCTTGAGGAGGTCTTCCCGGGGGCCAGCCTGGAGTGCAGTGGGGGGGCCTCCTTGGCCCTCTGGCAGGAGGGGACGGGGGACTCGGTGCTGTTGCTGGCGCCCCTGGCGGTGACGGACTCCGCACTGTCCCTCTCGGACTCCGTCGGCAACCCCATCCCCCAGGCCCTGGCGACCTCCTTCAAACCCAGGGCAGGGCTGGTCTTCCTGGTGGCGGGCGCGGGCTTCCCGGCCTGGACCGACCAGGACCTGGCGGCCTTTGAGGGGGCGCTGCTGGGGGCCTCCCAGGGGCTGCATCTGGGCCTGGCTTCGGCCTGCACCGGGGGACGCCAGTTGTTGTCCCTGGATGCCCTGAGTCCCGCCTCCAGAGTGTCCAGCGGGTTGGCCGCCCGCCTGGGTGCCACCTGCCCCTCCCCGGACCTGCCCGGGGCCCTTGAGGCGGGTGCCCAGGCCCTGGCTGGCCTTCAGACTCGCGAACCCCTGATCCGCCTGCTGGTGTTGGCTGGGTCACCCTCGGACCTTCCGCCTGATCTGGAGCTCCCCCCGGGGGTGGAGTTGCTGCCCCTGGACAGCTCGGGTCCCGACCTTCAAGGCGGCGCCGCCCTGGCCGCCAGGATCATCGCTGGGGCCGCCGCCAGCCAGGAACGCTTCGCCGCCCTGGGGCTCTGCGGGGGGGTGCCGGAGGGCAGCGTCCTGGCCTCCTCCGATGGCTGGAGCTGTGTGTTTGGCAGGGCCCATCCTGGGGCCCTGGCTGGCCCCTGCGACGAGGCAGCCTTGGCGGGCTTCCCGCGGAAGCCGCCCGCCGTGGTGGAGTTGGTGTTCACGGAGGAACAGCGCCTGCTGTTCGAACAACTCGACCAGGACAAGTCCAAGGCCGAGTTCGACCTGGCGCTGGCCTTCGACGGCGGCACCCCGCTGGCGGCCCGGGCCCGCTTTCACGGCCAGACCAGCATGGAATGTGAGCGCAAGAGCCTCTCCGTGAATCTCAAGGGCACCCGCATCGCCCTGCCGGGGGGCGGCCTGGACGACGAGTTCTTCCTCCTCTCCATGTGCGGCGACGATCGCTACTTCCGGCAGCACAGCGCGGCCATCCTGGCCAGGGACCTGGGCATCTTCCAGCTCCCCATGGGTCTGGTGGAGCTGCGCCTGGAGGGCCGGACCCGGGGGCCCTACCTGCTGGTGGGGAAGACCCACGAGATCCTGAAGCAGGGGGTCAGCGGCCTGGCCTCGGTCATCAGGCGTCGCTTCGACCCCGAGGACGAGGCGCCGGAGGTCAAGTTCTCCAGCTCCACTCCGGCCCAGGCCCTGGCCGACTATCGGGCCCTGGTGGCCACCGGCGAGGGCCTCGCGGGGGAGTCCCTGGTGGCGGCCCTGGAGCAGGTGCTGGACCTGCCTGCCTACCTGCGGATGCTGGCCTTCTTTTCGGTGCTTCGAGTGGGGGACTGGGTTGACGAGACCATCTTCTACTCCGAGGTCTTCGGGGCCAACAGTGAAATGCCTTTCCACCGCTTCCGCCCCCATGTCTGGGATCTGGACGACTGCAACGAGGCTTGCCACCACGAGGGCAAACATGCGTGGGTGGATCCCTTTGGCCTGGCGTTCTGCGCCGAGGGCGACCTGGAGAAGCGGCTGCTGGCGGATCCGGTCATCTACGGCCTCTTCGTGGAGGAGCTGGCGGGCCTGCTGGAAGGTGGCCTGGCGCCCCAGCGGATCGGGGAGGCGGTGGGGGCAACGGGGGCGCTGCTGCGGCCCTACTTCGCCCGGCCTGAGGTCTGCGCCGTGATGAATGAACTGCTGAAGAAGAACCCCGGGGCCACGGAGCCGGCGGTGGCCCAGGCTGACCTGGAGGCCACCATGGCGGCCTTCGTGGAGGCCTTGGAGGCCAGGGGGGATCTGCTCAAGGCCCGGATCGCCCAGTGGCGGACGGCCCAGGAGGGCAGATGAGGACGCCGGGGGCAAGGGCTCTGTTGGGGGGCTTGCTGCTGGCCGCGGCGCTGGGTGGGGGCTGCGGGGGAGGGGCCCGGGGAGAGGGCGATCTGGGCAGCCTGGATGCCGCCCCCGAGGTGGACGCCGGGCCGGTGACGCTGCCGCCCCAGGCCTGCGAAGCGCTGGCCGCCCAGACCCTGGCGCTGACCGTGCTGAGGCCGCCCCTCCTGGCTCCCCACGGGGCCACCCCCATGCTGGTGGCGCTGAGGGGCCCCGGGGCGGTGTGGCACGAGGGCGTCCTGACCCTGGGAGAGGCCCGGCTCCCCCTGATTCGAGGAGTGGCCGTGCCGAGCTTCAGGTCCGAAGCCGAGGCGGCGGCCGGCGTGGAGCTTTGCGGCACCCCGTTGCCGGGGCCGTCCCCTCTGGACCTGGACGCCGCGGTGGTGCCCGAGGCCTTGACAACGGGGCAGCAGACGACCTGGAGCGGGATCCTCAAGCTGGCCAGTGACTTCCAGATTCCAGCCGGCGCCAAGGTCACGCTTGAGCCCGGCACGGTGCTGCTACTGGGCCCCAAGACGGAGCTGCTGGTGGAGGGCGAACTGCGGGCCCTGGGTACCCGCCAGGCCCCCATCCTCGTGGCGCCCCTGGAGGCGGTCGGAGGCTTTGGGGGGATTCGGCATGGGGGCTCGGTCGGACAATACCAATTCGTGATCTTCACCGGCGGCGGCGCCGATTCGGCCAAGGCCTTTGGGCATTCCAAGAGCCAGCCCGTGCTGATGGTGCGGGACTCGGCGGTGACGGTGGAGGACTGCCTCTTCGCGGACAACCCGGGCAAGGCCCTGGGGGCGGAGGATGCCACCGTGACCCTGCGGCGCAGCGTGCTTACCCGCTGTGATACGGGGGCGGAGTTCGTGCGCAGCCGGGTCTTGGTTGAGGACTGCCACATCCTCCAGATTCCCGATGGGGACGGGGTGGCCAAGGATGACGACAACGACGGCCTGTACTTCCGGTCCCTGCCCTCGGGGGAGGGGGGCGAGCCGCCCTTTTCGGTGGTGCGCGGGACGGTGGTGTGGGGGACGGAGGACGACTGCATCGACCACAACGGGGCCGAGTTGCTGGTGGAGGGCTGTCTGCTGGAGGGGTGTCGCAACGAAGGGCTGGCGGCCTCCGACTCCCACCGGGCGGAGCTGCTGGAGAGCCTGGTCCAGGGTTGTGGGCAGGGGGTGGAGGCAGGCTACGGGAGCCCGTCCCTGCTGGTGCGGCGCAGCACCCTCCGGGGCAACGGCGTGGGGGCCCGCTTCGGGGATTCCTACGACCAGGAGGTGGGGGGGACCCTGACCCTGGAGGAGTGCGTGGTGGCGGAGAGCCTGACAGCGCCGGTGCTGAATCTGGTCGGGCTCCTGGAGGGGCCCCTGGAGGGGGCAATCAGGATCAAGAGCAGCCTGGTGGACAGCCCCGAGTTCGACCAGGTGGAGGGCAACCTGCCGGGGACGCCGCTGCTGGATCTGCAGGGTCGGCTGCTGCCCTCGTCCCCCGGCTACCAGGCCCTGCCCGACCAGCGCAGCCCCGGCCGCCCTGACGAGACCCTCTTCGAAAAATGATCATCCGAACCCCGACCACCAGGGAGGGGGCTGCCGTCCAAGCCGCGCACGAAGTAAGCGGATCCGAACCCCGACCGCCAGGGAGGGGGCTGCCCCTTACAGCAAGTCCCGGATCAGCGCGATGGATTGGGCAAACGCCCCGGGGCGCTGCCAGCGGCACTCCTCGAACCTTATGTCTGGGGCCAGCAGGGCCTCCAGTTCCGCAAGGCGGGCCTCCAGCAGGCCGCCCTCCAGGGCTGTCTCGGTGAGGGCGTCCAGCAGGTCCAGGTACTGATCCCGGTAGACGGGCAGGGCGGCCAGCTTGCTGGAGAGGCCGGTGCTGCGCCCCCAGGGGCCCAGGGCCGGGGGCTTGGCGAGGTTGCCGTCCCAGTTCAGTCCAAAGGTGGCGTCCGCGTCCCAGTTCACGGTGAAGAAGGGCCCGGGGCTGCGGGGGTCGCCGCTGAACAGGTAGTAGTTCTTGGTGAACGCGTCCCGGTTGTCTGCGAGGGCGTTGGCGGCCAGATAGGCGAAGTAGCTGTCCAGGTCCAGGCGCGGCAGCACCCTGGTATCGAAGCAGGTCTTGTCACCGGAGGGGCAGGCCCACAGCGCCGTCAGCAGGGTCTCCAGGGCGCCGTCGCTGCCCTCCGTCCCCAGCTTCTTCTCGTAGCCCGCCAGGGCTTGCTCCTTGGGCTGGAAGTTGGCGTTGTGGTTCACGGCCTTGTAGAGCTGCCCCGCAGGCGGCAGGCCGGCGGCATCAAGGAAGCGGCCGTCCACCGCCTCGGTGAGCGCATAGAGCCCGTGGTAGCGGCGGGCCAGGACCAAATGGACGAAGCGTACCCGGGGGGCCAGGCCACCGGCGGCCCGGACCAGTTCGTGGGTCAGGGCATCCCGCACCAGGGAGGGGTCCACCCACTGGGCCTTGAGGATGAGGTTCTCCAGGGGGAGCGAGGGGGGCTGGGAGCCGCCCAGGTCATCGGCGAAGGGATCGAAGGGCAGGCCCCCACCCAGGAGCTTGACCTGGAAGGATTTCTTCTCGAAGGTCCGGGCCAGGCCTCCGTGCAGCTCCAGCCTCACCGCGCGGCACTGGTCCTGGGCCAGCAGCCGGGCGGGCACCTCCAGGTCCCGGTCCCGGTTGTCCGTCAGCAGCGCCAGGTTGGAGTCCTCCACGACAAGGTGCCAGACAGGCAGGGTGAGGCAGGCCGCGGGGTAGGCAGCGCCGCAGGTGTAGCTGGCACAGGCGTCCACGCCGGTCGAATAGTCCAGGTCCAGGGGGGCCAGGTCGGGCCGGCAGAGGCCCCCGCAGGAGGGCACCCCAGGGAGGCATTCACAGGTCCCTTCAGGGGTGGCCTCGGAGCCCTCCGGGCAGCCGCAGCCCGCGACCGGGTCGGGGACCTGGGAGTCGGCGCAGCGGCAGACCCCGGCAGCGTCCGGCGCACTTCCCTTAGGGCAAGGCTCGGGCTCCGGCGCAGCACAGGCGCCCAGGGCCGCCCCAAGCCAGAGGCCCAGCAGCAGCAGGCGGCAGGTTGAAGGCGGTGCAGGCAAGGCGAGGACCCTCCAAGGTTTGGCCCTGACCTTAGCAGAGCCACCCCGGCCACAGCAAGGCAGGCGATGGGCGGAGTGGCCTCCGGGATCGGCTTCCCGCTTGCGCGGGGGGGCCGTTTGGGGGTACAAAACGCGGGTCTGGAAGACTGCACCATTGGGGATGCCAAATGCTTGATGCCCGTTTTGTGTACGAGAATCTTTCCGAGGTGAAGGCTGGCCTGGGGACCCGCGGGGCCAATGTGGATTGGGACCGCTTTGAGGCCCTCTACAAGGAGCGGCTGGCGGCCCTCCGGGAGTTCGAAAGCGGCCGCGCCGAGCAGCGCCGCATGGGAGAGGTCTTCAAGGACCGCAGCAAGTCCAAGGAGGAGATGGCCACCGTGCGGGCGGAGATGCAGGTGCTGTCGGGGA
>CAZMEC010000083.1:7329-13409 GCA_964565265.1 uncultured Myxococcales bacterium
ACGGGGCAGCTGCCCAAGTTCGCCGAGGAGGCCTACAAGGTGGACGACCTGTACCTGATTCCCACCGCCGAGGTGCCCATCACGAACCTCCACCGGGGGGAGATCCTGGATGAGGCCGTCCTGCCCATCAAGTATGTGGCCTATTCGTCCTGCTTCAGGCGTGAGGCGGGGGCTGCGGGGCGCGACACCAGGGGCATCACCCGGGTCCACCAGTTCCAGAAGGTGGAGCTGGTGTGCTTCTGCGCCGAGGAGGCCAGCGGGGCCCAACTTGAGGCGTTGACCTCCGACGCGGAGGAGATCCTGCGCCGCCTGGGCCTGCCCTACCGGGTCATGGAGCTGTGCAGCGGGGACCTGGGGTTCTCGTCGGCCCACACCTACGACCTGGAGGTCTGGCTCCCCGGGCAGGGCCAGTGGCGGGAGATCTCCTCCTGCAGCAACTTCAAGGATTTCCAGGCCCGGCGCCTGGAGACCCGCTATCGCCCCGCCGACCAAAGCAAGGGCAAGACCAAGCTGGTCCACACCCTCAACGGCTCCAGCCTGGCCATCGGTCGCACCATCGTCGCCCTCCTGGAGAACTACCAGCAGGCCGACGGGACGGTGCTGCTGCCCGAGGTGCTGGCCCCCTATCTGGGCGGCCGCCTGCACATCAAGCCTCGCTAGCGGCGCGGTGGCCGCGGCCCCTGTCCGTAATATGAATTGCTACTGACCCGCCTTTGGGCTACATTCCACCCGGCAATTTTTTCGGGTGGAGTGATGAAGTTCACCAGTGCTCTGTTGCTTGCATTTTTTGGAATGATTCTAGTGGCCTGCGGCGAGGAAGACTGCACTCCGGTCTGTGATGGACTTGTTTGTGGAGACGACGGCTGCGGTGGCTCCTGTGGGGAATGTGGGGCGGTGGGGCCCTGCTTCGAGGGCCAATGCGTGCCCTGCGCGCCGGACTGCACGGGCCGGGCCTGCGGCGACGATGGTTGTGGGGGAAGCTGCGGGGAGTGCCAGGACGACCTGGTCTGCCAGCCCACCTCCTGGGCCTGCGGCCCCGTCCCCGTGAATTGCTACCCCAACTGTCTGCCCCAGAACGGCTGCGGCCCCGACGGCTGCGGTAACCTGTGCGGCGAGTGCCTCTTCCCCGAGGTGTGCGATGCCCGGACCCGCATGTGCGAGGAGCTGTGCATCCCCGACTGCGAGGACTCGAACTGCGGCACCGATGGCTGCGGCGGCTCCTGCGGGACCTGTGCCGAGGGTAACTGCGTGGCGGGGAAGTGCTCGGTGGGGGACCTGCTGCCCGAGACCGACTTTGCCATCATGTTCAACTACCGGGGCCGGATCACCGGGGTCAACGACTCGGAGAGCGAACTCTACCTCATGACCCCCGATGGCAAGGACCCGGTCTACGACCAGGAGACCCCCTTCGCCCTCACCGACTTCTCGGGGCAGACCATCTCTGACTGCACGCTCATCATGGAAGAGGACGAGGAAGGCAACCCCCTCCAGACGGCCCCCTGCAGCTGCGCCCTGGGTTGCGTGGTGGACGACAAGGTGGAGTGGATCGCCATGTCCATCAAGAAGCCCAACAAGGACGGCTTCACCTTCCAGATTGGCCGCTTCAACAGCCAGCTTGAGGTCAAGATGGTGAAGGGCATCGTGATCTCCGGGGTCACGGACTTCCGGTTCGCCGGAAACTACCTTTACTATTCCAAGAAGAAGGAGTGCAACGGGCAGGCCTGCCGCTACGACATCGTGCGCCGGCAGTTGAACCCCGTCACCGCCCCCGAGACCCTGTTCACCTTCCCCCCGGAGGACGATCCGGACTGGCCCCAGCACAGCACCTACAAGGGGCACTTCAAGGCCTCCAAGGATGGCTCCACCCTGGCGCTCCTGGGCACCACCATCCGCAGCCAGCGCATCTATCAATGGCGCGACGGGGAGCTTGCTGAGATCGACTACATCTGCATGACCATGATTGATGGGCAGTGCGTGGGCAGCGGCAGCGAGTACGACGACCAGGACCCGGTGGGCATCTCCCCCGACGGTCGCCTCATGGTCGCCTTCACCATCGCCGAGAAGGAGCTCCGGGTCCGCCTCTACGACACCGTCGCCAAGACCATGAAATCCAAGGGCTTGTTCTGGGTGGGCGAGGGCTACTACACCACCAATATCTGCGACGAGATCGCCGGCACGCCCTGGAAATTCAGACGGGTCGCCGGGGACCCCGTGTTCACGACGGACAACAAGAGCCTGCTGTTTGTGGCCTTCGACGACTGCAACGCGGGCCTCTCCGGGAAGCCCGAGACGGACATCTTCATGATGGACCTGGCCTCCGTGACGGACCAGACGCTGTTCGAGGAGGGGGACTTCCTGAACCTCACCAAGAACCCCAAGAACCAGAGCGCCGAGAACCTGGTCATTGGGGGCTTCGCCCTGTCCCCCGCAGGCAAGGTGCTGGTCTTCACCGCCACGCCTCGCTTTGCCAAGGGCGTCCCCATGGGAGACAACGAGAAGCGCACCAAGAGCGACCGAGAGGTCTGGGTCATGGGTCTCAACGGCGCCGGCAAGGCCCAGTTGACCGACGATGGTGACATGCTGGCCGTGTCCGTGAGGACCCTGGCTGGCGATTTTCTTAGCAATCTGGGTAAGTAACCCCATGCCCCGGGAGTGAAGCCATGGAAAGCAAAGATCCCATTCTTCGCTGTTACAAGTGCTCTGAAAAGCTGGTGTTCGAGACCAAGATCGGACGCCGCGACCTTTGCCCCAACTGCCACGCCTACCTGCACTGTTGCAAGAACTGCGCCTACTGGGACCCCAGCGTCCACAACCAGTGCACCGAGAACCGCAGCGAGTTCATCCGGGAACGGGAAGAGGGCAACTTCTGCCTCTACTTCACCTTCAAGGAGTCACCTGAGGAGGCCGTCAACGAGGCCCAGGTGGCCAAGGATAAGCTGGCCAAGCTGTTCGGCACGACTCCGGGGGCGGCCTACAAGGCCCCTCAGACCCCCGAGGATGCCCTGGAGAAGCTGAAGAAAATGTTCAAGTGAAGGTGCTCGACTTGTCCGCAGGGGGCCCCGTTTTGACAGGCAGGACCTCGCACCTATAATCCCAGTTGTCGCTGGAATGCCTCCGGGAGTCGACAATGATAGTCACAGAGATCGGGCACAGCAGGAAGCTGGTTGGGGCCCTTGAGATCAATACGGACCTTACAGCGGGCCTTACTGAACTCTGCCATCGTTTTTCAGTGAGCTGCGGCCATATCCGGGCCGTGGGCTATGTGCGGGACCCGGTGTTTCGCCGCTACAGCCGGGGCCAGGCCGCCTATCTGCCCGACGAGACCTTTGAGGGCGTGTATCAACTGGCCTCCTGCGAGGGCTTCATCTCCCTGGGCGAGCAGGACGAGCTGGACATCTTCCTCCACGCGGCGGCGACGGCCTCCGAGGTGGGGCGCAACAAGGTCATCCTGGGGCAGCTTGTGCGGGCCCAGGTGATCCAGTTCGAGCTGGTCCTGGAGACCTTCGAGAATGTCAGCCTGCGGCGGCTGTTGGATGCCTCCACCGGGCTGCGGGTCTGGCTGCAGGCCATGCCCTCCGGAGGCGCCGAGGAGGGTGATCTCCAGGCGGGAGGCCGGGAGCCCGAGTTCACCGCTGTGGACGCCCAGGAGGTTGAGCCTGACGACATCAGCCTGGAGCGCGGCGACTGGCTGGACCACCCGCGCCTGGGCAAGTGCCTCGTGCTGGCCCCCGACAACGACGAACGGGTGCCCGTGAAGCTGCCCAGCGGCCGCGTCGCGGAGTTGCACCTGGGCCTCTTCCGTCTCTTCCGGCTTGGAAAGAAGGAAGGGGGCACCCTTTACCGCGTGGAAGTCCGCAGAAAGAAGTAAGCCCCCGGAATGGATCAGGTCCTCCTCGAACGCTTCATTGCGTCGGCCAACTATGTGGACAAAGAGATAGTGCGGCTGACCCCGCGGCGCAAGGATCCCCAGGGCAAGGTGCAGGCCGTGGGCCAGTTCAACCGGGCCCTGGGAGACCCCCAGACGGCCTTCCCCTCCATCCAGGTGGCGGGGACCTCGGGCAAGGGGTCGGTGTCCAGCTTCCTGGCCAACATCCTCCGCAGCGCGGGCCTGGAGACGGGCCTGCACACCTCTCCCTATCTTCAGGTCATCACTGAGAAGACCTGGATCTCCGGCCGCTATTGCAGTGCCCAGGAGTTCATTGCTGGGGTGGAGGCGGTGCGGCCGGTCACCGAGGAGTTCCGGCGCCGGGAGGATTGCCCGGCCTCGGTCCACGGGATGACCTCCCTGGCCACCACCTACGAGGTCTTCAAGCGCCGGGGCATCCAGGTGGCGGTGATTGAGACGGGCCTGGGCGGTCGCTTCGACCTGGTGCAGGGTCTGCACCGGGTGTTGTCGGTCATCTCCGACCTGGGCCTGGATCATCAAGAGCACCTGGGCCACACCGTGGAGGAGATTGCCTGGCACAAGGCCGGGATCATGCAGGCCGGGGTGCCCTGCGTGGCCATCAAGGGGGCGGCCTGGGAGGTGCTGGACCGGGAGGCCACGGCCCTGGGGGTCCAGATGACCTGGCTGCGCGAGGAGGACCTGGCCCAGACGGCCCAGGAGCCCGGCCTTCTGGAGCTGAACCTGCCGCGGCTTGGCCGGCTGACCTGTCGCCCCGGCCTCTCCGGGGCCTTCCAGAGGCGCAATGCGGCACTGGCAGCCCTGGCGGCGGATGCGCTGGTTGGGGAGGGCTTCTCGCTTGATGCGGGGGCGGTGGTGCGTGGTCTGGAAGATACCCGCTTCCCCGGGCGCCTGGAGACCGTCCAGGCGGGCCCCCGGGTCATCCTGGATGGGGCCCACAATCCCCAGAAACTGGAGGCCCTGGCTGGCGAGTTTGCGGGGGGGCGCCGGGGGACGGTGCTGTTGCTGGGCGTCAGTGGTCACAGGGACCCCTCGCCGCTGCTGCGGGGCCTCTCCCACGCCTTCAAGTTGGTGCACCTGGCGGCCCCCGCGCTGTATGGCAAGGACTGCCCGGACCCCGGGACCATGGCTGAGTTGGCCCGGCCCCTGGGCTACGAGGCCTATGCCCACCGAAGCCCGGAGGAGGCCCTGGCGGCGGCCCTGGAGGACTGCCCCAAGGATGGGCTCCTGCTGGTCACCGGGTCCCTCTATCTGCTGGGCGCGGTGCGGAACCACTGGTACCCCTGGCCCCAGGTGCTGGAACACCGCAGCTCCTTCCCCTCCCGTTGACCTCCGCCCCAATGCCCCGGGCCTCCATGGTGTGCGTTGAGCGGGCTTGACAGCAGGCCGGTTTTGCGGCCATATTTCGCCCTCGAAGATTGTGACAACTCAGGAGTAGAACATGAGGATCTTGACCGTCGCTGTGGTGCTCTTGGCTATGGGCCTGACTTCTGCCTGTGCGAAGAAGGAAGCCCCCGTGAAGGAAGAACCCAAGCAGGAGGCTGCCCAGGCCCCCGCTCCCGCCCCCGAAGCCCCCAAGCCTGCGGAAGTGGCTCCGGCCGTCGAAGCGGCCCCGGCCCCCGTGGCGGAAGAGGCCAAGCCCGAGGCCATGCCCGAGCCCAAGGCCGAAGAGCCCAAGCCTGCCGCCAACGAAGAGGTCACCACCGCCTCCGGCCTCAAGTACATTGACGCCGTGGTGGGCAGCGGCGAGACCCCCCAGGCCGGCCAGCATGTGACCGTCCACTACACCGGGTGGCTGCAGTCCAACAACGCCAAGTTCGACTCCTCCGTGGACCGGGGCCAGCCCTTCACCTTCATCATTGGCCGTCGTCAGGTCATCCGTGGCTGGGACGAGGGCGTCCTGACCATGAAGGTTGGCGGCAAGCGCAAGCTCATCATCCCCCCCGAGCTTGGCTACGGCGCCCGTGGCGCCGGTGATGTCATCCCCCCGGATTCCGTCCTGGTCTTCGATGTGGAGCTGCTTGCTGTCGGCAAGTAATCCCTCCCGCCCCGGCCTCTCCGGCGTTTTCTCTTGACAGCAGGCCCCGCCCGAATACGATTCTCCGCGTTGAAAACGGTGGCGTAGCTCAGCCGGTAGAGCGAGGGACTCATAACCCCTAGGTCCCCAGTTCAATCC
>CAZMEC010000084.1:0-2975 GCA_964565265.1 uncultured Myxococcales bacterium
TCGCCTCCAGAAGTCGGATTTTTGTCGGCCTGGAGGAAACCATGCAAAAGCTCTACTACCCGGAAGACAAGCTGCCCCTTTCGCGCCTCATCCCCATGGGCCTGCAGCATGTGGTGGCCATGTTTGGCGCCACCGTGCTGGCCCCCATCCTGATGGGCTTCAACCCCCAGACGGCCATCTTCTTCTCGGGCGTGGGCACGCTGATCTTCATCGCCATCACGCGGGCCAAGGTGCCCAGCTACCTGGGGTCCTCCTTCGCCTTCATCGGCCCCGTGCTGGCCGTCACCGGAGGCCTGGCCGAGAACATCCCCTTCGCCCTCTTTGGCATCGCCGGCGCCGCCGTCCTGTACGCCCTGGCCGCCGCCGCCACCATCCGCTACGGCTCGGCCTGGATCGACCGCCTCATGCCCCCCGTGGTCACGGGCGCCGTGGTGGCCCTCATCGGCCTCAACCTGTCCTCCTCCGCGGTCTCCAACTTCCTGGGTTCGGGCTTTGCCCTGGCCAGCACCGACGACTACCTCAAGCTCCTGGTGGCCTCCCTCACCTTCGCCGTGGCCGCCTCCGTGTCCGTCTACCTGCGAGGCTTCCTCCGCCTGCTGCCCATCCTCATCGGCGTGGTCCTGGGCTATCTGCTGTCCCTGGCCTTGGGCCTCATCGACCCCGCCCAGATCCAGGCCATCGGCGCCGCCCCCTGGTTCGGCCTGCCCCCCTTCGTCACCCCCGCCTTCAGCCCCCAGGCCCTGCTGGTCATCGCCCCCGTCTTCGTCGTCCTGGTGGCCGAAAACAAGGGCCACATCAAGGCCATCTCGGGCTACATGAACCGCGACCTCAACCCCCACCTGGGCCGCGCCTACCTGGGCGACGCCGCCGCCACCTTCGTCTCCGCCCTGGGCGGCGGCACCCCCCAGACCACCTACGCCGAGAACATGGGCGTCATGGCCATCACCCGCGTCTTCAGCATCTACAACTTCATCGCCGCCGCCTGCATCGCCCTGCTGCTGGGCCTGTGCCCCAAGTTCGGCCTGGTCATCCAGTCCATCCCCGCCCCGGTCCTTGGCGGCGTCTCGGTCCTGCTGTACGGCCTCATCACCATCATGGGCGTGAAGATCTGGCTGGACTCCAAGGTGGACTTCTCCTCCCAGAAGAATCTGGTGGTGGCCGGCGCCTCCCTGACCTTCGCCACGGGCCTGGGCGTCGCCGGCGTCACCCTCGGCGGGGTCAACCTCGCGGGCATCGCCCTGGGCACGGTCCTGGCCATCGTCCTCAACCTCGCCCTGTCCCTGGGCAGGTCCGACCCCGAGGCCCCCTAGCCCCGCCCTTCCCTCCCGCCCGTTTCGGTGCTACCGTCACGCCAACTTGAACCATGAAAGGGCGCTGCCAATGAGGACTTCTTCTGTTCAACGGGGGCTGCGGGGGACGCTGCTGCTGGCTGCGCTGCTGGGCCTGGGGGCCTGCGGTGCTGACGACGCCAAGGGCGGCAAAGACACCGTGGGCGAACTTGTCCAGGGTGATCAGCTTGGCCTGGACACGGTGCAGGACACCCTGCCGACCGACCTTACCCAGGCGGACCTCGCAGACCCCACCGATGGCGCCGCTGACGGGCTTGGGGACCTCGAGTTGGCCCAGGGAGACCTCCCCGCGCCCCTCGACACCACAGACCAGGACACCTTGGACACCGCCGCCGATCTGGCCCAGGCGGACGCCGCGCCCCAGGGTGTCTGCCTCAACGAGGCTGACCTGATGCTGGCGGAGGGCAACCTGGAGGCCCTGAACGCCGAGGCCCAGCAGTGCGCCCTGGCGTTCTCTTCCATTGCGAATGGGGCGGCGCTTACGGTGGCGTGCATCCAGGAGTACACCGATTTGTCCGGCCCCTGCGCGACCTGCTTCGCCGAGGCCAAGTTCTGCATGATGCAGAAGTGCCTCGACACCTGCATGGTGGACCCCTCCTCGGAGCCCTGCCTTGAGTGCCAGAACCAGGAGTGCGCCCCCACCTTCGAGACCTGCAGCGGCCTCTCCAGCCAGAGCTGACCCTGTCTCCAAAGACAGGGCTGAGGCTACTGACATTACCCCCGCCAACCCACCCTTTTCTCCCGCCCGATTCGGTGCTACCGTCACGCCATCACAAACCTTGAAAAGGATGACCTGCCATGGAGATCTCTATTGTGCGTTGGGGGCTGCGGGGGACGGTGCTGGGCTTGGCTGCGCTGTTGGGGCTTGGGGCCTGCGGCAAGGACGACGGCACGGACGCCGGTAAGGATCTGGTGGGCGAACTGGTCCAGGGGGATCAGCTTGGCCTGGACGCCGCGCAGGACACCCTGGAGACGGACCTGGCCGGCTCCGACCTGACCCCGGAGGACACGCTTACACCTGTGGATGCAACGGGTCTGGACCATAGCGCGGACCTGCCCACCGACACCGTGGACTCGGATGTGGCTGGCCTTGGCGCCTGCACCAACGACGAGGACCAGGGGTTGCTTCAGACGGACCGCGAGGCCATTGACCTCAAGGTCAAGCAGTGCACCCTGACCTGCTACAGCGGCCGAAGCCCCGAGAGCTGCATCGTGTTCTGCATCAAAGAGGTCCACGGCCTGACCAACAAGTGCGCCCTGTGCTTTGCCCAGCAGGGCCTGTGCGGGCTGACCAACTGCATGGGCCAATGCTCAATGGGCCCCGATTCCGAGGCCTGCCTGGGATGCCAGGCCCAGTACTGCGCCCCGGCCTTCCTGGCCTGCAGCGGCCTGGCCCCGCAGGACTGACCCTGGACTACAGGATTTCCGCGAGGAGGGTGAAGGGACCGGAGGCGTTGGTCTTGTTGGCATCAATAATCACGAAGATCGTCTCGGCGCCGGCAGAGGCATTTGTGTAGGTGACCGTCTCCGACTCCCCAGAACCGAAGTCGTCGGCGCTCTGAAGGCAACTCCGCGGGTTGTTGTTGCAGTTCGCCGCGGGCCCCTTGACCAGCGAGATGGACGGAT
>CAZMEC010000084.1:3075-5200 GCA_964565265.1 uncultured Myxococcales bacterium
ACCACCAAGACCACCACCGCGGCCCCGCTGGAGTTGGTGTACTTGACCGTCTCCGGGAGCCCCTTGCCCGCCAGGTTGGCCCCCGCCAGGCACACCAAGGGCGAGGCGCTGCAATTGGAGGCGGGGCCCGCAACCAGCGACACCGTTGGATCCCAGGAGGTACCCGTGGGGGTGACCTTGGCCGTCAGGCGCTTGCCCGCGGGCACCGAGACCGAAAAGACGCGATCAGGCCCCGTGGAAGAAGAACTTGGGTCGGCGCAGTTGGTCCCGCCGTTGTAGTCGTTGGCGTAACCCGCCGTGGTTGCACCAGTGACTGTGCTTGGGAGCGTAATCGTGGGGGCATTCTGGCAAAGGTCGCCCTCCAGAATGGTCGTGATCTCCGGCATCAGGGTGAAGGACCCGGTTTCGTTGGCGTAGTTGGTGTCGATAACAATGTACATGTAATCGGGGAACTCAGAGGTATTGTGGTAGACCAGTGTCTCCGGTTCGAAGTTGATGCTGCCATCCAAGCTGGCAGCGCAGACGCGGGGGCTTGCGTCGCAACTCGACGGGGGCCACTCGATCAGCGAGATCGAGGGATCCCAGTCCGTGGTGGGGGTGAGTTTGACGGTGAGGCGCTTGCCGGGCGGTGCCTCCAGCAGATAGACGGCATCGATACCTCCCGCCCCCTTGCAGCTTACGCTGTCTGCGTAATTTCCGGTTAGTCCAGCCGTGGTGCCTGAGACCAGCGTCCCTGCCGTGAGCACGGTAGCCAACTGACAGGTATCGCCAGGCTGGAAGGGGACTGCAGGTATCTCCTCGACGCTGGCCGTAATGTCGAAGGTCGAACTGGCAAGCCAGGACCCGGTGGCGATGGGGCTGTCAACGACCACAAAGACGGTCTCATCGGCCCCCGACTTGTTGTCGTAGGTGGCTGTCTCCGCATAGCCTTTGCTCTTGGCGTCTTTGCTGGCAAGGCAGACCCGGGGGCTGGCGTCGCAGTTGGAGGCCGGGCCCAGCACCAGGGCCAGTGAGGGATCCCAGGCATAGGTCGGGGTGACCGTCACGCTGAGGCGCTTGCCCTTGGGCACCAAGACGGAGTACACGGCGTCCGGCCCCAGTTGGCCCTGACAGGTCTCGCTGTTGGCATAGTTTCCAGAGGTCCCCGCCAGGGTGCCGGACTTCGCCTGCCCCACCGTTAGCGCGGGGGCGGTCTGGCAGGTCTCGCCGGGGTTCAAGGCTGGTGGCGGGGCGTCTGCCGAGACACTGAGATCGAAAGTGCCGGAGGCCGTCGCTGAGGCGCCGTCCACCACCACAAAGACGGACATCGCTGCGCCCGTCGTGTTGGTGAACCAGCTGGTCTCGGCCTTGCCACTGCCAGCCAGGTCGGTACCGGCCAAGCAAACCAGGGGCGAAGCGCTGCAGGTCGAGGCAGGCCCGGCAACCACAGAGATCGCGAGATCCCAGGCCGTACCGGTGGGGGTGGCTATTGCCGTGAGGCGCTGGCCGGCTGGCAACGAGACCGCATAGACCCGGTCCAGGCCAGGGCTGAAGGTGCGGCCGCAGCCGGTCCCACCACTGTAATCGTCCCCGAACCCCACCGTCGTCTGGTCTTTCAGCGCGGCTGGGAGGGTCAGCACCTGGGCGCCCTCGCATATGTCCCCGGCGGGCACCGGGGTCAGCGAAGTGGTAAGCGTGAAGGCCCCACCGGGCTTGGCGTTCGTGAAGGTGTCCGCAAAGATGAAGACGGTCTTGGCGACGGTGTCGCCGTTGGCCCAAGACACGGTGTTTGGGTCAGTGGTAATGCCGCTGTCATCCGAGTCCAGGCAAACTCGAGGGTTGGCATCGCAGTTCGCTGCAGGCCAGGCCACCAAAGAGATGGAGGGGTCAAATTGGGCCTCCGCCGAAAGGATCGAGGCGCTCAGGCGCAGGCCCCCCGGGACCGAGATGGCATAGATGCGATCCGGCCCCAGCGCCGCGGAGCAGGTGCCACCGGTCGTACCGTTGTTGACATAGCCCGCCAGGGTCTGGCCCAGCAGGGTCCCCGCCTGGATGGTGGTGGCCGTCTGGCAGGTCTCCCCAGGCAGCTGGCACAGGGCCCCCATGCAGACCTGGCCGGCGAGGCCGCAACTGGTCAGGTCGGGGA
>CAZMEC010000084.1:5300-13260 GCA_964565265.1 uncultured Myxococcales bacterium
CACAGGGCCCCCATGCAGACCTGGCCGGCGAGGCCGCAACTGGTCAGGTCGGGGAGGTTGGTCCAGGCGTTGGTGCTGGTGGCGCTGACACAGCCCTGACAGCCGTTGGAGACATTCTGCACACCCTCGGCGAAGCACTGCCCGTCAATCAGGCAGGAGAGGGCCTTGAGGCTGTTGCTGCAGCCACTGACGGCGTCGCAGGCGTCCTCGGTGCAGGTCTTCCCATCGTTGCAGTCCAGCACCGTGCCCCCGGCTCGGCAGACGGCCCCAAGACAGGTCAGGGGCCCCACCCAGGACAGCCCCGAGCAGGAGGCGGCCAGGCAGGGCGTGCCATCCGTGGCGTCGGACCATTGGGTGTAGCCGGTGGAGGGCTTGCAGACCTTGCAACTGTCTGCGGGGTTGGGGGCTGCCTCGGCGTAGCACTGCCCGGCGATGAGACAGGTCCCGGCCTTGGGCATGTGCAGGCAGCCATTGGCCACCTCGCAGGAGTCGTCCGTGCAGGGGCGCTGGTCGTTGCAGTCCATGGTGCTTCCGCCCCCCGCGCACTTGCCTGCGACGCAGGTCTTGGCGGCGCTCCACAGGAGGTCCTTGCAGGCCTGGGCCTGGCAACTGCCGCCCTCGTTGGCGGGGCTCCACTGGGCGGTGCTGGTGGCCGGGGTGCAGGCCTCGCAGGGGTTGTCAGGTTTGGCCTGCCCGCTGGAGTAGCAGACCCCTTCGATCAGGCAGACCCCGCCCTTGAGGGCGTAGCCGCAGCCCGTCTTGGGGTCACAGGTGTCATTGGTGCAGGCCAACTGGTCATCGCAGGCTATGGGGGTAGGGTCCCCGCTGCAGAGGCCCGCCACGCAGGCTTTGCCCGGGGTCCACATCAGCAGGTCACAGGCGCCGGCGCTGCAAAGGCCGCAGTCCCCGCCGCAGCCGTCCTCTCCGCATTCGACGCCTTCACATTGGGGGGTGCAGTCCTTGCAGGTGCCCTCCGCGCAGCCGTTGGGGCAGGTTGCGGTCTGGGCCCCCTGGCCCCCACAGGAATCAAACCAGCACACCGCGTCCCCGCAGCAGGCCTTGTGATCCTCGTCCTCGCAGACGCACAGTCCCTCCTGGCAGGTCTTCCCGCCCGAGCAGGCCCCGCAGGAGTCCCCGCAGCCGTCGTCACCGCAATCTTTGCCGTCGCAGTTGGGCTTGCAGCCCTGGGCATCCGTATCCGCCAGGGCATCAACCAGGTCCGTCCCCAGATCCAGGCCCGTGTCAAAGGTCCCGTCCAGGCCGGGCAAGGCATCGCCGCCGAGGTCGCCCAGGGGGCCGGCCTCAAGGGAGACCTCCGCCGACGCGCCGTCCTCCGAGACCCCGTCGCTGACCGAGGTGACCCCGCCGCTTGAACAAGCTGATGCAAGCAGTATGACCAGACCAGCAAGCCCCAAGACCTTCATTTTCATGGTCCCCCCGTGTTTCTCCAGGGGCGGCCCTGGAATCTATGACTGCGTTCAAGTAGGCGGTGATGATCGTTCAATTAGGCAAGCGCCGTCAAGGAGTTTGGAGTTCCTTGAGCACGGCAATCAGGGGCAGCCAGGACTCGCTGGTCTCGTGGCGCACCAGGATGTGGGGGCAGGAGCCGTAGCGGTTTCTCAGGTCGTCGAAGGCCAGGGGGCCCAGAATCCGGTCCACCTTTTCACTACCAGGGGCTTCGGGGAAGGTATCGCATTGGGCCACCACATAGGCGAACCAGGCCTTCTCGCCCTTGGAGGCCGAGGCCGTCACCGCGCAGTCCTTCACGCGCCCTTGCAGGTGGCGCAGTTCTCGCTCGGTGATCTGGTTGTCCAGGTCCTCGTCGAAGAAGACCCTCAGATCCGGGTGATCCTTCACGAAGCGGCGCAGGCCATTCACGCTGTGGTCCAGGGCCCGGACCTGCCCCTCAAGCTCGCTGACCTCGGCGGCCAGGTCCGGGAGGCCGAACTGCCGGGCCAGGGCGGCCACCTCGCGCAGGTCCCGCTCCATGGAATCCTTGGACCAGGCCGAAGGAAACAGCCCAAACTTTTTCATGAGAATGGGCGTCAGGATGGGCTGGGCGCCGGGGATGGGGATGAGGAAGGTGCCCGCCAGGATGGCCGAGGCCGGCAGCGTCTTGAGCAGGTCCTTGAACTGGTCCAGGGCCTCGTCCCGCTCCTGCTCGCCCACCTTCTTGGGGGTCGTCATGCTCTTGCGGGCGGTCTCCCACATGCGGTTGGTCTCGCCGAGTTCCTCTTCCAGGTTCTCACGCTGCCGACCAAGCATGACATTCAGATGCTTGAGGCCCTTGTCCAGCCACCCCACCCCACCCGAGGTGGCGCGCAGGCGCTCGTTGACCGAAGCCAGCTTGTCCGCCGCCTCGCCAAGGCCGGCCTCCCGAAGTTTTTTGACTGTCTTTTCGACCGACATGTCCTGACCCAAGTTTCAAGTTGGTCGGATTCTGCACAGAAGCCCGCGCGAAGGCAAGAGGACCTATCCGAACCCCGACCGCAAGGGAGGGGGTGTCCGTCCAGCGGTTCTTAGAAATTCAGGTCCCTGGCTTCAGTGTTTTTAATGGCCTCCAGGCGCTCAATCACCGTGCGGCGCATACCCTCGTCGGTCATGGCCTCCAGTTCCTTCTTGATCAGCGCCTCCCCGGCCGCGCGGGTCTCGGGGCCGGCGTAGTCCACCAGGAACTCCTGCAAGGTGCACAGGGCGTTGGGGGTGCAGAAGCGCTTGATGAAGCCCGGGATGGCAAACTCCATGAAGTGTTCACCGGTGCGGCCCAGGCGGTAGCAGGAGGTGCAAAAACTTGGGATGTACCCATCCAGCAACAGCTCGGCCATGACCTCGTCCAGGCTGCGGATGTCGCCAAGCTGGAACTGCTCGCGCTCGAGGACCTGGGCGTCGCCAGCCTCCGTGTAGCCGCCAATCTCGATGCGGCTTCCGGCGTCAATCTGGGACACCCCAAAGGCCAGCAGGTCGCGGCGCAGGGAGGCCTTCTCGCGGGCCGTCAGGATAAGCCCGGTGTAGGGCACGGCGAGGCGCAGGATAGCTATAACTTTCTTGAAGTCATGGTCGCTAACCTGCCATTTATCATCCACTTTTAGACCCGAGGCAGGCTGGATGCGTGGGAAGCTGATGGTGTGGGGGCCGACCTTGAACTCCCGCTGCAAATACAGCGAATGGGCCACCAGTCCAAGGACCTCGAAGCGCCAGTCGTACAGCCCGAACAGGGCGCCGATACCCACATCGTCGCAGCCCCCCTCCATGGCGCGGGACAGGCCCTGGAGGCGCCACAGGTAGTCGCCCTTGCGGGTGCCCTTGGGGTGCAACTCGGCGTAGGTCTCGTGGTGGTAGGTCTCCATGAAGATCTGGTAGGTGCCGATGCCCGAGGCCTTGATCTTCCGGTAGCCCTCCACATCGAAGGGGGCGGCGTTGATGTTCACGCGGCGAATCTCGCCGTGGCCCTTTTTGGTGGCGTAGACGGTCTTGACGGAGGCGGCGATGTAGTCGGCGTCGTAGTCGGGGTGTTCACCGTAGACCAGGATGAGGCGCTTGTGGCCGCGGGACTCAAGGGACAGCACCTGGGCCTTGAGTTCGTCCTCGCTCAGGGTGCGCCGGATGGCCTCCGGGTTGGAGCGCCGGAAGGCACAGTACTGGCAGTCGTTGATGCAGTTGCTGCCAATGTACAGCGGGGCAAAGATGACGATGCGGTTGCCGTAGACGCGGGTCTTCAAGTCCCGGGCGGCCTGGAAGATCAGCTCCTCCAGGGCGGGGTCGGTGACCGTCAGGAGGCGGGCGGTTTCTTCCACCGACAGGGCTTCCTTGGCCAGGCTCTTGGCCACAATGGCCTGCACCTCGGCGGCCTCGGCGGGGGGCTTGGCAATCAACGCTGTCAACTGAGCGTCGTCTATGAAATCAGGCCGGCTGTCCTTCAGGATCCGTGGAAGAGAGGTCATTTTTCGTTCCCAGCCTGGGGCGCTGTCGGGGCGTCCCGGTTTTCAACGGCGCAAATATAGTTCCAGGGTGCGGGGGTGTCCAGGGTCGATTGTAGGAATGTTGACGCGGGTCAAGCCAGAATCAGGGCGAACTGGCTACTTGTAGTTCTGCAGCAGGCCGGTCTTGGCGTTGAACTCTTCGATCTGCTTGTCCCAGGCCTTCCAGATGTTCAGCCGGTCGTGCCAGTAGTTGTCGTCGTACCACTGGGCGTCCAGTTCCTCGACGGTCTTGCCAAGCTGCTCGATCCAGGTGAAGTACTTCAGGTTGTGCATGCGGCGGCGGTCCCAGTAGGACAGCTCCAGCAGGTGGTCCACTTCCTGGCCCAGCAGGCAACGGTCGAAGTCGGCCGCGGCGCGCAGTTCGGTGTAGGGGCCAAGTTCGGCGTTCAGTTCTTCCAGGCGGCTGCCGTACATCTCCATGCTGTCGGTGGAGACCGTGAACAGGCAGTCCTTCTCGGTCATCTCCCAGTACTTGGCCATCTTGATGAGGCCCAGCACATTGGCGGCCGAGGAGATGCCCAGCAGGTCCAGCTTGTCCACCACCTGGGGATCCACGCCCATCTTCTTGAGGTAGGCCTTGCCGGCGGGCTCGTTGAACAGGCGAATCATGCGCATGCAGTGGTCGTCATCAATGGAGCCCACGCAGTCCATGTTCTTCATGTTGTGGATCCAGGGCACATGCTTGTCGCCGATGCCCTCGATGCGGTGGCCGCCGAAGCCGTTCCACAGCAGGGTCGGGCACTGCAGGGCCTCGCCCGCGCCGACCTTCATGGTGGGGTGCAGCTCGCGGAGGTACTCGGTGGCCCCAAGGGTGCCGGCGCTGCCCTGGGTAAGGAACACGCCGGCGAAGCGGCTGCCTTCCTTCTTGTTGTTGTTGAAGATCTCCTCCATGGCGGGGCCGGTGACGGCGTAGTGCCAGGCGGGGTTGCCGAACTCTTCGAACTGGTTCAGCACGACCACCTCGTCGGGGCGCGTGCGCTTCAGCTCGGCGGTCTTGTCATACACTTCCTTCACATTGGACTCGACGCCGTGGGTGGCGTGAATCTCGCTGCCGCAGACCTTCAGCCACTCGAAGCGCTCCTTGCTCATGCCCTCGGGCAGCACGGCGATGGCGCCGCAGTCCAGCAGGCGGCTGTTGAAGGCGCCGCCACGGCAGTAGTTGCCAGTGGAGGGCCACAGGGCCTTCTGGGTGGTGGGGTCGAAGGTGCCGTTGATCAGCTTCTCGACCAGGGGCCCGAAGCAGGCGCCGACCTTGTGCGCGCCGGTGGGGAAGTACTTGCCAGTCATCACGAAGATGCGGGCCTTCACGCCGGTCAGGCTGGAGGGCAGCTCCACATAATTGACGCCACCGAAGCGGCCGCCCTGCTTGGTGGGCTCGTTCTTCCAGGTGATGCGGAACAGGTTCCTGGGGTGGATGTCCCACAGGCCGATCTTGGACAGCTCGTCCTTGATGCCCTGGGGCACCAGGCCCGGGTCCCTCATCTGAGCGTAGGTGGGAAGGATGATGTTCTTCTCACGGCAACGCTTGATCGTATTCTCCAGAACCTGCTTCTGATCCTTCATGTCTTCCTCCAGTTTGGCGGCCCGGTGAGCGGCCGTATGGCGCAGTTTTTAGTGCAAAGGGCGGCGAAGCGCAACGGTTTTCTGTGGGCACACCACCGCCGGCCGCCGGAGGAAGCACGGGGGAGGCTCCGAAGGGAGCGCGGAGGCCGTGGCCTACTTCCCGGCCTTCTCGTCAGCCTCCATGCGGGCGCCCCAGCGGGCCATCAGGAAGGTGATGATCATCAGGGAGATGAAGGCGGCGAAGCCAAGGAACTGGCCGGTGAAGCCCTCGTACCAGGCCTCGGGGACGCCAGTGAGGGTGCTGTCGCCGGTGGAGGTGGTGCCCACGGTGAACTTCTGGCCTACGGACAGGAAGCGCACCGCGTAGGAGGTCCAGTCCAGGCGGAAGACGGCGGCCAAGATGCCGATGATGGCGGCGCCGGCCATCATGCCAGAGGCAATCAGGGTGCCCTGGGCCTTGCGGGACTCGCGCTCTTCTTCGGTCTTGCCGCTGCGGCCAATCAGCCAGGACGCGAAGCCGCCCGCCAGCACCGCCGTGTTGATGGCGATGGGCAGATACATGCCCAGGGCGAAGGCCAGCGTGGGGATGCCCGCCATGGTGGCCAGGATGGCAATCAGCGAGCCCAGGCCGTACAGCAGGTAGGGCTGGTCCCCGCCGGTCATCAGGCCATTCACCACCGCGGCAATCATGTTGGCCTGGGGCGCGGGCAGGACATCCTGGTTGGGGATCCACTTGCCGCCCACCTCAACGAGGAAGTGGTAGCCCTGGTCCATCACGGGGATGACGAAGGCCACGGTCAGCGAGGCCACGGCCAGGCCCAGGAACTTCCAGGCCTGCTGTTTGCGGGGGGTGGCGCCGATCCAGTAGCCAATCTTGAAGTCCGAGATGAGCGCCCCGGACACCGACAGGGCGGTGCACACGGCGGTGCCGATGATGAGGGTGACGAACATGCCGGCGGTGCCCGACAGGCCCATGCCCGCCATGACCAGGGAGGACAGCACCACGGTCACCAGGGTCATGCCCGACACGGGGTTGGTGCCCACGATGGCGATGGCCTCGGCGGCCACGGGGGTGAACAGGAAGCACAGCAGGAAGGAGATGACCATGCCCACCACGCTGTACAGGACGCTCTGGCCGAAGCTGTAACCGCCGGGGCCGCTGCAGATGATGAAGAACAGCAGGCCCATGGCCAGGATGGCGGCGCCCTGGATGGCCAGCACCTTGCCAGCGCTGAGGTCCGTGTCGCGGCGGCCGCGGGTCTCGGCGGCGCCCTTGCCACCGATGCCCTTGAAGCCCAGGGCCACCGATGAAGCGATGATGCGGCCCATGCGGATGAGGCCGATGACGCCCGCGGTGGCGATGGCGCCGATGGCGATGGGCTTGATGAACGCGCTGAAGATGTCCGAGGCGCCCATGTTGGCGATGACATAGGACTTGCCGGCGTAGATGAATTCGGGCAGCCCCTGGCCCACCAGATAGACCAGCGGCACCATGACCATGTAGGCCAGGATGGAGCCCGCCATGATGATGGCGGCGTACTTGAGCCCAATGATGTAGCCCAGGCCAAACAGCGCGGCGATGGCCGACATTTTCAGTTCAATGCGGAAGTCGTACAGCTTCTCGCCGAAGCTGCCCAGCAGGGTCTTCGTGGACAGGTTGGGGTTCCAGCCGTTGATGACCTCCACCACGAAGTCGTAGGCGGCCCCAAGCCCAAAGGACGCCAGCAGCACCCGCCCCGCGCCCTTGCCCGAGCCCTCGCCGGACACCAGGATCTCGGTCGTGGCGGTGGCCTCCGGGAAGGGCAACTCGCCGTGGCGCTGGGCCACAAAGTACCGCCGCAGCGGGATGATCAGCACGACGCCCAGGGCGCCGCCGATGAAGCAGGCCAGGAAGATCTGCCACCAGGTGGGGGTGATGTTGTTCAGGTACAAAGCCGGGATCACAAACGCCGACCCCGCCGCCACCACGCCCGAGGCCTGGCCGATGGACTGAACGATGACATTCTCCAAAATGGTCGACCGCCGCGCCTTCATCTTCCCAAAGAACACCGCCGCCACCGCAATGGGAATGGCCGCCTCGATGCCGCTACCAGCCCGCAAGGCAATGTAGATGCAGGCCGCCGAAAAGATGACCACCATGATCAGACCCATGGCCACGGACCAAGCCGTAACCTCATGGGTGCCGTCCCCAGGCACCACAGGGGCATAGCTTTCCCCCGGGTTCAGCTTGCGGTAAGCGTTCTCAGGCAGCAGGCGTCCACCACTTTTCATTTCCATCGTCGTTGCCCCTTGGTTGTAGAACGGGGGGGACTATAGATCAGAAAGGACACGATGGACAACATGGACATGATGGACAAGATGGACGGCGCGCCCCCCCCGCGGAGGGATGGACAATGGACATTATGGACACCATGGAC
>CAZMEC010000085.1:0-13223 GCA_964565265.1 uncultured Myxococcales bacterium
GGGGGGGGGGGGGGGGGGGGGGGGGGGGGGGGGGGGGGGCGGGGGGGGGGGGGGGTGATGGTGCCAGGAAGGTCCCCCAGGCCCATGGGAAACCCGGGCCTGCCGATGAGGTGCGAGAGGTGGTCCAGCAGCAGGGGCGCCTGGGGCTGGGCGGGGCACCAGACCTCGAGGGTGGTGCCGGAGCGGTGGAGGGGCGCGAAGAAGGGCAGGCCGTGGAGATGATCCCAGTGAAGGTGGGACAGCAGGAGGGTCAGGTGGGCGGGCCCCTCAAGGGTCTTGCCCAGCAGGCGCAGGCCCGTGCCGGCATCAAACACGAAGAGCTGTTCGCCAAGCTCGACGGACACGCAGGAGGTGTTGCCGCCATGCAGCAGGGTGGAGGGGCCGGGGACGGGGATGCTGCCCCGGACACCCCAGAAACGGATCTTCAACTGCGCAGACGACATCCCAGACTCCCAAATGCCAGAGGACCCAAGGGCTTGCATGATAATGGAAAGGCGCGAAGGCACAAGAAGGAGGGCGGGGCTTGGTCAGTCGTGGCTGCCGCAGCAGCAGCCGTGGCCGCAGGCGGAGGCGCGGGAGACCAGGCTTTGGCCGATGAGGCGGTGGGGGTTGCGGACGATGTCCTGGGGGAAGGGTGGGGCGTTCAGATCGCCCAGGTCCAGGTCCAAGAGCTCCAGGATGGTCCAGGAGATGTCGAAGAGGCGGGCCTCGTCCTTGGGGGGGCGCACGGGGTACAGGGTGCCCCGGCTGGCGGGGGGCAGGACCAGGGTTGTGAGGACATCATTGGAGCCGTGCTCGGGGCCGTTCTTGTCGATGTTGCCGTGGTCCGCCGTGAGGATGACGGCGTAGTTCCCGGCCAGGGCCTTGCGCACCACCCGGGCCACGCAGTCGTCCAGGGTCTCCAGCGTACGGAGGGCCGCGTCAAAGTGGTCCATGATGAGGTGGCCGATCATGTCCGCGCCGGGGTAGTTGACGGCGATGAGGGGCCAGTCGTCATCCAGTTCGCGCAGGAGGGTCTCGGTGATCTCGGGGTGGCGCATCTGGGGGACCTTGAAGAAGGCGTTGTCGTTGTCCACGCCGTCCTCCCGGCCCCAGGAAGGGATGATGATCTGCTTCTCCACGCCCACGAAGGGGGTCGAACGGCGGCCCCGGGAGAACATGCCCATGTGCTTTTCCTTCACGCCCTCAGTGAGGAACAGGAAGCGAAAACCCGGGACGCCGGCGGCCAGAAGGGCCAGGACATTGTGGGCATGGGGGGCGTCGCCGTAGACCACCTTGCAGCCCAGCTTGCTGAAGGCGGAGTGGTATTGGGTCATGGACCAGAGGCGAAGGCCCGTCAGGTCCGCCAGCCAGGAAAAGCCATCCCAGGTGTCCAGCTTGCCCTTGTTCGTGGCCTGCTTGGTCAGGAAGTCGCGGGCCCCCAGGAGGGCGGCGGTGATGGGCTCTTGGCGGTCGGAGCGGAAGATGGCGTTGAAGTGCAGCATGCCGGCGCCCAGGGGGCGGGGGGCGGCGATGACGATGGGGGTGACCATGGGGTCGGAGAGGCCGGAGGCGTGATCGGCGGCCACCAGCGCGAGGGCCTCCTCCCAGTTGGCCACGGGGCGGCCCTGGTTCTTCACGAGGGCCTCGTACTCGACGCGGATCATGGCACCCTTGTAGTCCCGGTCCAGGAACTGGCGGCCCAGGATCCAGCCCGACAGGTCGGAGGCCTGGTAGCGGGCCATCAGCTCGCGGAGCTTGTGGAGGAACCCAAAGCGCCGAACCCCCGCCTGGGTCTCAAAGACCAGGGAGGAGTGGGCGGGGGAGTCCCGGCCGTCCAGGACGATCTCGAGTTGGAGGGAGCTGGCGGGCAGGCCCAGGTGTTTGAAGTACAGCTCGAAGAAGGCCTCCAGGTGGCGCCAGGCGCTGTGCACATAGCCGTCGTCGCCGAACTCGCCGGAGAGGAGGGTCTTGAAGACGACCTTGCCAGCCGAGGCGGCCTCGCGCAGGTCCTTGTTCAGGTCTTCAAGGTGCATGAAGTCGCCGCGCTCTACCATGGCGCTGATGGCGGCGGGCATCTGCCGGGCCACCATGAGGTTGAAGATCTGCTGGTGGCCGGTGTCGGAGTTACCCATGACCTCGGGACCGGGGGACATGTCGTCGAAGCCCGTGAAGATGCCGGCGGTGCGGGTCACCCAGGTGTTGGCGTTGCCCCGCAGGGCGTCCAGGTTTGGGGTGGCGGCGGCCCAGGGGGCGTAGCGCAGGCCCTGGGCGATGAGGCGACGGGCGGCGTTGAGGGCCTCCAAACCTTGGGGCCCCAGGCGCTTGGCGAGGTGTTCCTGGACAGAACTCACGGTGGCCTTGAACTGCTCCAGATCCAGGGAAGCGGCGATGGCAAGGGACCTCAGCACGCCGGCGCCAGGGGGCGCCAGGACGGCCAGGGCCATGGGCTCGGAGAGGCCAGCCAGGAGCTCGGTGGCGGGGGCCGGCAGGGTCTTGCGAAGCTCGGTGCAGATGCTGGTCTCCAGGGCCGGGTCGAAGCCGAAGCCGTCGAGAACCAGGACCAGGGTCTTGGTGCTGTTGGAAGAAAGGTTGGCCAAGGGAACCTCCAGTAGAAGATCAGTCGCGGCGCATGATAGTGCGGTGCCCGTCAGGGCGCAATGCCACTACGCTTGCGCCGAAGCACGGCGGCGAAGAAGCCGTCGGTGCCGTGGATATGGGGCATGGTCTGCAGGTAGGCGCCGTCGGCGGACACCAGATCCTTGGCCATGGCGGTACCCCAGATTTCTGCGGGGCGGACCAGCTCGAAGCCCGGCAGGGCCTCCAGCAGCCGGGTGACCACGCCCTGGTTTTCAGCCGTGAGGACGGTGCAGGTGGCGTAGATGAGTCGGCCCCCGGGGGGCAGGATGGAGGCGGCCCGGTGGGCAATGGCGAACTGCAGTTCGGGCAGGCGCGTCAGGTCTTCCTCCAGGAGGCGCCAGCGGGCCTCGGGGTTGCGGCGCCAGGAGCCCAGGCCACTGCAGGGGGCATCCACGAAGGCCCGGAGGATGGGACCACCGGCGGCCTTGGTCAGCCCCGGGGGCAGGGCGTCGTCGGGGGTGGGCATGGAGCGCAGGTTGGAGATGCCGGCCCGGCGGGCCCTCTTGGTCAATTCATGGAGCTTGCCAACGCTCACATCCAGGGCAATGAGGCGGCCCTTGTTGTGCATGATGGCGGCCAGGGCCAGGGTCTTGCCCCCGGCGCCGGCACAGGCATCCAGGACCACCGAACCGGGAGGCGGGGCGGTGAGCATGGCAGCCAACTGGCTGGCCTCATCCTGGACCTCCAGCAGGCCCTCGGAGAACTGGGGCAGCCCGAAGACATTGGTGTGACCCAGGAGCTTGAGGCCTGCGTCCGCCCAACGGCAGGGGCTGGTCTCGATGCCGGCCTCGGCGAGGCTGGCGGCCAGGGCGTCCCGGGTGGTCTTGAGGGTGTTGGCCCGGACGGTCAGGGGGGCCCGCCGGTTCAGGGACGCGGCGAAGGCGTCTGCGGCTTCGCCCAGATCCTCCAGCAGCCTGCGGGCCACGAAATCCGGCAGGGAGCGGCGGAGGGCCAGCCGCGAGACCGGGTCCTCAATGGCTTCAATACGAATGTCCACGCTGGACAGATCCTGCCAGGGGATTCCGGGCAGCAACTCGGCGGCCTCGGAAAAGGGCATGCTCTCCTCCAGGACATTCCAGGCCAGCAGGAGCGCCAGGATGCCCTCGCGGGTGTCGGGCTTGGGGGGATTGAAGGGCTTGAGGGCGAAGCGCAGCCGCCGGTGGAGGCGCAGCATTCCATAGAGGCTCTCGGCCACCAGTTTGCGTTCCTGGCTGCCAATGCGGCGGTCCGCCCGGAAGGCCTGGGCTATGTGAGTTGTGGCAAAGCCACCCGACTCCACGGATTTCCAGAGTTCAATGATCTTGTCTCGGACCAGAAACATTCTAGGTGGCATCGTGGTGACTCCCGGCGGGGCCTCTATGGCCAGCCTTGCCTTATACAGGATCGGGGGCGCATTTTCCTGCCAAAACAGATGCCTCCTGGAAAAGGTGCTGCTAGAATCCCCCAGACTGCTGTCTTGGAGGTTGGGCATGAAGACTACTGGAGGGGTGTTGGGGGCACTGGCGGGGCTTGGGTTCATGCTTGGTATGCCGGCGCTGCTGCTGGCCCAGACCCCCGGGCAAGACTGCTCGGTGAAGCAGGCCCCCCTGGGCTGGGACGCTGGGTCGGGCTTGCTGCTGCTGGTCCAGAATCAGGACTGCACCACCCGGATCGCGCCGTTGGTCCTGTGGGTCCTGGACACCAAGGCCTGGGAGCTCAAGGGGCCGTTCAGCCATCGCCGGGGCACGGAGCCCGCCACCCTGAGGGAACGCCTGGCCTTCGCGGCGGGCAGTTTCGTCAGTGTGGATGCGGACGAGGCGCCGGGCATCATCGTGCCTCACGGCGAGCGGGACAAGCGCAAGGAGGGACTGTTCGGGTCCCCTTTCCTGCCCGACCGGGCCACCTTTCTACCCAGCGGACTGCCCAGGGATGAGGCGACGACGGCCCTGTGTCAGGAGAAGCACCCGGCCACCACGCCGGCCACTGTGGTGGAGGGTGGGGGGCTGCCGGGGGCCGATCTGGTCTGGTGCACGGTGACCGGCACCGAAGGGAGGGCCAACGCCACCTATGTGTTTGTGCATCGCAAGGAACCCGCCGCTGAGGTTAGCTTTCGCTCGGCGCTGAACCGTTACCACGCGAAGGTGCTGAAGGTTGAGGCGGCCCTCAAGGAGACAGCAGTGAAGGGCTTTGGAGACGCCCTGGTGGCGGCCTGCAAGGAAGCCGACCCGGCCCTATGGGACCGGGCCAAGGAGGGCGTGGCCATGTTGAAGGACGGCGGCCCCCTGAAGGGAGTCCTCCTGGACCCCGAACTCTGCCCCGATCTGCAAAGGGCAGTGGAAGCGAAGAAGGCAGTAGCGCCAGGCCAAGAGTAGGAGGCCGCCCAAGGCCAGCAGTCAGCCGGCATGGACATCATGGACATCATGGACAGGATGGACCAGATGGACCAGATGGACCCGGGGCCCCCGGATGGACAAAGGACGAAGGGCGCCAGTTACGACGGCCGGCGGTGGGCCAGGGCAGCCCCTGCAGCCTGTCCATGGCAGCCAGCGCTGCGGTAGCAGCGCGGCGCTGCCGTCCATGCCTTAGGCGCGCCCCCACCTGTCCATGATGTCCATGATGTCCATTGTCGGTTGTCCATGGTCCTTGGGGGCGCGCCCCACCGGCCGCCGTAACAGCGGGTGCGGTTCGGATTGGCGATCCGGGCCGGTAGCGTGAGCGTGTATGGAACCGACCCCAGGGTTTACTTTTTTCCGATCAGTACCCGGGCGGGGCGGAGGAGGCGGGTGCCTATCTTGTAGCCTGGCTGCCAGACCTCCAGGACCTGGCCGTCCTGGGCGGGGTCTTCCACTGGTCTTACGGCCAGGGCCTCGTGGAAGTCCGGGGAGAAGGGCTGGCCCTTGGGGTCCAGGCGCTCCAGGCCTAGGTCCAACAGGCCGGTCTGGAACTGCCTCAGGACCAGCCTGAGGCCCTCCAGCAGGCGGTCGTCGCCGGGGGCTTGGGCCGCGGCGGCGATGGAGCGCTCCAGGTTGTCCATGGGGTCGAAGAAGACCTCGATCAGGGCGCAGCGCTCCCGTTCCAGCTTCTCCACGCGCTCCCGGTCCAGGCGCACCTTGGCACCCTCGTATTCGGACTGCATCTTGCGGTAGGCGGCGACCATCTCATCCTGGCGCTTGAGGGCCTCGGCCAGCCTGGCCTCACTGGAGCGCAGGGACCATTCCAACACGGCCACCCGGGCCTCCAGTTGTTCCCTGGTCAGGGTGCTCAGATTGCCCGGGTCGGACTGCTGGTCCTCGGGGTCCTGGGCTGCATCGAAGCCGTCATCCGATTGGTCGGCCTGGGCGTCAGGGTCCCAGGGCTTGTCCTCCGGCGACGGGGTGGAGGCTTCTTCTGAGCCCGGGTCCGTTGGGGGCTGATCGTCCAACGGGGGTTTGTGGTGCTTGCTGCCGAGTTTCATGGGGCATCCTTTCGGGGTACGCTCCAACCCCTGTGGCCTAAAGATAGTTGGAAGTGCGTCCGGGTCAACCAAGGAATCGTGCATCAGCCTCACTTGGGACATAGCGTTTGACGCAGCGGGTCCAAAGGGAGTATAAACGCGCATCAATTTGACGGGGGACTGGTTCAAGCCCGGGCGGGTTTGGTGGTCTTTCGCTGAAGCCTATTGGGAATTCCGAAGGAGGAACAAGATGAGGATCCTTTTCAAGAGCATGCTTCTGGTTCCGGTGGCCGCCCTGGTGTTCTTGGGCTGTGAGAAGAAGGAACCGGCCCCCGCTGCCGAGCAGCCCAAGGCTGAAGAGGCCAAGGCCCCCGAGGCCCCCGCTGCGGAGCCCAAGGTGGAAGAGGCCAAGGCCCCCGAAGCCCCCGCTGCTGAGCCCGTCGCCGAAGAGGCCAAGCCCGCTGAGGCCGCCGTGGCTGAGGCCCCCAAGGTTGAAGAGGCCGCTGCCGTGGCCATTCCCGAGGGCGTTCCCAACCCCGAAGAGGCCATCCGTGGCGCCATGGAGGCCCTGACCAAGGGCCAGGTCTCCAAGGTCTGGACCATGCTGCCCCCGACCTACCGCAAGGATCTGGCTGAGATGGTTGGCATCATGACCACGAAGATGGACCGCGACATCTTCGGGAAGATCGCTGGCATGTTGGACAAGACGGTCCTCACCATCGACCAGAACCACGCCAAGCTTGTGCAGCAGATTGGCGCCTTCGCCGGCCCCAATGTTCCCCCCGCCGACATTGAGTCCGCTCTGCGGGCCGTGGTTGACACCTGGACCGGCGCCAAAGAGCTGGGCCTGAACAACTTCGACACCTTCGCCGCCTTCAACCTGGACACCTTCATGAACACCCAGGCCGACGGCATCGCCGGCAAGATGCTTGAGGCCGCTCGCAAGACCGGCAACAAGGACATCGAGCAGCTCTTCAAGATGATGGCCGACACCAAGATCAAGATCGTCTCCATCTCCGCCGAGGATGCCGAACTGGAAGTCAGCTCCGAAGCCCAGACCGAGAATGTCAAGCTGAAGCTGGTTGAGGGCATGTGGGTCCCCGCCGAGATGGCCGCCTCCTGGGGCGACATGGCCAAGAGCAAAGAAGAGCTGACCAAGTCCATGGACGAGATGGCCAAGAACAAGGACCAGATCCTGGCTGGCATCGCCCAGTTCGAGCCCGCCGTCGAGAAGTTCAGCAAGGACGCCGACCTCATGGCCTTCGTGGGCATGATGTCCGGTGGCATGGGCGCCGCCCCCGCCATGGAAGAGGCCCCCGCTGTTGAAGGTGCCGCGGCCCCCGAGGCCCCCGCCGCTGAAGGTGCCGTGGCCCCCGAGGCCGCCCCTGCCCCCGAGGCCGCCCCCGCCCCCCCCGCCCCCCCCCCCCCCCCCGCCTCCCCCCCCCCCCCCGCCCCCCCCCCCCCCCCGGCCGCCCCCCCCCCCCCCCCGCCCCTGCCCCCGAGGCCGCTCCTGCCCCCGAGGCCGCTCCTGCCCCCGAGGCTGCTCCTGCCCCCGAGGCCGCTCCCGCTCCCGAGGCCGCTCCTGCCGCCGCTCCCGTTCAGTAATCCGCCGCCAAGCCCGTAAAACCCCCGTTACTACCAATATTCTGTGGCCGAGGGCCGCCCCTTCATCTATAGTCCTGGCTCCTGTCTGACCCCCATTGGGAGGTTGCCATGATGCGCAGTCTGTGGATTCTTGCCGTGGTGCTTGTTGGCCTGCTGGCCCTGGCCGGTTGCTCCGGTGACAGTGGCGCCGCGTCCACCCTGGATGTGGTCTCCGAGGATGGCCTGGGGCAGCCCGACGGCTTTCAAGGCCCGGCCCCCTGTAACACGGATGGGGACTGCAAGAGTGGCGTCTGCGTGGTGGCCCTGGGGGCCTGTCTGGAGTGCGCTGACGACTCCGACTGCAGCACGGAAGACCAGTGTTTCCAGTACTCCTGCATCAAGCGCCCCCCCTGTCTGGGGGATCAGGACTGCACGGGCCTGGGCCGCTGCGATACCGTGGCGGGCTACTGCCTGCAGTGCCTGGAGGACGCCGACTGCGGTGCCGCCCCCTGGCGCTGCGAAGGGGACTTCTGTCTCCTGGGCTGCAACGCCAACCGGGACTGCCTCACGGACCTGGTCTGCGACACCGCCGCCCATGTGTGCGTGGAATGCCTCACGGACGAGGACTGCCCCTCGGCCTCCTTCTGCGAAGCCGGGATTGCGGCCTGCCTGCCTGACCTTTGCAAGTCCGGCAGCGCCCTGTGTACCCTTGGCGGGCTTGCGCCGTGCCGGTTGAACGGCTCGGGTTGGGCCGCTGCGGAGCCCTGCCCCGAGGGCAGCGCCTGCAAGTCCGGGAAGTGCGAGGCCGGCTTGCTGTGCAGCCCGGGCCTGGGAACCTGCAAGGATCCGGCCACCGTGGAGCGCTGCAACGCCGACGGCCTGGGCTTCACCAGCATTCCCTGCGGGGAGGACAAGAAGTGCGACCAGGGGGACTGCGTCTTGGATCTCTGCGAGGCCTCCTGTGACGGCCGCGTCTGCGGGACCGATGGCTGCGGCGGAAGCTGTGGCACCTGCGGTGAGGGCCAGGTCTGTGATGGCGCAGAGGGCCAGTGCGTGAACGCCTGCACGCCCTACTGCAACAACAAGGACTGCGGTAATGACGGCTGCGGCGGAAGCTGTGGCACCTGCCCCGAGGGCGAGGGTTGCAGCGCTTTCCAGTGCGTGGACAGCCTGTCCTGCAACGAACTCGTGGAGTGCATCATGGGCTGCGAGGGCTCTAAAAACTGCGAGGACAACTGCTGGGACCGGACCTCGCCTGAGGCCATGCTGCAGTGGCTCAAGCTGTCCAACTGCGTGGAGACCGCCTGCGGAAGCTGGGGCAATTCCTGCGCCGCCAAGGCCGTCCAGGACGGCGGGGCCTGCCGCAAGGAGTGGACCAATTGCCTGGACTGCACCCCGGACTGCCAGGACCGTGACTGCGGAGCCGACGGCTGCGGCGGAAGCTGCGGCACCTGCCCTGAAAAGCAGGCCTGCACGGAGGCGGGCTACTGTGCCTGCACCCCGGTCTGTGGCGGAAAAGAGTGCGGCAACAATGGTTGCGGCGGTAGTTGCGGGACCTGTGGCGGCGGCTTTGAATGTCAGGATGGGCTTTGCGAGGAACTGGTCCCCTCCTGCGGCAACGAGGCCTGCGATGGCGACGAAGACTGCGCCTCCTGCCCCGACGACTGCGGCCCCTGTGCCGAAAGCGACTGCTGCGCCACCCACGACCGCCCCGGCTGCGAGTGGGACTTCATCTCCGAATGTGTGTGCGCCCAGAAGGCCTCCTGCTGCGATACCAAGTGGGGCAAAGACTGCGTGGCCAAGGCCGCCACCTGCGGCGGTGACTGCGAGGTCTGTCAGCCGGACTGCGAGGCCCTGGAGTGCGGCAGCGACGGCTGCGGCGGAAGCTGCGGCGAGTGCGACCAGGGGGACACCTGTCAGGACGGCCTCTGCACCGGCAGCAACCCGGACCCCAGTTGCCGGGAGATGTTCGACTGCGCCGTGGAGTGCGGCTTCGATGACTGTGAAGAGGCCTGCACCAATGGGGCCTCGGACCTGAACTGGGCCGCCTACCAGGCCATTCGTGGCTGCGTCACCTTCAAGTGCGGCACGGGCGCCGACTGGTCCTGTTACGAGGGCGCCCTGGACGGCTTCGTGTGCTCCAATCTGTTCAATCTGTGCCAGTGAACCAACCCCTGTTTTCTTAGGATGCCCCATGCGAAAGACCCTGATGCCCCTGTTTTTCCTGGCCCTGCTGGGCCTTGTCCCCGCTGCCTGTACGGACCAGGGCAGAGGTGCTGCTGAGGACCTTTCGGCGGCGGACCTTGCGGACGCGTGGGACCCGGCGGACCTGAGCGCCGATTCCCTTCTGGAGGAGGCTGGCACCCTGGACACGGCCCTCGAGGTGCTGCCGGACAGCCTGCCCGACAGCCTGCCGGACAGCCTGCCGGACACCCAGCCCCTGGACACCGTGTGCGTGCCCTCCTGCGAGGCCCGGGACTGCGGCGACGACGGCTGTGGCGGCCTGTGCGGCGCCTGTGGCGAGGGCCAGACCTGCGTGCTGGACCAGGTCTGTCGCAGCAAGGCTGCCTGGACGGTGCTGGTCTACATGGTGGCGGACAACAACCTGGAGCCCTTCTCCTTCCTGGACCTGGAGGAGATGATGGTGGCCGCCCAGGCGGGCAACATCGCCTTCGTGGTGCAGGCGGACTGGGTGGATGGCACCTGGTACCGCGATGCCGACTCCTGGAACGACCGGGACTACCGGGACACCTGGCGCCTCCTCATTGAGCCCGGTTCGTATCGCGTGCTGGAGCGCCTGGGCGAGAAGAACATGGCGGACCCCCAGGTGGTCACGGACTTCATCCACTACGGCCTGACCAACTTCGAGGCAGATCGCTACGGGCTGGTGCTCTGGGACCACGGTGGGGCCATTGAGGGTTTTGGCTGGGACGACAGCGCGGACAACGCGGCCATCCTCCCCGGCGATCTGGCCTCGGCCATCCGCGCCGGCATGGACAGCGCGGGCTTCCAGGGGCGCAACTTCGATCTGGCGGGCTTCGACGCCTGCCTCATGGCCAACTTCGAGACCGTGGCCCTGATGGCCGGCGTGGGCGACCGTTATCTGGCCTCCGAGGAGACCGAGCCCGGCGCAGGCTGGGACTACGGCGCCTTTGCCCTGGCCGCCACCGGTGGAGATGCGGACGCGGTGGGGGAGGCCATCATCGAGGACTACATGGCGCAGTGCCGCCAGGGGCCCGGCGACGAGTTCAGCAGCCTGGCCCTCATGGATCTCCAGCAGTTCCCCGCCTTTGACGCCGCCTGGCAGACCGTCCTCGGGGCCGTCAATGGGGACCTGGACACCCTGGCCCTGGGGCTGGCCTCCGCCATGTTCGGCGTGCAGCAGTTCGGGGGCTCGGGGGGCGTGGGGGACGGGGGCTCGGGGCTGGTGGACCTGGGGGATCTGGTGAAGCGCCTGGGCAAGGTCGCGCCGGCCCTGGCGGCCAGCACCGACGCCTTTGCCCTGGCCCTGGACAATCTCATCGTGGCGGATGCCCACGGCGCCTGGCTGCCCGGGGCCACCGGGATCTCCATCTACTGGCCCTTCGAGGCCCACGATGCCGACTTCGACACCCTGCGGGGCTCTCGCCCGCCGGAGTACTGGCTGGAGTTCCTGGGCACCTGGCATGACTGGGTTGCCGATAACCTGAAAGGGGACGCCTTCGTGCCTGGGGGCAAGCTGACCTTGGTGCAGGGCGTCGAGGGCTTCATCGGCCAGGCGGAGCTGGAGCCCTCCTTTGTGCCCATGCTGGGATCCGTGGAGCTGTCCATCACCCCGGACTCGGGCGGCTGGGGCAGCGGGCCTGTGCGCCTCTCAGAGGTGCTGCCTGTGCCCCCCGGGGGGGGACGGATTGAGGGCTCCCCGGGCTACACCCTCTATGCCCTGCAAAACGGGGCGACGGTGGTGCCTGTGCATGCCCGGATCCTCCAGAAGACCCCGTCCCTGGAGTTGGCCGTGCCTCTGGCCTACAAGCATGCGGACAAGCCCGAACGGGAGATTGTCTGGCGCCTCAGTTACGCCAAGGGCGCCTGGACCAGCAAGCCCACCGCCAAGTGGTACGAGTACCCCCTGACGGGGACCCAGGTGCCGGAGTGCCGGGGCCCGGATTGCCTGATCAGCCCCATCCTGGAGACCAGCGGTTCCTGGGGTGAGGACCGGGGCCCCAGCGGCCAGTACCTGCCCATGGGATCCTCCACGGTCCTGGTGGCCCAGTTGGTGTCCGAGTGTGGGACCCTGGACTTCAGGATGCGGGCCAAGACCCTGTGGGGCAGCACCCAGGACCTGACGGCCGAGGCCTGCAGTGGGCGCCTGGACAACCGCTACAAGGTGGAGGTGGCCATCAAGTCCTCGGGGCCCTGGGACGAGGCTGATGCGCCAGAGTGGACGCTGGAGTTGAAGGCCTCGGATGGCCAGGTGTTGCTGCAGGGCCCGGCGCCCTCAAGCCACTCGGTGTCCATCTCGCGCACCCTGGAATTCGTGGACGGCATCCCCTGGACCATCTCCGTCTTCGACGACGACGAAGGCCAGCGGGCCTACGCCCTGGAAGAGGACTCCGTGGTGACGGAGTTGCTGGCAGAGGCGCTCATGACCTGCGACGCCAGCACCAAGAAGACCGTGACCCTGGGCACGGCCAAGGCCACGATTACCATTAAGACCAAGCACTGCTTCTGAGATCCCGCTTGCTTAGTAGTTCTCGGGGGCGACTTCGAAGTGGGCCTGGGGGTGGGCGCAGGCAGGGCAGCCGCTGGGGGCCTCGGGGCCCTCGCAGATGTACCCGCAGTTCTGGCAGTACCAGGTAACCGAGCCGTCCTTCTTGAAGACCTTGCCTTCCTTCAGGTTCTTGTGCAGGGCGCGGTAGCGCTTCTCGTGGAAGACCTCCGCCTTGCCGATGGCCTCAAAGACCCGGGCGATGGTCTCCAGACCCTCTTCCCGGGCTATCTTGGCAAACTCGGGGTACATGGTCTGGTTCTCGTAGTTCTCGCCCTCGGCGGCGTGCTGCAGGTTGGTCATGGTGTCGGCGATGGTGCCCGCGGGGAAGGTTGCGGTGACCTCCACTGCGCCGCCCTCAAGCAGCTTGTACAGGCGCTTGGCGTGTTCCTTTTCCTGGTCCGCGGTCTTCTCGAAGATCTTGGAGATCTGGACGAGGCCCTCGTCCTTGGCCTTGGAGGCGTAGAAGGTGTAGCGGTTCCGGGCCTGGGATTCGCCGGCGAAGGCCGTGAGGATGTTCTTTTCGGTTCGGGTACCCTTGAGACTTGCCATTTTTTTTGCTCCTTTCGTGAACAAACCCGCCTGCTTGCGCCCGCGGGGCTGAAGACCGGACCAAGATAGGGCATCAATCTTGGATTGCCAAGGGGCATGTTTGCCTTGAGGTCAGGCGCTGACGCCGGGGCGGGCTTCCTGGGAGGAGATGCGACCAATGGCGAAGGTTGCCAGCAGCAGGACGAGACAGCCGGCCAGGGCGTTGCCCTGGGGCCATTCGTTGAACAGCAGGAGGCCCAGGGCAAGGTTGGCCAGGACCTGGAAGTACAGGAAGGGGCTGACCATGGCGGCCTTGGAGCAGCGGTAGGC
>CAZMEC010000086.1:0-12892 GCA_964565265.1 uncultured Myxococcales bacterium
GGAGGTGACGGCGTCGAAGACATCCGCCACCGCCACGATGCGGCCCACCAGGGGGATGTCCGCGCCGCCTAGGCGGTAGGGGTAGCCGCTGCCATCCCACTTCTCGTGGTGGGAGATGGCGATGATCTCCGCCAGGGCGATCAGCTCGGAGTCGCCCTTCTCGAGGATGCGGGAGCCGATGATGGGGTGCAGCTTCATGACCCGCCACTCTTCTTCGTCCAGCTTGCCCTTCTTCCCAAGGATGCGATCGGGGATGCCAATCTTGCCCACATCGTGCATGGGCGCGGCGTAGAAGAGGCCGTCCACCATCTCGCCGGGGAGCCCCATGGTGCGGGCGATGATCCGCGAGAAGTAGGCCATGCGGATGACATGGGCGCCGGTGTCGTCGTCTTTGTATTCGGCGGCCTTGGACAGCCGGAAGATGGTGTCGATGGAGGACTTGCGGTAGCGATCCAGGGCCTGCTGGAGATCGCTGGTGCGCTGGCGGACCCGCAACTCCAGGTCCTCGTTGCTGCGGGACAGGGCCGCCATGGCCTGCTTGAGGTGTAGCTGGGTGGTGACCCGCATGCGCACCTCAGCGATATCGAAGGGCTTGCCGATGAAGTCCACCGCGCCAAGGGCAAAGCCCCGCGCCTTGTCGTCTATGTCGCTGAGCCCGGACACGAAGATGACCGGGATGTCCCGGGTGTGGGGGTCCCGCTTGAGGGCGGTGCAGACCTGGTAGCCGTCCATCTCGGGCATGCGAATGTCCAGCACGATGAGGTCGGGCCGCTCCATGGCCACGGCCTCCAGGGCCTCCCGCCCATTGGAGGCCACCATGATGTCTGCGACCCCATCCAGGGCCATGGTCAGCAGCTTCAAGTTGGCTTCCGAGTCGTCCACCACCAGCACCAGCCCTGCGCCCACGGGAGTCTTCGCCTGGTTCATGGTCACCTCCGAAGATGTTCAAGCAGTTGCTGGGCTGTCTCCAGGGCCTCCCGGTAGCGGTAGGACTCCACCTCGGTGCGAAGCCGCTGAAGCAGCCCCCCATCCCCCGGCAGGGTCTTGCGGGCCAGGGCTGTGATGAGGGCGGCGACCTTGGCGGGGCGACGGCTCTTGATGCTGTCCAGGCCACCGATCAGGATGGCCGAGAGGTCCTCCGGGTCCCAGGCCTGCCTGGGGCCAGGCAACTCAAACTCCTCGCTGTCCTCACCCAGGGGACGGATGAACTCCGAGACCACCTTGAGGATCTCGTCGTTGGTCGCAGGTTTGGACAGGTAGGCCCGGGCGCCAAAGCGCAGCAGCGCGTCGATATCGTCGTTCTTCCCGTAGCCCGAGAGGATGACCACTGGCAGCTCGGGGTCCAGGTCCATGAGGCCACTGAAGGTCTGGCGCCCGCTGAGGCCCGGCATGATCATGTCCAGCAGCACCAGCCCGACCCTTTGGCGGTTGGCGCGGACATACTCCAGGGCGGACCTGCCGTCGGCGAAGGAGACCACCTCGTAGGCGTTGAGGCGCAAGATGGTGACCATCAGCCCCCGCACCTCTTCCTGGTCGTCCACCACCATGACCTGGCGGCGCTGGGGGAGATCCAGGCGGGTGTTCTCGTCCGTGTCCTCTGGCTCCTCGGAGGGCTGGCCCAGCGGGAAACAGAGACACAGGAAGGGCTGATCGGGCAACTGGCTGGCACAGACGCCCCAGCGCTGGGCGATGGCCGAGACCCGCAGGCGCAGGGCCTGTTCAAGGCTGGCCTGGGCGGTCAGCCAGGGGGCCGTGACCAGGACGCAGACCCGGGACGCGGGGGCACCGGGGCAACCCCTCTTTGGGTCCCCGTCCCGGACCTCAAGCTCCAGCTTGCAACCCTCCTCGCCGCACTCGGCAAGCATGGTAAGCAGCTCCAGGAAGAAGCGCTTGAGGACCCGCCGGGGCGTCCCCACCGTGGGGAAGCTGGCGTTGCGGTGGAGCTCCAGGTCGCAGCGGCCAGCCAGACCAATCTTCATGATGGGGAGGATCTGGGAGAGGAAGACCTGAAGATCGCAGCCCCCGTCATCCACCCCGGCCCGGGTGCGAAGGTCGCCCCAGGCAGCCACCAGGTTGGAGGCTGAACGGGCAGCCTCCTGGATGTGCCGGGCGAACTCGCCGACCTCCTCTGGGGAGGAGGCATTCTCCAAGAGGGAGGCGTAACCCTGGATGCTCATGAACTGGTTGTTCAGGTGATGCCGCAAACCGGAGGCCAGCTTTTGCAGGAGTTGGGTGTCATCCTCGGAGGAGTCCCCGGGGACCAAACCGTTCAGTGACTTCGCGACTTCGGGGCCTGCCATGACTGCTCCCCTTCCGCCTCAAGTGGCCGATTCGGGGCTCATGCTAACAGCAATGTGGGGCAGTTGAAAACCGTTTATTCGGGGGCCTGGGAGTGGTCCTCCAGGAACACCAGACACCCCAGACCCAGGCGCTTGACTCGCACCAAGCCCTCGTCCCGGTCCAGGTGCCGGGGCAGCCACAGCCGCACCAGCCCGCTGGCGTGGCAGGCAAAGAACACGAAGCCCCCGGCGCGCTTCTGGGGATGGGAGATGAGCCGCAGGGCCTCGGGGCCGCCGGCGCAAAGGTTCTTGGCGCTGTCCGTGTAGCTGCCGGGGCCGCGAGCGACCGTGAGGTAGCAGAAGTTGACCTCGTGGCGGCGCAGGGCCGACAGGTCCCCCAGGCGCTGGAGGTAGGGGTCGCTGGGGACCCGGATGGTGTGGAAGCAGTAGCCCGCCTTGGTGGCGGTCTCCGGGCAGGGGCCCTGGCAGACACAAGGGGCCTGGAGGTTGAAGTCCGAGGTCAGCAGACGGTCCCGAAGCTGGGAGACCCGGCGCGACGGCATGAGGAGCGCAGGCTCCACCAGGATGAAGGCCCCGTCCGGGGTGAGCATCCGGGTGACCCGGTCAACCAGGTCCTGGCCCTGGTCCAGGAAGGTCTCCGGGGGGAAGACCTCGTTGACCACATTTTGGCAGAGGACCAGGTTGTAACGGTCACGGGAAGGACCCCCTCCCTGGCGGTCGGGGTTCGGAAGGGCAGGGGAAGAGCCCCCTCCCTGGCGGTCGGGGTTCGGAAGGGCTGGGGAAGAGCCCCCTCCCTGGCGGTCGGGGTTCGGAAGGGCTGGGAGATCGTGGAGGGACTGGGTGGTGCACTTGATGTCGGTCTTCAGGCCCGCCACCTTGGCGGCGCTGGCCACGGCGTCGGCCAGGCTTTGGCCCAGCTCGGGGTCGGGCTCGTCCAGGCGAAGCTGCACGGTGCCCTTGTAGCCAACGGCCCCCAGGTACAGCAGCAGCCCCGAGGCGCAGGCCCCCGCTCCGGCCCCCAGGTCCAGCACGCTGATCCGGGGCTTGTCCAGCAGGCCCGGGTTCACCAGGAGGTGCTCGGCCAGGGGGATCCAGACCTTGACCAGGTCCGTGGGCATGAAGAAGTGGCGCCTGGCGTCCAGCAGGGCGCGCCTTCCGAAGGAGCTCTCGTCCGAGCGGCGGTTGTAGATGGCGGAGATTCGCTCCACGGCGCCCACCAGGGACTCCGCCGAGGGGACCGGGTGGCGGCTGCGGAACTCCTTGAGGAAGGCCAGGAAGAGGGGCTCCAGTTTTGGGGCCACGGCGTCAGGAATGGCAGCCACGAGGCGGACCTCAGCGGCATTGGCGCGGATCTGTTTCACGGTTTCCTCCCGGGGCCCTGGGGCTCCATTGAGAAGGGATCATAGGCCAGGACGGCGCCAATGTCAGCAGCGCCGGTGGCCAGCATCACCAAGCGATCCACCCCCAGGGCCATCCCCGCGCACGGGGGCAGGCTGGAGAGGCTGGCAAGGAAGGCCTCGGGCAGGGGCAGGAGGGGCAGGCCGTGGGCCTGGCGCACGGCGTTGGTGGCCTGGAAGCGGCGCCGCTGGGCCTGGGGGTCCTGCAGCTCCACGAAGCCATTGGCCAGCTCCACGCCGTCCCAGTAGGCCTCCAGGCGCAGGGCCCGGTGGGGATCGCAAGGGTCCAGGCGGGCCAGGGAGGCCTGGGCCGCGGGCCAGCCCCCCAGCAGGACGCCGGACTGGGTGGCCAGGAAGGGCTCCACCAAGTCCGCCAGGGTCAGGTCAAAGCGGTCCTGTTGGTAGGCGGTGGCGGGGTCCCAGCCAGCCAGGTCCTGCACCAGGTGACACAGGTCCAGTTGCTTCCAGGGGGGGGCTGGGGGGGCCAGGGCGGGGCAGGCCTGGGCGGCGGCGGCGCAGGCGGTGGCCACCAGGGCCTGGACATCCGCGGCCAGTTCCCCCAGGCCCCCTCCTACGCGGTACCACTCGAGCATCTCAAAGCAGGGCCGGTGGAGGCGCCCAAGTTCCCCCCGGCGGAAGGCGGGCCCCATGGTGAAGATGGGCCCCAGACCCTCGGCCAGGGCCTGCTTCATGGCGATCTCGGGGGAGGCCATGAGCACGGCCCCGTCGAAGGCGAAGAGGTCGATGTGGTCCTCGGGGATGGCCTCCACGGTGAGGGGCGGGATCTGCAACTCGAGGAACCCCTGGGCCAGGAACCAGCCGCGCAGGGCCTGATAGATGGCGGCCCGGGCATGGAGCCTGGCGGTCCTGCTGGGGGGGGCGCTTAGAGACATGCGGGGGACCGGGGGGCGGACAGGGGGCTCACTTCTTCACGCGCTCGACATAGTCGCCGGTGCGGGTGTCGATCTTCAGCAGGTCGCCCACCTCCACGAAGAGGGGCGCCTGGACCTTGTAGCCGGTCTCCACGACGACGCCCTTGGTGGCACCGGTGGCGGTGTCGCCCTTGATGCCCGCGGCGGCCTCCGTGACGGCCAGCACCACGAAGTTGGGCAGGAGCAGGTCCACGGGGCGCTGGCTGCACAGGGTGACCTTCAGGTCGGTGCCATCCTTCAGGTAGTTCACGGCCTCGCCGGCGTCGGCGATGGGCATGTAGTACTGCTCGAAGGACTTGAGATCCATGAAGTTCAGGTTCTCGCCGTCGGCGTAGGTGTATTGCATGTCCAGATGGACCACATCGGCCTCCTCGAAGGACTCGGAGGAGCGGAAGGTGCGGTCGTACCGGGAGCCGGAGTTCAGGTTCTTGAGCTTGCACTTGTAAAGGCCCTGGCCCTTGCCGGGCTTCACGAACTGCAGGTCCTCGATGATTGTGGGGGCGCCGTCGATGATGATTGCGCTGCCCCGGCGAAGCTGACCGACATCTATTTCGGACATGAAAGACTCCAATCTTCTTCAAAAAAGCCGGCGGGACGGTACACCAACGCTTCGGCGTCTTCAACTTAATTGACTTGCAAAAGGCGAAGGAATAGGCTGCCCGAACATAGCGCGGAGGTGCCCATGGCCAGGGGTAGGAAACGAGCAGTCATTACAGGGGGGGCCGGTTTCATTGGGTCCCACCTCTGCGAGCGGTTCCTGGCGGAGGGCATGGAGGTCATCTGCCTGGACAACCTCCTGACGGGGGATCTGGCCAACATCGAGAAGCTGTTTGGCGATCCCAACTTTCAGTTCATGAAGACGGATGTGACCAACTTCATCCATGTGGCCGGGCCCGTGGATTACATCCTGCATTTCGCGTCGCCGGCCAGCCCCATTGACTACCTCAAGCTGCCCATCCAGACCCTGAAGGTGGGCTCCCTGGGGACCCACAAGGTGCTGGGCCTGGCCAAGGAGAAGGGCGCCACCATCCTGCTGGCCTCCACCAGCGAGGTCTACGGGGACCCGGAGGTGCACCCCCAGCCGGAGAGCTACTGGGGGCACACCAACCCCATCGGGCCCCGGGGCGTGTACGACGAGGCCAAGCGCTTCGCCGAGGCCATGGTCATGGCCTACCACCGGTACCACGGGGTCTCCACGCGCATCGCCCGCATCTTCAACACCTACGGGCCCCGCATGCGCCTCGAGGACGGGCGGGTGGTGCCGGCCTTCATGACCCAGGTCCTCCGGGGCCAGGAACTGAGCGTCTTCGGCAGCGGCAACCAGACCCGCAGCTTCTGCTACATTGATGACGAGGTGGAGGGGCTGTTCCGGCTGCTGTTGTCGGACTACTCCGACCCCGTGAACCTGGGCAACCCGGACGAGTGGACCGTGCAGCAGTTCGCCGAGCTTTGCAGCGAGCTGTTTGGCCCCTGCCCCATCACCTATCATCCGCTGCCGGTGGACGATCCGCGGACCCGCAAGCCGGACATCACCCTGGCCCGGACCCTGCTGGGCTGGGAGCCCAAGATCGGGCTGCGGGACGGCATCGTCAAGACCCACCGCTACTTTGTGGAAGCCCTCAGGCGGGCTGGAGAGGCCAAGCAGTGAGCAGTTTCCTTGCCAACTTCACCTCCTGGCGCCAACGCCGAAGACTGCTGACCCGGGGGCGCCAGGTGCGGCGCACCGTGGCCTATGCGTTAGGCCGCCTGGGCAGGGACCTGCCCCCCCAGACCAAGGACAGCGTCAGGGGTCGCCTGCAGGCCTTTGATGAACTGGTTGCCCAGACGGACCAGGCCGCCGTGCCGGCCCTGCGCAAGGTGGTGGAGGACCTGGAGCACCTGGCGGATGGCCCCTTGAGCGCCGGCCGCAAGGGGACCCTGCGTCAGTACGCCGAGAGCATCGCCTGGGCTGCGGGCATCGCCATCGTGATTCGCTTCTTCCTCATAGAGCCCTTCCAGATCCCCACCGGGTCCATGATCCCCACGCTGCAGATCCACGACCACATCTTCGTGTCCAAGTGCATCTACGGCATCCCCCTCCCCTTCACCCGCAGCTACCTGGTCAAGTGGGCGGCGCCAAAGCCGGGCGAGGTGGTGGTCTTCCCCTTCCCCCTGGAGTACGACCCCCTGTGCGTAGCCACGGGCAGGCCCCGCAAGGACTGCCCCCACCCGGACTACGGCAAGGACTTCATCAAGCGCGTGGTGGGGCTGCCCGGGGATTTCATCCAGGTGCGGGACAACCAGGTGCTGATCAACGGCACGCCGGTGGCCAGTGCGCCCCTGGGGGATACGCCCTGCGAGATTGGCGGCGCGGCCTGTAGCTGCGCCCAGCAGGAGGAGGTCCTCGGCGAGCACCGCTACACCACACGGCATGTGCGGGAGGCCCGGTCCTCGGCGGCCTGCATCAACAGCGACACCTGGCCCTGGCCCAGAAACTTTGATTTCTCGCTGCTGCCCAGGGAGCTGAAGTTCGTGCCGGGGCCGGATGGGACGCCGGCCTTCCAGGTGCCCGAGGGCAGCATCCTGATGATGGGGGACAACCGGGACAACAGCAGCGACAGCCGCTTCTGGGGGACGGTGCCCGTGGACAGCATCCGGGGCAAGGCCTTGTTCGTGTGGCTGGCGGATGATCTGTCGAGGATCTTCTCAGGGGTGAAGTAAGGGGCCCGCTTGCTTACGCGCGCGGTTCGGACGGCAGGGATCACATTTCTTCCAACATTTCCATGCCAAGGATGCCCAGGGCGCTGCGCAGGGTGATGCCCACGGCGTCCACCAGCATGAGGCGGGCGTGCTTCAGGTCGGCGTCCTCGCAGGTGGTGATGGGGTGGCCCTCGCGGTCAGCGAACATCAAGTTGAAGCTGCGGCACAGGACATAGGCGAACTCGGCCACCCGGGAGGGGTCGAGGGCCGCGGCGCTCTCGGCGGCCAGCCTGGGGTAGGACTGCAGCAGCATCAGCACGCCGCGCTCCAGGGGGGAGGCCAGGCGAGCGGCGGCGGAGGAGGAGAAGGGGACGGTTGAGCGGCCCCCTCCCTGGCCCTCCCACGCCTTGCGCAGGAGGCTGCGGGTGCGGGCGTAGGTGTAGAGGCAGTAGGGGCCGGTCTGGCCGTTGAAGTCGATGGACTCCTTGGGGTTGTACTCGAAGCTCTTCTTCGGGGTGAAGCGGAACATGTGGTACTTGAGGGCCGCCTGGGCGATGAGCTCGGCGCGGTGGGCCGCGTCGGCGTCGGTGACATTGTCGTAGTGGGCCTTGCCCGCCCGGCCCTTGACCTCCTCCAGGGCGAGGCCGTACAGCTCGTCCATGAGATCGTCGGCGTCCACCACCGTGCCCTCCCGGCTCTTCATGCGGCCCTCGGGCAGACGGATCATGCCGTAGGCCACATGGCGGCAACGGTCGGCGGTGCCGGGGCGCAGGAGGTCCAGCACGGCGAACAGCACCTGGAAGTGGTAAAGCTGCTCGTCCCCCACCACATAGGCAAGGCGGTCGGCCCCCAGGGTGGTGAGGCGCTGCATGGCGGTGCCGATGTCCTGGGTGATGTACACCGAGGTGCCATCAGGGCGCAGCAGGACCTTCTCGCCCTCCAGGCCGGCCTTGGCCAGGTCCAGGCAGATGGCGCCGTCCTCCCGCCGATGGAAGATGCCCCGGGCCAGCCCGTCCAGCACCAGGTCCCGCCCCAGCAGGTAGGTCTGGCTCTCGTATTGGATGAGATCAAAGGTGCAGCCCATGCGCTGGTAGGTCTTCTCGAAGCCCGCCAGCACCCAGCCGTTCATGCGGCGCCACAGCTCCAGCACCTGGGGATCACTGGCCTCCCAGCGAAGCAGCAGCTCCCTGGTGGCCCCCCCAAGGGAGGACTCTGGACCGTTGAAGTAGGCCTCGGAGCTGACCTCGGCGCGCCCCGGGGCGGCGGCCTTCCAGGCCTCGAACTCAGCCTTGAACTCGCGGTCGAAGCGCACATAGAGGCTGCCCACGAAGTGGTCGCCCTTGACGCCGGCGCTCTGGGGCGTGGCGCCTTCGCCCCAGCGCTGCCAGGCCAGCATGGTCTTGCAGATGTGGATGCCCCGGTCGTTGATGAGGTTCACCGTACGCAGGTCCGCGCCGGCGTAGCGCAGCAGGCGGGACAGGGCCAGGCCCAGGAGGTTGTTGCGGATGTGCCCCAGGTGCAACGGCTTGTTGGTGTTGGGGGAGGAGTACTCCAGGATCCACTTTTCAGGAAGGGGGGCGCCGGCGGCCCAGTTGTCCCCGTCCCGCAGGGCGTTGCCCAGGACCACGGCGGCCAGGGCAGCGGTGTTGAAGCCCAGGTTCACATAGGCCCCCTCGACCCCCACCTTTTCCAGCAGCGGGTGGCCCTGGAGGCGCGCGGCCAGGTCGGCGGCGATGGCCTGGGGGGCCTTGCGGGCAGCCTTGGCGAAGGGGAAGCAGGCCAGCCCCACATCTCCCAGCTCGGGGTTGGGGGTGGGGGCCAGGTCGAAGGACGCCTCCAGGCCGGCCTCCGCAAGGGCCGCCGCCACAGCCGCGCGGATGGCCTCGTGGAATTGGATGACGGTGCGGGGCAGATTGCTGCTCATGTGGTACCTCCAGGTGGGGATGTTTACCAGAGGCGGGGGTGGGACGCAACCCGGGACAACCGGGTTCAGCGCACGAAGACCTCCACATTGTCGAAGCCCCAGGCCTCGTCACCTTCGTCCTGGTTGATGGTGGTGCCGAACTTCAACTCGGCGGTGGGGTTGGCGTGGCTGACCACCACGGAGAAGGCCGCCTTGCAGCGAATGCCGCCCCAGGGCGCGGGGCCGCTGGCATAGGCCGTCCAATCCTGGCAGCCCGAGTGGTAGGGACGGATCTTCTCCCAACTCAGGCCGGCGTCCACATAGAACCGACCGAGCTCGCTGTCCCAGGAGTCGATGGCGTAGTACACCGCGGCAACCCGCAGTTGGGTGTGGGGCAGGCCCAACAAATCCACGCTGCGCCAGACCTCCGCTGGGCTTTGGCCCCAGATGCCGTGGATGCTGCCGTCATCGTTGGCGGTGACCTCGGTGTTGGACCAGCCCGCGCCGCTGCTGCCGTCGTCCCACAGGACCCGGGTCCAGCCGCCGCCCTCGCTGGTCATATCGCACCAGACCTTGACGCCCGGGGCCGGACCCACTCCATCGGGGTCGATGTAGTGCTCGCCGGAGGGGGTGCCAGGGTGGGCCGTCAGCAGGGCCTGGCAGGATGCCCATTCCTTGAAGCAAGTGGGGGAACAGCCATCCCCCGCCAGGAGGTTGAAGTCGTCGCAGTCCTCGCCCGCTTCAGTGAGGCCATTGGGGCAGCAGGGGAGCTGCTTGTCGTAGACGCAGCCCTTGGCAGCCTCGCAGGAGTCCTCGGTGCAGGGGCTGCCATCGTCGCAGTTGACGGTGGTGCCTGGCAGGCATCGGCCCGCAGCGCATTTGTCCCCGGTGGTGCACTTGTCGCCGTCCTCGCAGGCCTTGGTGTTGCTGAGGAAGATGCAGCCGCTGACGGTATCGCACATGTCGTCGGTGCAGGGGTTGAGGTCGGTGCAGGGGTTCATCAGGAACAGGTTCTTGCAGCCCACCTTGGGGTCGCAGGAATCGGTGGTGCAGACGATGCCGTCGGAACAGTCCTTCACCGTTGCGGCCAGGCACCAGCCGGCACTGCAGCGGTCCCCCGTGGTGCACTTGTTGCCATCGTCGCAAAGGTCGCTGTTGTTCTGATGAAGGCAGCCCAGGCTGGAATCGCAGGCGTCGTCGGTGCAGCTGTTGTTGTCGTTGCAGCTGCGGGGGCTGCCGGCCAGGCAGAGGCCGCCCTCGCAGCGGTCCCCGGCGGTGCAGGGGTCGCCGTCGCTGCAAGCGTTGCCTGCGGGGACGCTGGCGCAGCCGACGCCTTGGACGCACTCATCGTTGGTGCAGGGGTTCTGGTCATCACAGACCCGGGGGCTGCCCCCCACGCAGTTGCCCTGGCTGCAGGTGTCTCCAAGGGTGCAGGGGTCAAGGTCATCGCAGGGCAGGGCCACGGGCAGGTAGGTACAGCCCTTGGCGGGGTCGCAGTAGTCCGCGGTGCAGGGATTCTTGTCGTCGCAGACCACCGGCGCCCCCGCCCTGCAGCCGCCGTCCTGGCACTGGTCGCCTTCGGTGCAGGCGTTGGTGTCGCTGCACTTGCCCGTGGTGGCCTCGTGGATGCAGCCCAGCCCCGGGTCGCAGTAGTCGCGGGTACAGGGGTTCTCGTCGGCGCACTTCAAGGTCGCGTACTCGCACAGCCCGGAGCTCGGGTTGCAGGAGTCCTTGGTGCAGGGGTTGAAGTCATTGCACAGTTTGTCAGCGACTTTGCAAAGCCCCAGGGCGTCCCCGGAATTGCGAACGCAGGTCACCTCCTGGCAGGAGAGAGGAGGTGGGCAGTCCGTCCCGGTGACGCAAAGGTCCTCAGCCTCGCAACCGGGGGCCTGGGGGGTCAGGGTGTGGACACAGGGGTTCAACAAACTGCCCTCGCTGTCGCAAGAATCTGCAGTGCAGGGGCTGCCATCGTCGCAGTCCACGGGTGAGTTGACGCACTTAGGCACGATCTGTTTCCGGTCACATATGTCTTTGGTGCAGGGATCGTCATCGTGGCAGAACGAGTTCGAAACGCAACCCTCACAGCCGAGTTTCCAGTATTCCTGGGTGTTCGAGCAGGTCCCGTCGGACTCGCAGATATCTCGGGTGCAGATCTCCCCGTCGTCGCAGTTTTTTTCTGTGAAAAGACACTCCCCAGCGCTGCAGTGGGGATCGAGGTGACAGGGCTCGGTGACGCCGCAGGGCAGCGTGTCGTCAGCCACGCCTACACACAGGCCTCCCTCGCAGTGATCCCTGGTACACTCGTTACCATCGGCGCAGGTCGGGCCGTCCAGAGGCACATGGAGGCACTCGCCCTCAGCGCAGCCATCCAAGGTGCAGGACTCAAGGTCGTTGCAGAACTTCACCAGTTCGGGGCCCTCTTCGTCAGTGAAGCCGTCGCAGTCGTCGTCCAGGCCGTTGCACAGCTCTACTTCGGGCTCCTTGGCGTTGCAGTCAGTCAGCCCCATGGCCTTGCAGAACCGCGCACCCTTGCACCTGCCAAAGTCGTTCGCGGCGTAGCAGAAGGTGTAGAGCTCCTCATTGATGGAAGCGGCGTTGCAGTGGCACTGGCCGAGGGCCACACACTGCTTGGTCTCCACCCCTTCGCCGTCCTGACGAGGCTCACAGGAGAAGCCCTTGGGGCAGGCGTCAGCGTCGGCGCAGAGGGTGCCACAATAGGAGCCCGCGTCGCCGTAGGTCAGACATCGCTCCCCGGGGCCCCCTTCAACTTCGCAGTCGGCGTCCGTGCGGCAGGGCTGGCACAGGACGGGATACAGGTCGGGATCGGGCAACAGGTCTGGGTTGAGCAACAGGTCCCCGTCGGCCTGGGACTGCCCATCCAGGGCCTGCTGGCCATCGCCGGGGAGGTCGCCCTGGGGCTTGACATCAAAGGCGTCCTGGCTGCCGTCGGGCAACTGGTCCGGGGAGCCGCTGTCACCTGGCGTGGAGTCCCGGCCCTGCCCATCCAGCTCCTCCGAGCCGGCGCCCCCGCAGCCCCCCACCAACAGGCCCCCAAGCAACAGCAGAAGCAGAGCAGACCGCATGAGTCACCGCCTTGAAGAGTGCGAGGGGGATTGTAGAACGGTTGAGGGGGACAGGTAAAGGGAGTTGGAGGGACGGGCGGGCACGGGGGGCGGCGGGGACGGGGGGGAGGGATCAGTCCTGGCCTTCGGAGAATTCTTTGCGGAGGAGCTTACCTTGGAGGCAGCGCCAGCAGGCGCTTCGGCGTTTGCCCAGGGCGTTGGAGTCCAGGTAGTCGTCGAGGCACTTGCCCACCTGAACCTCTTTGCGCCTGGACCGGCAGTAGAAGTCTTGATCCAACTCCAGGGATTTGCGTTTTTTGACGGCGGTTGAGTTGCCGTTCATGGGGCACCCCCTTGTCATGGCTCATATTATGGTAAGCCAGGGGAGCGGAAACAAGGGTAGGCAAGTAATTTGGTAAAGAATGGTCAGAGGGCCCCTGGGCGAGCTACTTCTCCAGGGCGGCGCGGGCAGCGGCGAGGCGGGCGATGGGCACGCGGGGCGGGCTGCAGGAGACGTACTTGAGGCCGGCCTTGTGGCAGAAGGCGATGGAGGCGGGATCGCCGCCGTGCTCGCCGCAGATGCCCAGCTTGATGTCGGGGCGGGTCTTGCGGCCCTTCT
>CAZMEC010000087.1:0-12631 GCA_964565265.1 uncultured Myxococcales bacterium
TGTCGGGGGGCTCGAAGCCAACGAAGTCGGACTTGGCCAGCAACTCCACGCACTCGCCGACGGCCCCGCTGGGCCCGCTGCCCAGGCTCTTGCACCAGTCATGGCAGTCCTGGGGGGTCTCGAACCGGGCCCCTGCGCCAATGAGGCCGCACTGCTGGGCCGTAGAGTCCTCGTCGGTGCAAAGCGCCCCGCACATTCCCAGGTCAGGAGTGACGCACTCCAGCGCCCCGATTTTGTCGCAGGTCCTCATCGCCTCGCCGATGCAGGGGTAGTCGATTCCCGGCTCCTCCGAGGCGCCAAGCGCTGCTTCACAAACGAAGGTGCACTCTGCGTAATCCATCCCCAGGAACCGCGGGAAGACCCCTCGGAACAGGTCGCAATCTTCCACCCTGCTGCAGATGCCAGCGCACTGCTCCTGCACCTCGCCGCCCTGGGTGTCGCCCGCCTCGGTGTCGCCGGTACCGTCGGCCAGTACCCCGGCCTCCGGGATCACCTCGGCGTCCACGCCGGTGTCCAACGCATTGGCATCCTCCTGCCCATCGGACGCGACGACATCCTCGGCCACCTCGCCGGCCACCAGGTCCTTCCCAGGGCCATCATCGTTGGTCTTGTTCGCAGAACATCCCAAGATTCCACCGGCCACCAAGGCCAACAGCCACAAACTGGTCTTCATCCGCTCCCCCTTTGATTTCCACGAGTACATGCGGGGCATTTGAATACGGCATTGATCTCCCGTCAAGGATCACCGTATACCGGGGCGTTCACTTAGAAACAGACGCCAACGGAGCCCGGCGGCTGGGAATGGAAGCCGCTGAAATCGAAGCAGTCGCCCTGGGCGCAGACCGGCAAAGCAACGCTGCAATAGCTGGCGCAGACACCCTCAAGGCAGACCAGTCCTGGCAGGCAGGCCTGGACCCCAGGCTCGCAGTCCACTCCGAACCCGACCTCGCCGGTGTGAGGGTCGCAGACCTTCGCCAGCCCAACTATTCCGGGGCCGGCCAGGATGCGGCAGGTCTCGTCAGGCGCGCAGCCGGTCTGGGCGAAGGGATCGCAGGGCACGGCCTGGCCCAGACAACTGCCACTGTGCCACTGCGCGCCGGCTTTTCTGAGGCACGCCAAAGCGCCACAGGAGTCCTCCGGGGCAAGGCAGCCAGGCAGGCAGAGGCCGTCGGTGGCGCTGCCCTTCAGGCCTGTGCAGTTGGTGAATGGCGCCTCGCAGGGATTACCAAAGGTGCAGGCCCCACCGACAACGCAGACGCCTTTGGTGGGGGCCTCGGGGGAGGCCACGCAGCGCTGGTCTTCGCCGCAGTCACCGGCTTCCCCCGGAGCGCAGCTGGCGCCACAGATGCCGGAGACCTCCAGGCCTTCAAGAAGCAGACAGGCCCCATCGCCGCAGTCGCTGTCACCTGTGCAGCCCTCTGCGCAGACCCCATCTCCAGTGGCGAAGGCGTCCAGGTGCAGGTTCCCGTCCAGGGTGGGGACGCAGACCTGGTTCTGCCCACAGCCGGTCGGGGCCAACAGCGGATCGCAGCCACCGGAGCAGGCGCCAAGGCCAAGCAGGGGGCAGTCGCCGGGGCAGGTCGTGCAGCCCTCGCCATCGTTGCATTCCCCGTCCCCGCAGTGCCAGGGACAGGCCCCGCAGTCGTCCAGGCAGGAATAGCAGGTCTCGTCCGCCCCGCAGTGGGAATCGCCGCAGCCCTCAGAGCAGGCGCCGCAGTCCTCCGGGCAGGTGAAGCAGAACTCGGCGGGGCTGCACGCATTGTCCCCGCAGGTGGTGTCGCACTGGCCGCAATCCGCCGCACAGGTGGCGCAGTTCTCCTGCCCGTTGCAGGCCTCGTCGCCGCACCAGGGGCAGGGGCCACAGTCCTCTTCGCAGGCTTGACAGTCCTCCTCCCCGTTGCAGTCGGCATCGCCACACCAGGGGCAGTCTCCGCAGTCCGCCGCGCAGCTGTCACAGCTCTCGTCCTCCTGGCAGGTGCCATCTCCGCAATCGGCGCAGTCGCCGCAGGTCAGAACACAAAGGCCCAGGACCCCCGCATCTAGCCCCAGGGTTGCGCCGATATCCCGACAGTCACCCTCGGCACAACCTGCGCCCCCGGGTGCGCAGGTGGCCCGGCAGGCGGCCCCGTCACAGAAGAGCCCGGCGGCGCAACCGCCCGAGGCCTCGCCGCAGCCGGATCCAAGTTCTTGGGTGCCCGCAGCCGGCAGGCATAACCTGGCCACCCCAAGAATCCCAGGTCCGCCCACGGGGGCGCAGGTCTCGGCTTCACCGCAGCCGCTTTGCGCCGCGGGGTCGCAGGGCTGGTCCTGGCCGACGCAAAGGCCCTGGTGGTAGGCGCTGTCAGCGCGGGCCTGGCACTCTTCAAAGCTGTTGGGACAGGTCTGGGCTGGGCCGAAAAAACAAGGCTCCAGGCAGACGCCGCCGCTGGCGAGGTCAGGCAGGGCAAGGCAGTCGCAGGGGGCGTCGCCCTCGGGACTGCAGGCCTCTCCAAGCAGACAGTAGCCAAGGCCCGTCAGACCGGCGGCGGGAAGGCAGCGCGCCAAGGGACCGCAAGCCTCGGCATTGGAGGTCTGGCAGGACACCGCGCAGACGCCCTTGCCTCCAAGATCAGCTGACTTCAGGCAGAGGCCCCCCTGGCAGTCTGTGTCAAGGTCGCAGGGGGCACCGCAGACCCCGTTGCCAGAGTCCAGGATGCTTGCGGCCGGCGCCGAGCCTTTGGTGGGCAGGCAGGCGAAGTTGGCGGGGCAGGAGGGGGCGTCCGCGAGGGGGTCGCAGGCTGGTCCGCAGGCAGCGGCGCCCAGGGGGCTGCAATCGGCGGGGCAGGTGGCGCAGGTCTCGTCGTCGGCGCAGTGGTGGTCACCACAGACCGAGGCCCCGCAGCCCGGAATGGCACTGCCCACACACAGGCCGTTTTGGCAGCTATCGCCCTGGGTACAGGAGTCCCCGTCATCGCAGGACCCGCCCAGGGGGCTGAACAGGCAGCCCAACTGGGGAGAGCAAAGATCCTGGGTGCAGGGATTGTGGTCGTCGCAGTCAGCGTCGGCCAGGCAGGTGTTTGACTGGGCGTCGGTGTCCGGGGCCAGGACCTCCAGGGCATCGCCGGCGTCCTGCTGGTCGGGGGCGTCCTTGGCGGGGTCACCTCCGCAGGCGGCCAGCAGGAAAACCAGAATCACAAGGTTTGTCTTCATGGTTCCAGACCTCCTATCTCAACACGCAGCGGCCGGACGAGTTGCACTTTCGTCCCAGGCCGCATTGCCCGTCGTTGTCGCAGCCGCAGTTCTTGACGCCGGTGTTACCTGTCACGCAGTGGCCTGAGCTGCACATGGAGTCCCGGCTGCAGGGCGAGCCGAAGCCTTTCTTGCCGGAGCACTCCTTGAAGGAATAGCCAAACAGGTCGCGGCCATCGCAGAACTGGCCATTGGGACAGTGCTGGTCGTTCTGGCAACTGCAGCGCGCCGAACAGCCGCAGTCAGCGAACACCCCGAGGTCCCCCCGGGCCAGCGCCTCGAAGAACGAGACGGGGTTGCAGTCGGTCCAGTTCCAACCGCAACTGGGTTCGCAGCGACCGGAGTTGCAGTGGGTGTCGGCCAGGCAGCTCTGGGCATAGCTGCGGGTGCCGGGCAGGAAGCACTGGTCGACGGGTTGGAACTCGGCCCCGCAGACCGAGCCGTAGGCGCAGTCGTTGGCGTCCAGACAGTCCCTCCATTCGCCCAGCCGGTCAAGGCAGCGGCCAAGCTCTCCCGTGGTGGGCAGCCTGTTGCAGTGCTTGCTGGAGGGGCAGTCCTCGTGGCCGTCGCAGCGGCACTTGCGGTCCGGGGCGCAGAAGCCCACGGCGCAGTTGTCACTGTTGGCGCAGGTCCCGCCGATGGGCACGGTGCCGGGGGAATAGCAGCTGCCTGTGGAGAGCACGAAGCCGGCATAGTTGACCATGCAGGCGAAGGCCGAGCAGTGGCCGCTTTGGCATTCGTTGTTGCCGCAGCAGCCCTCGTTGTTCGGGCGCTTCGGGTGGCAGGCTCCGTCGCCGCCGCAGTAGTTCGATCCTGGCTGGGCGTTGCACCAGGCCGTGGTGCACTTGCAGGTCTTCTGTAGGCCGCACTCCGAGGAGATGCACTCGTCCCAGGCCTGGCAGCCGGCCCCGATCTGGCGGGAGCCCGACTCATACAGACACTGCTTTTCCCCGCTCTGCAGGAAGCCGAAGAAGCCCCCCCCATTGCGGACGGCGGGGTCGCGGCAGACAGTCTCTCCTTCGCACTCGTCGGTCTCTGTGCACTCGTCCCCGTGCAGATGGAAGGGCGCGCAGGCGCCGTACACGCAGGTCAGGCCCTTCTTGCATTCGTCGTCCAGCAGGTAGAAGCAGGAGTCCCCAAGGTCCTGGGACAGCTTGCTGTAGCAGACCAGGTCGCAGGTGCCGGAGGCGCATTGTCCGTCGGATACACAAGGTGCGTGCAGGGGCAGCTTGTCGGTGCAGACAATGCCCAGGCAGATCATATCGCCGGGGCAGTCCGAGTTCTTCGTGCAGACCGGGCTTCCGCCACAGCGGGCGGTGCCGGTGGTGCTGTTGTTCGGGCCAAAGCAGAGGTTCAGGTCGCAGGTCAGGCCGCCGGCCACCCCGGTGCCTTCGCCGCAGAGGGTCCAGGCGGTGAAGTCAAAGGTCAGATCCAGGGACACCGCCGCGAAGTTGATCCCCCAGAGTGGCTCATCGAAGTCGTCCTGATTGGAGCAGGTCAGCTTGTCTGGCAGCAGCTCCATGGCGTCGTTGACGAACCTTCGGCCAAGGAACTCCAGCTCGCCTTTGATGATGGCCGAGTTGCGCCTGACCCCCTGGTTCATCTCGTCCCGGAAGGCGATGCTCTGGGCCTTGATCTTCAGGGCCAGCCCCGCGGCCTGACCCGCCTTTCGAAGCACCAGGGGAGTGACAGCCTCACTAGCCTTCGTCTGAACCAGCAGGAGGTGGTCCTTGATCGCCGAGAAGATGTCCTCGCTTGTGGAATAGGTGAAGTCCGCCTCGGCCAGCACCAGCTCATGCTCTTCCCAGGGCGCCTTGTAGGCCAACCTTCCGGTGGCAGACAGCGAATGCCCGACGAGGTCAATTCTGCCAAACAGCAGATCGTCAAAGGTTGCGTCGGCCGCCTTGATGGCGCCGTCACTGCTCAGCGTGAAGCTGCCCAGGCCCTTGATGTTGATTACCTTGAGGGGCTCAGCCAGGAAGGTCCCACTCGCTGCCCCGTCGGCGATCTGAAGGTCGGCCCTGAGACTCACATTCCCGTCGGGCGAGGGCAGGCGAAAGCCGCTGCGCAGCCAGAATCCGCCGGCGGTCGAGGCGGGGTCGTCGGGCACCACCAGTTGTAGCTGGGCCAGGGCTGACTCGGCCTGGGGCAGTTGGAACTCGCCCACCACCGCCCCATGGCGCTTGTAGCCCGAGGGGAAGTAGCGTGTGTTGTGAACGGTGGCATTGGCGTCGTCGTCGTAGTCAAACTCGAAGCGCAGCGCCAAATTGGCATCGCTGGAATAGTCGCCGGCGAGGAAGCGGGCCTCCCCCACTATCTCGCCGGCGCTGCGCACGCGCTTCCACAGGCGCAGGTCATCCACCTCAAGCAGATTCCGCGCCAGGATCAGCCTGGCAGAGTTTGGTCCGGGGCCGATGGCCACTGCGGGCGTCTGGAAGGGCGGGCGCGAATCGCTCAGCGCCTGCCTCAGCCCATCAACATAGACCGCCACCAGGGTCTCACCGGAGCCTGCATCCAGACCCCAGCTCACCGCCAGATGCACCATCTGGTCAGCGGGCACCACCGGGTCGCTTTGCAGGACCCGGACCACCTTGCCCTTGAAGAACTTGACCGTGACCCGGGCCTTCCCGGTCTTTGCGTCAAGCCTGCCCAGCCCAATCGAGTAGCCGTTGGAGCTCTTGTCCCCGGCGGAGACTTTCTCGGCCAGCACCGAGCCCATCTCGCTCTTGCTCCAGCTTGCCCGACGAACCCAGCCCTCAAGGGTGGCCCCTGGCAGGTCCAGCCCGCCGTCGTGGGGGACGCTTACGAAGGTCTGGGCCCCCGGCGCCGAAAAGCGCAGCGAGCGCTGGAACGGATCTGCCACGATGTTGTCCTTGGTCACCAGCGGCAGCTTGGTGACCAGATCCAGGGCCATCTCCGGTAGCGCCACCGTCGCTGAGTAGCGCATCCCGAAGCCCACATCCATGGCCCCGTTCAGCGTGAACGGCTGGCCCGGGGCGGGGAGGCCGTTGACCTTTGGACCATCCAGGCCCAGGCGCCCGTCAATTCGAGCTGTCAGCCCGGCCTGGTAGCGCTCGTTCCACAAGTCGAGGTTGTCAGTTGCAAAGCGCGCCGACAGCCCCTCCAGCTTCAGGTCCAGGATCCCGAGTGAGAACGGGAGATCCTGGGGCGAGGGGAACAGGTCTGCTACCTGTTCGGCCAGGAAGGCGCCCATGGCTGAGCCCAGGGCCATTCCCAGTGGGCCGCCGAGGCCAAAGCCTGCAATGCCTCCCAGGATGCTGGCCAGGGCCGGTGACATTACCTCAAAGGCGTCGTGGACTCCACTGAGCGCTGCGTCCAGATCCATGGACGCAAAAGCCTCGGGGCCATAGTCAAGTCGCAGCACCAGGACTGGCTTCTGGCTCTTGTGTGCGCCCACCACGGGCTGCTGGCTGAAAAAGGTCAGGCCAACCGCATGAATGTTGCCGTTGGTTGCCTTTGCCGCGCAGGCCAGGTGGCCCGTGCAGTCGGGGTCTTCGCAGTTTGCTTTGCCGTCCTCGTCCTCGTCTTCGGCGGCGGCATCGTTGCAGCGCTCGTCGGAGGCTGGGGGTTCGGCCGGCCAGTCGCCGCCTTGTTTCCTGTAGGCGGTCCCGTCAAAGCCCAGCCTGGTGGCGGGCAGGTTCTCGTTCATTCCGTGAAAATCCAGGGGAATCAGACAGGTCACAACGGGGGGCGGGCAGAGGATGGTGGTAGCTGTGATAGTCAAGGGCGGTGCCAAGAATGTGGCGTCATCCAGGGCGAGGTTTGGCAGGCCCAGCGGCTCAATCCAGCGCCCGCGGGTTTCCAGAGACTGCTCAAGCCTGGCGGTCGTGGTCAGGCCAAGAATCATCGTGGTTGTTCGCACCGTGAAGCTGCCTTCAATGGGTTCGGCTTGCGCCTCGTCGGGCAGCAGCACTGCAGGGCCGGTCAGTTCGTCTACCCGGGTGTTTGAAGAGTCCAGCAAGATAGAAGAATAACGCACCGAGTGAAGCGTCAGCGTCTGGACGCCCGGAAACTTCATGTCCGAGGTGATGAGTTCAGCAGAGTCCTGGGACTCTCCGGAAAAGGCCATCTCATCGGGTTCTGGCGGCAGCGAATCTATGGAAAGCACTGCATCTATCATCGGGGGATTCGGGATCACCCGCAGGGCTCGCGCACGGAAAAACGCATGCAATCCTCTGGCAACGACCGCTCCGCAGGACTCCACCTCCGGCAGGTCGGCGTTGGAGAGTACCAGGCACAGCGGCCCCTCGGCAGGCTGCAGGCCAGGGGCGTCAAGCGCCTCCACCGCGCCATGCTTGTCCAACAGTTGGCCTTGGCCCGAGAGCCACAGTTCCGGGGCGTTCCAGTCCTGCTCGCCGGCTTCAACCTGGAAGTCGAAGGACTTGTCGGTTCCGGGGAAAGGCGTCCTCACATGACCGGCCAGCCCCACCCGGATGCGCTTCTTGACCACATCGAACACGACAGTGATCTCGGCGTCATCGATTCCAAAACCGGGGAAGGATGAGGGCCAGACCTCCAGGAAGTCCACCTGCGCCTTCAGGCTGGGCCCACCGGCGCTGCCAGGGTTGATGACTCCCACGACCGGCCCCTCGTAGTCCGGGCTCTCGCCCTCGCTGACGCGGATGGCCAGGTCGCCGGTCAGGGTCTTCTGCCAGGCCACACTGCCTCCGACCAGCCTGGCCTCCAGCCTGGCATTGGCCAGGGTCACCGCCTGCTGCGGCCCACCCACCGCCGCCAGCGGTGCATAATCCCCAATCCCCAAGTCGAAGCGCAGCGGCGCCGCGCCCTCCCCAATGTCTCCCACCACTGGTCCCAGCTTCTTGCCCGGCTCCCAGGGGAAGGGGCGCCATTCCGGCAAGGTCACATGCCGCTTCAACTCTCCGGGCTCAAGGCACACCGACACGAATGGTGCTCCGCCAATTTCCTGCTGGAGGTCCCCCAGCAGCGTCGCGTCAAGCTCCGCCGACAGGCACCACGCCCCAAGCACCCAGGGCCCCTGGACCGCACGGGAGCCAAACGGTCCGAAGTCCCCAACCGCTTCCAGGCTGATGGTGGTGAATTCTCCAGCGGTGCCAGGGCAGGCAGTGGCAGTGACCTGGCAGAACGGAAGCCCGTTGCAGGGGCTGATTGTCTTTGATCCCAGGCGGCACTGATTCTGGGGAATGGGCTCAAAGACCACGGGCCCGATTGGCCAGCCCAGGTCAAAAACCAAGAGGTTGCAGTTTGGCACCTGGCCGGCTCCAACGCAGGCGCCGGCTTTGCAGGTGTCGACCGCGGTGCAGGCGTCCCGGTCGTCGCAGGTCACGCCGTCGGCCAGCTTCGGGTAGGCACAGCTTGCCGCGCCGGCGTTGCTCTTGCACAGCACCTGGTGGCATTCGGTCTGGGCCTCGCACGGAGATCCTGCCCCGGGCAGGCATAGCGAGCCCTCGCAGCGGTCACCGACCGTGCAGCCGTTGCCGTCGCTGCAGGCGGTCCCTTTGGCCACCGGCTTGAACACGCAACCGCTCTTGCCGCAGGTGTCGGTCGTGCAGGGGTTCTGGTCATCGCAGCCAGAAAGCACCTCGCAGACCCCCTTGGCGGGGTTGCACTGGCTTCTGTCGCAGGAATTGATGGGGGGGGAACAGAGCTTCGCTCGCCCCACACAACCCACCAGCTTGCCGGCTCCAAGCCTGCACGAGTCCCCTGTGGTGCAGGCGTCGCCGTCGCTGCAGGCGGCCCCAAGCGGGCGGGCAGTGTGGACACACCCGGCGGCCCCACAGGCATCAATGGTGCAGGGGTTTGCGTCGTCGCAGGAGACGCCCTCATCGGTCTTCCCGTCGCAGTCGTCGTCGGTGCCGTTGCACACTTCCACCCCGGGGGTGTTGATGCAGCCCGAGGCGGGATCGCAGCTGTCCACCGTGCAGGGGTTGCTGTCATAGCAGTTGCGCTCGACGAACCGGCACTCGCCAAGAATGCACGGGTCGATGGTGCAGGCATTGTCGTCGTTGCAGCTCCCGCAAGAGCCCCCACAGCCGTCGGATCCGCAGACCATGCCCGTGCAGTTCGGCAGGCAGCAGCCGTTGTTGTAGCAGACCTTTGGCGGCAGGCACTCGCAGTCTGGCGGCGCGCTGCACTTGTCCATCTGCTGGGCGAAAGTGACGCACATCATGTCCCAGTTCGTGTTGCAACAATGCGGGTAGGCGCCGCAGATGAACGCGCTGATTGCGGGGTCCGTGCAGCCCGGCGAGGGGTGCTCCTCGCAGCAGTCATTCAGCTCGGGCGACCTCTTGAGGGCCGGAAGCTCGCCTGAATCCCGCTGAAAGCCATCGCTCAGGTCCGGTAGCGTCCTACCATCAAGCTCGCTGCGGTAGGAATCCAAGGCCGTCCCAATGTCAGGACTTTGACTTCCCTCGGAGCCTCCCTGGCAACCCGTGGCAATCAGGATCAGAACAAGCCAGCCGCCCAAAAACAGTGGTCTGAACATGGCCACCTCCCGTCCCGCCGGCGAGGCCACCGGACTTTGCCAAGGTCATCTGTAAGTATCTTGAGACATCCATTTGGCCATCTTCGTTGGGGTCGCGCAAGGGTTTCGTGCTGATGAAAGCCGGGACCGCACGGTCGGCAGGTTGCAATCGGTCCGGGGGCCAGTTCCTCATCAAGTCTGCGCTGGACGACGAGCCTATGGACGCCCCGGGGGCAGGTGGAGTAGGGTCAACGGGTTGCAAAAACGGGAGTGCCATTCATGAAGCCCATCCTAGTGTCCCATCTGGTCAAGTCCGAAGATCTGAACCACCACACGACCCTGTTCGCCGGGCGCATGGCCGAGTGGTTCGTGGAGGCCTCGTTCATCGCGGCGGCGGCAGCCCACGGCAAGCCCGAGGAGATTGTGTGCCTGAAGATGCACGGGCTGAAGTTCCAGGAGCCGGCGCGCAAGGGGGACATTCTGCTGATCACCACCCGATTGGTGGGGGCGGGTAACACCAGCCTGACCATTCATGGGATGGCCCAGCGCCATGGCGAGGAGAGGATCCTGGTGGAGGGCTTCGTGACCTTTGTATGCGTGGACAGCGACGGGCACAAGAAGCCCCACGGCCTGATCCTGCCAGCGGCGGCGGACGCCTTCGAGGTGACCCTGCGGGCCACGGCCGCGACTTTGAATTGACCGTATGGTCGCCGTGGGCTAAATTGGCCACCCTGCAAAGACGATGGCCGGTGCAAACGGTCTTACGGAGTTTCCCAATGACCCAGGCTTGCGTCAGACTCTGCTTCTTGTTTCTTTTCATCACTGGCATTGGTGGGTGTCCGGCCTGGGCTCAGGCACAGGGGGTCGAGCCGGACGCCGAGGCAGCGCCAGAACCAGAGGGACCGGCAGCGGCGGGTGACCAGGTGGGGCAGACAGGGCTGCTGGTGCCGCCAATTGGGATGACCACGGTCATCATTGAATCCGAAGGCCGCCTGCAGGTTGTGATAGACCCATTGGGCCCCTGTGAAGCCTGCCAGATCCCGCGCCCGGTACTGGACTTCCCGACCAAGGATACGACCGTCATTATTCCAAACGGCGAATATGAGCTGATCACCGTTGTGAAGCCGGGGCTCAGCGACTCTTTCGGGCTGACTGCGGGGGGCGGGACTCAGAAATGGACGGTGTCCGGTGGCTACGAGGACCGCAGTCTTCACGGTGTCCCGTGGATAGTTGGCGGGGTACTTCTGGTCGCCGCAGCTTTTGGCGCTTACGCGATGGAGGACTTCGGCGCGTCCATGGAATGCCATGACCCTAGTGTAGACTGCTGGTCCTCTGGTCCCACAGACCACAGCATCTCGTTCTTGTTGGGAGCCGGGGGCGTTGGAATGATCATCGCGGGGGCCTACAAAGTCTCCAAGAGCAACGGGCAGGCCGAGGTTGAGGTCAGGTAGACCGGTACCGGTTCCGGTCGCGTTCGTCTTCTGTGGCACTTACGCTGGAATCTGTCACTCGGGGCCGACCTCTCGTCCGTTGGCTCACGGGGACTGTCGAATCCCGGGATCCTGGCCAACCAGCAATTACTTTTTGCCCAAATTGTCCTTGCGCAACCCGGCCTTCCCGGCTCCAGCAGACGGTACCGGTTCCGGTCACTTTCGTTGGCGTCGAGCAGGGCTTTGAAGCCAAGTATGGCGGCGCGGTGCGGGGTGGCCTCCAGGGAGCCGGTACCGACATCTGTTACACCAAGACTCAAAAAATATGAGTATTCGCGCTTGACTCGGGGGCCAATGCGGCTAAGACTTGGGGAGTTACCGCAGGAGGGCCCATGCCAGGCGCTAAGGAAAAGTACCAGCTGCTGTTCGACACAGCGTCGCTTCAGGACGGGTTCTTCACGGCCATGCAGGCCAAGGCCGCGGGCTACGATACCAACAGCCAGACCTACCATGTCAAGGCTGGGAACTGGAGGCGAGAGGGCCGCGGCATCTATCGGCTGACCAATTATCCACTTACCGACCGCCCTGACCTCAGCCTTTGGTTCCTGTGGTCCAGAGATCGGAAGGACAAGCCCCTGGGTGTGTTTTCCCACGAGACAGCCCTCTCCCTGTATGAACTCAGCGATGTCAATCCCGCCAGAATACACATGACCGTGCCGCCGGGCTTCCGGAGGCGCTGCCCGATTCCGAGGATCCTGGTTCTGCATGTCGGGTCCCTCTCGCCAACAGAACTCAGTCAGGTGGGGTGGGTCTCGGTGACCAGCCCAATTCGCACGCTGGTTGATGTGGTCACGCAGGGAACCCTGTCCAGGGACCTTCTGGAGCAAGCGGTCAAAGAGGCCAGTGACAAAGGTATGGTGACGCAGTTTGAACTCAAGGCAGCTAGAGCGGCTTGCCCCGAGTTCGACGCATTTCTGCGAGGAGGCCAATCGTGAGCCAGCCCGCCAGGCGCAGAATGGACGCTGAAAGGTGGCTACGCGATGGAGTTGTGGCTGCGCAATGCCAGAGCCACACGCGACATTGATCTCTCGCTGCGAGGTCCGCTGGCGCCGGTCCCGGGAGTGGAGGTGGTTTCAGACCGTCTTCGAACCGAATTGGAAGCCCTGACCAGCCAGGACCTGGGAGACTGGTTTGAATTCCGCGTTGGCGTCGCGGCCTTTGAAATTGAGTTATGAGGAGGGATAAGTGCACAAGGTGACCAGCACCAGGCATTACCCCTCAGGGGGTCTGTCCTTCCAGGTGCTCCGATCAAGTCTGCGCTGGACGACGAGCCTATGGACGCCCCGGGGGCAGGTGGAGTAGGGTCAACGGGTTGCAAAAACGGGAGTGCCATTCATGAAGCCCATCCTAGTGTCCCATCTGGTCAAGTCCGAAGATCTGAACCACCACACGACCCTGTTCGCCGGGCGCATGGCCGAGTGGTTCGTGGAGGCCTCGTTCATCGCGGCGG
>CAZMEC010000088.1:0-12351 GCA_964565265.1 uncultured Myxococcales bacterium
AGCGCTGGATGAATCCCCTGGTGCTGAATGACCCCGACGCCCGCTTCGAGGACCCCGAGGTGCTATCCCCCCTGGACGCCAAGCTGACCCTGGACGGCTTCGACCTGACCTGGTCCATGGATGCGGCCCTGTTCTTCCGCCCCACCAAGGACCTTCGCCTGGGCGCGGTCTTCGGCAAGGGCGCCCCCATCAGCCTGGAGGGCACGGCCAGCCTGAAGAAGGCGGACGGCACCACGGACCACAGCCACCAGACCACCTTCATGACCATTCCCTTCCAGCTTCAAGGGGGCCTCAACTGGGAGTTCGTGCCGGACTTCGAGGTGGGCTTCGATGTGCGCTACTGGCACTACCAGGTCTTCGTCGAGCAGCGCACCCTGCTGTCCACGCCCCTCATGGAGCAGGAGGAGTTGGTGGAACCCAAGAACTACCACAACTCGGTGGCCCTGGCCCTGGGCCTGCTGCACCGGGTGACGCCCACGGTGACGGTGATGATGGGGGTCCAGCGGGACTACTCGCCGGTGCCCCAGCAGAGCGTGGGCCTGGAGAACCCCGTGGGCGACCGCCTGGGGATCGCCACGGGCCTGCGCTGGCAGCTCAGGCCGGACCTGCGGCTGGGCCTGGGGATTCTTCGCAACTGGTTTGACATGATGGATATTCAGGACAGCATTACGACGCCGCCGACCAACGCCAAGGGGCACGGCGGGATCACTTCAATGACCTTTGATGTGGACTGGAGGCTGTGATGAAGAAGCTGGCGTATCTGGTGTCTGCGGCGTTTTGTCTGGTAATGCTGGGGGCTTCGGGGGCGCAGGCCCAGACCCCCGAGGGGGCCCAGGCCCCGACCCCCGAGGTGGCCACCCCGAACCCCGACGGCCAGGGAGGGGCTGAAGCCGTTGCCCCTGAAGAGGACGACTTCATCGTGGAAGAGGAAGCCGTGGTGCCCGAAAAGCTGAGCGCCGCTCAGGTGGAAGCGGCCGCCGCCACCGAGGCCGCTGAGGAGGGCTTCCTGGGCATCCCCGAATACCAAATCATTCGCCTGCTGGGCATCCTCACCTGGCTGCTGATGGCCGTGGCCGTGGTCACCCGCCTCATCAAGTCCCGCAAGCACGCCCTCAAGCTCTTCAAGGCCCACAAATACGCCGCCTGGGCCGCCTTCGCAGTGGCCACCATTCATGGCCTGATTGTGCTTATTTAGCTAAAACAGTGCCCAGTCGCGGACGATGGTGAAGCCCAGCATGGGCTTGTCGGTGGGCATGTAGGCCCCGGTGGTCAGGGCGTCCACGGTGAGGTACTGGGTGTTGGTGAGCAGCAGGGTGAAGATGTGGCCCACGGTGCGGAAGGACATGCCCGCCGCCAGGTAGGAGTGTGACTCGGCGTAGCCCATGGCAGTGAAGGCACCCTCCACCTGGGCGGAGACGCCAGGCGTGAAGGAATAGCGCAGGTGCCCACCGATGGCCACGGACATGGGATCGTCCAGGTTGCTCTTGTTGGGGCCCGAGCTGTCAAAGGACATCATCATGACCTCGCCGGCCTCCACGCCGTAGAACTCCTTGGTGTCCAGGGCCAGGGTGACCAGGCCCGCCACGGCGTCCTCCACAATGGGCTGCTGGAACCAATCCAGGCCCGCCCCGGCCACCAGGTTGAACCCCGCGTTCTCCTTGGACAGCAGCCGCACCCGGGACATGAACTCGTAGGTGTCGAACTCCTCCATGGTGCCGTTCACGCGCAGCACCGAGACATCGACCCAATCCTTGAGGCTGTAGCGAAGGGACAGGCCGATCTTGAAGCCGCCCCGGTCCAGCCCAAGGAAGTCCTCCCCCAGGTTCTGATACCAATGGGTCCGGTCATTCACCGGCGCCCGGGCCCGGTGGTCGATGGAGAACTGGAAGGTCCCTGCGGGGGCCAGGGCGGCGTTGGGCAGGGCCAGACCGCGGGTCAGCAGGGCCACGGGCTGGGGCAGCGCGGTGACCACCTCGGCGGTGACCTCCTCAACCTCGAACTCGTCCTCGGGGGCAGCCGTGGGCAGGGCCTCAGGGGCAGCCTGGGAGAGGAACAGGGCGATCAGGGGAAATAGTAGGTTCATGGGCATCACTCCAGCATTCCGTCGTCAACCCACTTCTTGTACAGGGCCTTCTCCGCGGAGCTGAACTTCTTCCCCGGCGGCATGCTGCCATCCTGGACCGTGGAGAGGCCCTTGTAGCCCCCCGCCTTGCAGGTCGCGTAGGTATTGTAGTTGTACTTGGTGGGCGCCCCTTCCCGGGCCGCCCCGGAGAGCTTGGTGGAGTGGCAGTTGGCGCACCTGGTGTCCATCAGGTTCTTGATGTCCGCGTAGTGGGCCTTGGTGTCCACGGTGTCTGGGCCGGGGGTGGTGTCCTGACCGGGGATGGTATCCTGACCAGGGAGGGTGTCCACCGCGCCAAGCGTGTCCTCCGGTACCACCTGCACCGGATCGTTCTTCGTCCCGCAGGCGGCAAGCCCCGCCAGCAACAACAATCCAATCAACATCCTTGCCATGGGTGTGCTCCCTGTCCTATTGTTCGGGCATCAACTGGCCGGGAGCTTACACCAATGAACGAAATCAGTCGAAAAGGTTTTTTTGCGGTCCTGGGCGGGGGCCTGGCGCTGCTGCTGATGAAACCCCTGCGGGCCTTCGGGGCCGAACCTGCCAAGAAGAAGGCCCTGGCCGTGCCCCTCTCCACCCTGCCCGAACTGGCCAAGCCCGGCGGCGGCACCATCGTCAAGCTCAAGGATGTGCCGGTGATGCTGATTCGGGTGGATGACAAGACCGTGGTGGCCTTCAAGCCCGTCTGCACCCACGAGAAGTGCGCCGTGCAGTACAACGCCACCGACAAGAACATCGTCTGCCCCTGCCACCAGGCCAAGTTCGACCTGACCGGCAAGCCCATCGTGGGCCCCGCCACCGTGCCCCTTGAGTCCTACAAGGCCATCCTTCGGGACGACAAGATTCTGGTCGTGATGTAGACGGCATCCGAACCCCGACCGCCAGGGAGGGGGTTGCGCCAGCAGGCGCTGCTACTCAGGCATTCCCGCGTCAATCCAAGCCCTGATCCAGGCCTTGTCCTCTGCGGTCACGCAGGTGGGGCACCCTGGGGGCATGCTGCCCGCCTCAATGAGATCCAGGGCGCACTCGCCCACGGTCTTGCCGGAGCACATGACGGAGTTCACCAGGTTGTGCTGGTACTGGCTGGCGAAGCAGGTGACGCCCGAGCAGTCGTTGGAGTCGTTCCCGCTGTGGCAAGCGCCGCAGTGGAAGTCGAAGAGGGGCTGGATGATGGCGGTATAGGTGGGATCGACGGCGTCCACCCCAGCACTGTCCTGGGGCAGCGTGTCCAGGGCCTGGGTGTCTTGGGAGAGGGTATCGAGCGGCCCCGTGTCTTCGCCTTCAGTGTCACCGGTGTCGGGGGTGCCGACGGAATCCGTCGCGTCCCCGGGGAGGGTATCCGTCCCGCCAGCCCCATCCTGGGGCACCAGATCCCCTTGGGCCGTGTCGTTCCCCGGGGCGGTATCCTTGTCAGAGGCAGCATCGGACCCGCAGGCCCAGACAGACCCAGCCAGCAACAGCGACAGCAAACCAACTTTATTCAAGAGCATTGCGAAACCTCCATCTGCTGCAAAAATGTCTGCCCGGCATATTGGCAGATTTCGGGCAGAAGTCAAAGACTGGGGAGGCCGTAGCCCATGGCCTTGAGCGGCAGCCACAGGTCCTCAGGCAGGGGGGCATCAAAGGCGCAGGGCAGCCCCGTCACGGGGTGTTCGAACTCCAGGCGACAGGCGTGGAGGGCCAGCCGGCCCAGGCCATAGTTGGTCTTGAAGGCCCGGTTCAGGTGGGGCTCGCCGTGGCCCGAGTCCCCGATGAGGGGGTGGTGGGCGTGCTTGAGGTGGCGGCGCACCTGGTGCAGGCGCCCGGTGCCGGGCAGGGCCTTGACCAGGGAGGTCTCCCGGGGGCTGGTGGCGACCCGCTGGAGGGTCTCAAAGTCCGTCCAGGCCTCCTGTTCGTTGCCGTTCTCGTCCTTGAGGGCATGGTCGATGTGCCCAGCGTCCGGGGCGCTACCCCGCACCAGGGCCAGATAGGTCTTGGTGGGCTCGCGGTTCCGAAAGGCCAGGCTCAGGGCCGCCGCGTTCTCCCGGGACTTGGCAAACACCACCACGCCGCTGGCCCCCCGGTCCAGCCGGTGGATGGGCCAGGCATACTCCAACCCCGTGTGCCTGCGCACCAGCCCACAAAGGGTGATGGAGTCCGCCGCCCAGCCCTTGTGGACGGGAATCCCGGACTGCTTGTTGATGACCAGGATTCCCTCGTCCTCAAACAGGACCTCCAGGGGTGGCAGCGGGGTTTTTGGTCTGAACATTTCCAACTCCTCCGGCGGATGCTATATTGTCCGCCGCCCTGGCGCCACCTCGGTGGCATGGACCCCCCAATCTGGAGGATGAATGATGCTCAGGCTGCTGTTTTCCGGGCTGTTTCTCGCTGTGGTTCTGGCTGCCACTCCGGCCCTCGCCAAGACCGGCTACACCTTCAAGTACGACCAGTACTCGCTGAACCCCGCCACCGCGGCCACCGAGATCGCCGCCGAGCCGCTGTCCGTCCAGGCGGGCTTCGTCAAGGGCGAGGGTTTCGGGCAGATCTATCGCCCCACCCCCAGCATGTTCCCCGTGGAGTTGCTGGGCGTGGACATCTTCGTGGCCGGCCCGCCAAACCTGCTCAAGTCCAGCGCCCACGCCAACATTGAGGTCTGGTTCCACGACGGCCTCGACGCCAACCCCGACCAGGAGGCCCCCGACTTCGTGCTGCGCACCCGAGATGTGATGGACAGCGGCTCGGGCAACCTGGGCGCACCCCTGAAAGGTGGCTCGGTCATGTCCTTCGACTTCGACTGGAGCACCGAAGAGGGCCACCCCGCCGTCATAAACAGCGGCGCCTTCACCATCCTCGTCCGTTTCGACGAGGACGCCGCCGACCTCTCCGAGGAATGGGGCACCTTCCAGTGCATCCAGGCCCCGGACCTTGGCGCCTGCGGCTGCCAGCAGGTGGGGGTCCCCGCGGACAAGGCCGTCACCGTCAATTCCAATGTCATCCATGTGGTCTCCAGTGGCTGCGGTGGCTCCGCCTCCAACTGGATCTACTCGGACAAGGCCGGGATCGCCGGGGACTTCATCATTCGCGTCCGCTCCAATGTGGCCCAGAACTGCGTGCCCAACTGCAGCGGCGGCAAGAACTGCGGCCTCGATGGCTGCGGTGGCACCTGCGGCTCCTGCGAGGAGGGCTGGTCCTGCACCCTGGGCATCTGTGAAGAGGACGACATCTGCCAGCCCGCCTGCACCGGCAAGGACTGTGGCTCCGATGGCTGCGGCGGCACCTGCGGCTTCTGCGACGAGGGCGAGGATTGCCAGGCGGGCGCCTGCCTTACCCTGGACACCGACACGCTCAGCGAGGACACCTTCCTGCCCGAGGAGGACACCCTTGCCCCCGAGGACACCTTTGGCACCGATGCCTGCGTCCCCGACTGCGAGGACAAGACCTGCGGCAGCGATGGCTGCGGCGGCCAGTGCGGGGCCTGTGAGGGCGACTTCGTCTGCCAGGCCGGCGCCTGCGTGGACGCCTCTGAGGTGCTGGTCCCCGAGATCCTCTCCGTCTCCCCCGGCACCGTCTACAACAATGTGAACACCAAGATCTCCGTCACCGGCAAGAACTTCGGCACCGTGAAGCTGGTGAAGCTCGGGGCCGTGGATCTGTTCAACCCCGTCACCATCTCCGCCGGACTTATTGAAGCGACCGTCCCCGAGGGCGTGGACCCCGGCTATTACGATGTCATCGCCGTCTTCGAGGACGACCAGACCGCCGTCCTCTACAACGGCCTGGAGGTCGCCAAGAAGGGCGGCGGCGGCGGTGGTGGCTGTGCCGCCTCCCCCGAGGCCAACCCCGCCCTGCCCTTGCTGCTGCTGGCCCTGGCCGCCCTGGCCCTGGCCCGAAGGAAGCTGGCGTGAACCAGCTTCCCCCGTCCGAACCCCGACCGCGAGGGAGGGGGTGGCCCGTCCGGGTCCGTCCGAACCCCGACCGCAAGGGAGGGGGTGGCCCCCGGGCCCCTCGTCCCCGGGGAGAGGGCAGGGTGAGGGCCCTGGGCGCCGTCCTGCTGCTCTCCCTCCTGCCCCCGCCCGCCCAAGCCTTCACCACCAACAATCACCAGTGGCCCAGCCTCCCCGTGCAGGTGGCCCTCAACCCCGAGGGCTGCCCCACCCTGGAGGACGGCACGACCATGGAGGAAATCCTCCTGGCCGCCATGGCGGAGTGGGACTCAGTGATCTGCTCCAAGGCCAGCTTCGAGTACCTGGGCGAGACCACCGCCACCTGGGACGCCGACGACCTCAACACCATCTTCTGCGTCCCCCAGGGCGAGGACTGGAATTTTAGTGTGGGGGCTGCGGGGGCCACCCTCTGGCTGCCCCCTGGCGAGGACGGCATCCAAGAAGTTGACCTGGCCCTGAACGCCGCCGAGTTGACCTGGAAGAAGGGCGGCGGCAACGCCCTGGAATCCACCGTCATCGACCCCCAGGCGGTGCTCACCCACGAGCTTGGCCACTGGCTGGGCCTCTCCCACAGCGCCGACCCCTTCGCCACCATGTACTACGCCATGCTGCCCTTTGGGCTCCAGGCCACCCTGGAGGCAGATGACCGGGCCGGGGTCTGCACCCTCTACCCTGACGAGGGCAGCGAGTGCGCCAACGACCAGGACTGCGGCAGCCTGGCTCAGTGCCTCCACCCCGAGGGCCTGGAGGCGGGCCTTTGCCAGCCCCATCACGCCGCCCCCGGCGCCCCCTGCAGCAAGGATCAGATTGACTGCGCTGACATGTGCTGGGTATCCCTCACCGAGTGCACCCAGGTCTGCCTGTTCCTGAGCCTGGACTACAGCCTGGGCTACTGCGCGCCGCTGTGTGGCGAGGACAAACCTGACTGCCCGGAGGGCTTCGCCTGCACCCTGGCGGGGGGCGGCCTGGAGGTCTGCCAGGTGGACGACAGCCCGCCGGACCCGGATGTGGTGGAGTCCGATACCCAGGGTGCCGACCTCTCCTTGGGCGACACCACCCAGGACAGCCTCCCACTGGAGGACCTCCTCGCCCTCGACCAGACAGGGCTGGAGGTGGCCCCCGACGCCCAGGGTCCCGACGGGGTCTCAGTTGGAGACCCCGAGCCCAGCCCCCACAAGGCCTCCTCCAAGGGCTGCAGCGCGTCCCCCGCGGCCCCCGCAACCCCAGGCCTGGGGTGGCTGCTTCTGGCTTGGCTCCTGTTGGTGGCTCGCCGCCGGAAATTGGTTTAGTTGCCGATCCAGACCCCAGACAGATAACCTTGCCCCCAAGGGCCCCCAGAGATCTCCTACAACAGGCTGGATTACTTCAAGAACCTGCCCGTGGCACCCTCATTGAGTGGTCCTTAGCCAAAACAATTCTATGGTGAAATCTTTCTCTGCCCGGCTATGGTCCCGCTGTTCACTTACTCAAGAGGAGAAGGCGCGACATGAGACTTTGGAACCTGGTGCTGTTGACCCTGCTGGTGGCCGGGGTGCTCTCCTGCGAGCGCTTCGAGAAGGAAACTCGGGAGATCCCCACGGTGGCGGCTTTTGATCCGCAGCCCGTGTCACCCTCCCTGGACGATCTGCGACCTCCCATGATCCCCAAACCCAGTGACCTGCTGATGAACCCCGTAACCGGGCTGGTGGCCATCCCCGTGGAGAGCCAGTTGACCGTGCTGGGGGAGACCGAACCGGTGGTCTACCACAACTTCCCCACCGACACGCTGGACGAGTTCACGGCCGGGTACATGAACACCCTGGATGGCTTCCTGCAGACGGCAGCCACGGCCACCTCGTTCCTGGGCGCCGGCATTGACGCCACCACGGTGACCGCCGACAGCGCCTTCGTGCTGGACCTCACCCCCATGCTGGCCGCCATGGCCGCCGGTGGCGCCCCCGTGGCCCCCGAGAAGCTGACCATCACGGCGACCCTCGGTGAGCCGGTGACCCTGTCCGACGGGCTCATCAAGACGCCCCTGACCTTTGTCCCCCCGGCGGGCGGCTGGCTGCAGGGTCACAAGTACCTGGCGGTGCTCACCGCTGCCATCAAGGACGAGACCGGAGCCCCGGTCACCTCGGCCTACCTGTTCAACATGATCAAGAGCAAGAATCCGCTGGTGAACGCCAACGGGACCTCGGCCTGCGTCCTGCCCGATGAGAGCGCTGCCCGCCTGGAGCCCCTGCGCGCCGGCCTGGCCCCGCTGTTCGAGATGCTGGCCTCCATGAACCTGGACCGCAGCCTGGTGGCTCAGGCCTGGACCTTCGGCATCCGCAGCGAGCCCGTGGCCCTGTACGACCCCGAGGTCTCCGCCGTGCCCCTGCCCAACGACCTCCTGATGACCGGCCCCCTGTCCACCATCGGGGACTGCGACGAGGACGGCTTCGCGGACTGCACCGAGGGCAAGCTCTGCCTGCCCTACCCCTGCGCCGCCGGCATTGAGACCGCCCAGTACTACCTGACCCGGTACCTCAACTCCCTGGACGGCTGGTCCGCCACCTCCGCCCCCGAGATCGCCTTCTCCGCCGCCGTGGCCCCGGCCAGTCTGGTGGACGGCGTGGTCACCCTGGTGAAGCTTGGGGCCACCCCCGAGGTCACCGCCCCCGCCGCCGCCCTGGCCGCCGATGGCAAGTCCCTGGCCTTCCGCCTGGCTGCCCCCGAGGCGGGCGCCCACTACGCCGTGCTGCTGAAGCGCGAACTGGTCAGCGCCGAGGGCGACAAGACCATCGCCCCGGACGACTTCATGGGCGTCATCGGCCTGGGCCAGCCCCTGGTCAGCACCGAGGGTGCCAACCTCATGCCCGGCGTCCTGCCGGATGCCAAGGCTGCGGCCCTGGAGCCCCTGCGGGCGGCCCTCTCCCAGATCCTCACCGCCCTTGGCCTGAACGAGGCCCGGGAGACGGTCCTGGCCCTGTGGACCTTCAAGCTGCACAGCAACAACGAGGCCCTGTTTGATCCCTCCGCGGGCGTCATCCCCTTCCCCAACGACATCCTCATGATGCCCCACACCGGCGGCACCGCCACCGTGGCCATCCCCCTGACGGGCAACCCCGCCATGGACGCCCTCATCACCGACGCCGCCTCCCTGGACGGCTACTCCGGCGTGGCCGGCACCATGACCGCCATCCTGCGCCCCACCAGCAGCCCGCTGGTGGCCCTGATGAACAGCCCCCTGGCCTTGATGAATGAAACCCTGGGCGATGCCGAGGCCGTGGTCATCGGCCTGGACCCCTCCGTGAACCTGATGGACCCCGAACTGGATCTCACGGTGCTGCTTGGCACCGGCAAGATGAAGATCTTCGGTTCCACCCAGGCCATGGCCGCCGTGGTCGGTGGCGCCCTGGTGGTCAAGCCCCTGCGCGGCACCGTGTTCCCCGCCGGCTGGCGCATGATGGTGGCCGTCACCGAGAACCTCCAGTCCCCCGCCGTTGGCGGCGGCGAGACCACCGTGCCCATGAAGGCCTCCCCGGCCTTCGTGCTGACCCGCTCCAAGTACCCCCTGGTGGACGCCGAGAACCACAGCACCGTGTCCGTGCTGGACGACGCCAGCGCCGTGAGCCTGGACAAACTGCGGGCCCAGTACAACCTGGCCATCTCCCGCATCGAGGCCAAGGGCGCCTTCCGCCGCGAGCTGCTGGCCAACTTCTGGACCTTCACCGTGCAAAGCGCCGCCGGGTTCCTGGCCAAGGCCGTGGAGGCCCTGGAGGCCGCGGCCATTGCCCCCGAACTGGACGGCGTGTTCCGCGAGACCCTGATCGCCGGTCACCCGGTCTTCCAGGGCACCTTCCAGGTCGGTAGCGCCCTCGTGATTCCTGAAGACCTCACCGCCGGCCAGGGCCCGCGCCTGGCCATGAAGGATGGCCTGCCCGACTTCAAGCCCGAGGCCCGCCAGTTCCTGGCCATGCTGCCCAACGGCGCCCCCACCGGGCTGGTGCTCCTGGGCCACTCCTACGGCATGTCTGCTGATCAGGCCCTGGAAAGCGCTGGCTACCTGGCCGACGCCGGTATGGTCGTGGTGGCCATGGACCTGCCCCTCCACGGGACCCGGACCATCCCCGACCTGGACTCCGGCGAGGGCTTCCTCAGCGCCGATGTGGTCTCCGTGCGGGACCTCCTGCTGACCGCCGCCCTGGACTGGGTTGCCCTGGGCGACCTCACCGAGACGGACGAGTTCTGGACCGCCCTGGACGCCCCCAAGCCCGCCAACCGCGCGGCCCTGGCGGCCTCCTTCAGCGCCGGCGCCTTCATCATGGCTCTGCCCCACTGGACCCCCATGCTGCGGGTCGCCCTGTTCGATGTCCCCGCGGGCCTCTCCGAGGGCCTCATCCTGGCCGAGGGCGCCGTCATGCGCGAGCCCTTCCTGGCCGCCCTGGCCAACGCCGGTATCGAGCCCGGCACGGCCTCCGCTGCCAAGGCCACCCTGCTGGTCCAGGCTCTGCTGGAGCGCGGTGACCCCCTGGTCTATGTGCCCGCGCTGCCCGCTGGCACCGAGTTCTTCCTGGGCCACTCCGCCGCTGCCGCTGGCGATGGGATGCTGCCCGCCGTGGGCCTGAGCACCGCCCCCTGCGCCTTCAAGGCCAACGCCGCCGTGGCCGCCGTGAAGACCTATGCCGACGCCTGCCATGGCTTCCTCATGCGTCCCTGCGTCGACGACGACTACAGCCTGATGGGAGCGGCCGCCGCCGATGTGGGCGCGTTCCTCGTGGGAGGCATCGCCGCCGTGACCGACGCGACCCCCGTGGCCGACCTTACCTGTGCACAATAATTGAGGGAGGAACCAACAATGAAAACCACCGTGAAAATCGTCCTGATCGCAGTCTTTGCCGGTCTCCTTCCTCGCCTCGCCCTGGCCTCTGGCATTGAGGTCTCCGAACAGTCCGCCGCCGCTCAGGGCCGCGCGCTGGCCGTGGGCGCCCGCCTGGAAGAGGCCTCGACCCTGTTCTACAACCCCGCCGGCCTGGGCTTCCTCACGGGCACCCAGATCCAGCTTGGCGACACCTTCATCGTGCCTCGGTTCTCCTACACGGACGCCCGCGAACTCGCCCCCGGTGAGACCAAGCGCCCCGGCGACACCACGGACAATGTGGTGCCCCCGCCCCACTTCTACATCAGCCACGCCATGCCCCTTGCGGGCGGCAACCTGGGCCTGGGCCTGGGCCTCAACTTCCCCTACGGCATGGCCGTTCACTGGGGCGAGGACTTCGCCGGCCGCCACCTGGTCTCCGAAGTAGAGCTGCTGCTGCCCCAGATCATGGTCGGCGCTGCCTACGCCCCCAACAAGAAGTTCTCCGTGGGCGCCTCCATGTCCATCATCCCCGGCCAGGTCTACCTGGAGAAGTACCTGGGCGAGGAGTACGGCCTGGTGGATGACGCCGGCGACCCCGTGGAGGACGCCAAGGTCCAGATGCAGGGTGGCGGGCTTGCCCTGGCCGTGAACCTGGGCATCCAGTACCGCCCCATCGAGGGCCTCTACCTGGGCCTGGCCTACCGTGGCCGCAGCACCCTCGACATGGAGGGCGACGCCCACTTCAGCCTCGGCGGCGTCTCCGACGGCTCCTCCTTCCCCGACCAGAAGCTCAAGTCCTCCGTCAACCTGCCCGACCTCTTCACCCTGGCGGTGGGCTACCAGGTGATGCCCGTGTGGTACACCGAGGTCAATGTGAACTACACCGTGTGGTCGGTCTTCAAGGAGATCCCCATGACCTTCCCCAACGACGCCACCGGGCGCCTGTCCCAGGTCATCGAGGAGGACTGGCAGAGCGGCTGGACCCTGCGCTGGGGCAACGAGGTTCGCCTGAACAAGGCTCTGGCCCTGCGGGCCGGCACGGGCATCGACCAAAACCCCGTGAAGGATGACCTGCTCAGCCCCATGCTGCCCGACTCCAACCGTTTCTTCGCGTCCCTCGGTGCCGGCTACAGCTTCCCCTTCGGCCTCACCGTTGACGCCTCCTACATGGTCACCATCTGGATGGAGCGCACCGTCAAGGGCACCCTCTGCCCCGCCGGCAGCACCGACCCCGCCTGCGCCGACCTGCTGGCCAGCGGCAACTACGAAGACGGCTCCGTCCCCCACACCGGCAACGAGTTCCCCGGCACCTACAGCAGCATCGCCCACCTCCTGGCAATGACCGTCGGCTACCAGTTCTAAGCCCCATCGCACACCACCGCGGGCCGTCAGCTACCACCAAGGTGCCAATGTCCCCTTCCAAATACCCTTCCCCCGTGGGGGAAGGTGGCGCGAAGCGCCGGATGAGGGCACGGGTTCCA
>CAZMEC010000089.1:0-12219 GCA_964565265.1 uncultured Myxococcales bacterium
CGTCCTCCTCGCCCCGGAACAGGGTCTCGGTGTTGCGCTCCAGCAGGCCCGCGTGTTTGGACAGGAAGGCCTGGGACAGGTCACTGGTCAGCCGCATCATGGCCACCCGCCCGGCGTGGTAGCGCTCCTGGGTGCCCAGGACGATGGTCTGGGACCGCAGGATCACGGAGGTGGCCGCGAAGATGATGGAGGACAGCATGGACAGCAGCCCCACCGCCACCAGCACCTCGATCATGGTGAAGCCAAAGGAGCGGCGTCTCATCGGCCCTCCTCCGTGCCTTCGCCCTGGGTCCCGCCACCCGGCAGCAAGCCCGGCGCTATCGATTCGATGGCCCCTGCGGCGTCCTCAAGCTCCTTGAGTTTTTTCAGCTCCTCCTCGGGGAGGGCACTGATGAAGGTGGTGATGGTGAACTCCCGGTCCTTCACGGGGCCGTCGTCCCAGGTGAGGCGCACCGTCAGCTTGCGGGTGCGGTTGCCTACTTCCTCCATGATGCGCGGGGCGATGGCCTGCATCCCCATGAAGCCCATCATGATGCCGTCCAGGTTGATGCCGCAGAGGTCCATGATGGCAGGGCCCTCGGTGCCCATGAGGGGCAGCAAGAAGGCCAGCTTGGACATGTCCACCTGACTGGCCAGCGGGCTGTTGCCGCCCATGAGGTTCTCCATGGTGCCGGACATGTCCCCGCCGCCCCCCGCCATGGACCCCAGGCCCCCCTCGCCCAGGAGGCCGCCGAAGCTTTGGTCCACGATGGAGCTCATCTGGGTGAGGTCCAGGTTCATGCGCTCCAGGTCGTATTCGCAGTTGAAGGTGTCGTCATACTCCTCGGCCAGCTCGCAGTCCCGGTCCGTCACGCTGTTCTCGGGGAAGCCGTCGGCCACATATTCCTGTTCGATGTCCAGCACGATGCCGCGCATCATCAGGGCCGCCTGCTCGCCGCGGTACACCATGGCGCCGTTGCGCATGGAGCTGTGCTGGGCGGTGCTGATGGCCAGCAGGGCGATGGCCATCACGGACATGGCCATCATGACCTCCATGAGGGAGAAGCCGCTGCAAAGCTGGTTCGTGCCCCGCGTCATTTCCGTTCGAAGTCCTTTGGCTCCAGTTCCTCCCGGTGCAGGATTCCCCGCCCCTGGATGGGTGACACCTCAAGGGTGAAGACCTCATTGTCCGAGGCCAGCCAGATGAAGGCCCGCTCGGCGGTGCCATCGGGGAAGAACATCACCCCGTCCTCCCCTTCCGTGACCTTCTCGCGCTGGTGCAGGGCCAGCATGCCATCAAACGAGATGCCGTCGGGCAGCTTGCCCTTGCGGACGATCATGTCCTCCTGGGCGCTGCCCCGGGGGTCCTTGAGCTCCCCCTTGCCCCCCGCCTCGATGTCGGACAGGCGCCCCTTGCAGTCGTCCACATCCTCGATGGCCTCAATCCAGAAGGTGCCGGCGCTCAGGTCCATCATGAACCTGTGGGGCCGGCCCTTGAGGGCCGCCTGATCATAGGTGTAACGGATGTAGGCGGACATGCGGCTGGCGGCATTCTGCATGCGCCCCCCGAAGATCCCCGCCGCGCTGACGCCCACTGCGGCCAGCACCACCGACACCAGCAGCAGGGTGAACAGCACCTCAATCAAGGTGAAGCCCCGCCCCCAAGGGAGGGTCCGGGGAGTCCGTCTGGTCAGTGGCCAAACGCCTGATCTGGTGCCCGTAGCATGCACAGGTTACTCCTCGTCGCCGGGCTCATCGGTGCCGTAGCAGATGTCGTCGTCGCCGCCCAGGCGCTTGTCCGGCCCGCCGGCGCACAGCTTGAAGCTCTCGCCCTCGGTGCTGTAGTCCAGCTTCTGCTTCCAGGGGTCCTTGAGCTGGCTGCGCTTGAGGATGGCCTTGCCCTTGCCCTTCTCCGCCTTGGTCAGCTCGCTGAGGGAGGTGGGGTACTCGCCCTTCTCGTAGAGGTACATCTCCAGGTGATTGGCGATGTTGTCGAGCTGCGCCTTGCAGGCATCAATTCGGGCCTGGCCGAAGTACCGGGTGACGCCGTAGCCCACGGAGCTTGCCACGATACCGATGATGGCGATGACCACCATGATCTCGATGAGGGTCATGCCCCCCTGGCCCCTTGCCGCTGCCGCCTTGAGCATCTCTCTTCTGGTATCCATCTTGCGCACCTCCGTCCAAATCCTCATTGGGTCAGCACTTCGTTCATCTGCAACATGGGCATGAGCACGGCGAACACGATGAAGCCGATGACCACACCCATGAGAACGATCATGATTGGTTCCAACAGGGCGGTGAGCACCGTGATCTTGGCGTTCACCTGCACCTCGTAAGCCCGGGAAACATTCTCCAGCATCTGCTCCAGCTCGCCGCTCTCCTCGCCCACCGAGATCATGTGGGTCACCATGGGGGGAAAGCCGCCCCCCTTGCGCAGCGGCTCGGCCAGGGTGGAGCCCTCCTTGACGGCCTCCATGGCCCCCGCCACCTGCTCGTCCAGGATCACATTGCCCAGCACATGCCGCACAATGCCCAGGGCCGCAATGATGGGCACGCCGCTGGAGAGCAGGGTCCCCAGGGTCTTGGCGAAGCGCGCCACGGCCACCATCTGGACCAGACTGCCAAACACCGGGGCCCGCAGCAGGAAGGAGTGCCAGGTGCGCTTGCCCGGGCCATTCTTCCAGCGATTGAACAGGTACACGCCGCCCACCATCACGGCCAGCACCAGCCACCAGTAGGTCCGCATGAAGTCGGACGCATTGATGAGCACCCGGGTGGCGAAGGGAAGCTGGGCCCCCATCTCGGAGAACACAGCGGTCATGCGGGGAATCACGAAGACCATCAGGAGGGACACGATGCCGATGCCCAGGGTGATCATGATGAGGGGGTAGGTCATGGTGCCCGTCAGCTTGGACTTCAGGGCCACCTGGCTCTCCATGAAGTCGGCCAGGCGCTCGAACACCAGGTCCAGGGTGCCAGAGCTCTCGCCCGCGCGCACCATATTGATGTAAAGATCCGAGAACACCTTGGGGTGCTGGCCCATGGCCGCCGCCAGGGACGCGCCCTCGGTGACCGCCCGGCGGACCTCGTTCAGGACCCGCTGGAGGTTCTTGTTCTCCACCTGCCGGGCCACCGCGGCCAGGGTATCCACGGCCGGAATCGAGGCCCGCAGCAGCACGGCCATCTGCCGCGTGATCTCCGACACCTCCCGGGGGTTCACCCGCCCAGCGAAGAGCTTGAGGCCCCGGCGCGTGCCCTCGGAGGCCGCCGACTCGCCCACATCCTGCTTGTACTCGGACAGGAAGACGCCCTGCTGGCGGAGGTTCTCCTTGAGGGCCTTCACATTGTCGGCATCCAGCAAGCCGCTGACGGCCTTCCCCTTGTTGCTGACGCCTTTGTAGCGATAAACGGGCATGGGCTAAATCCTTATGGTGTCTTCCTGGGTGACCCGGAAGACCTCCTCCATGGTTGTGAGCCCTGAGAGGATCTTGCGCACGCCGTCCTGCCGAAGGGTGTGCATACCCTCCCGCAGCGCCTGCTGCTTGATCCGCGAAGCATCGCTGCGGGCCATCACCTGATCCCGCACCGAGTCCGTCAGCACCAGCAATTCAAAGATGCCCTTTCGCCCCGAGTAGCCAGTGTTGGAGCAGGCCTCGCAGCCCTTGGCCTTGTAGATGTTCACGGGCCCGTCGGCGTCGCTCAGGCCTAGCTGCTGCAGCTCAATGGGGCCCGCCTGGAAGGGCTGACGACACTCCCGGCAGACCACGCGCACCAGGCGCTGGGCCAGCACCGCGATGACCGAGGACGAAATGAGGAAGGGCTCCACGCCCATGTCCGTGAGCCGCGTGAAGGTGGAGGCGGCGTCGTTGGTGTGCACGGTGGAGAACACCATGTGGCCCGTGAGGGAGGCCTGGATGGCGATCTCCACGGTCTCCCGGTCACGGATTTCGCCCACCAGGATGACATCCGGGTCCTGGCGCAGGAAGGCGCGCAGGGCGGAGGCAAAGGTGACCTCGATCTTGGGGTTCACCTGCATCTGGTTGATGCCCGGGATCTGGTATTCCACGGGGTCTTCGATGGTCAGGATCTTCTTGTCCGGCGTGTTGATCCGGGTCAGCGCCCCGTACAGCGTGGTGGTCTTGCCCGAGCCCGTGGGGCCCGTCACCAGGAGGATGCCGTGGGGCCGTTCAATGATGTGGAACAGCTTCTTGAGGTCGTCCTCCCAGAAGCCCAGATCCCGCAGGTCCAGCAGCACCGCGGTCTTGTCCAGCAGACGCATCACCATGCTCTCGCCGTGGGCGATGGGGATGGCCGACAAGCGGATGTCCACATCCCGGCCCGCAATGCGGATGCGGATGCGCCCGTCCTGGGGGCGGCGCTTCTCGGCGATGTTCAGGCCCCCCATGATCTTGATTCGGGAGGTCACGGAGCTCTGGATGCGCTTGGGAATCCGCAGCACCTCGTGCATGACGCCGTCCTTGCGGAAGCGCACCGAGATGTCCTTCTCGTAGGGCTCGATGTGGATGTCCGAGGCCCGCTCCTTGATGGCCTGCGCGAAGATGGAGTTCACGAGGCGGATGATGGGGGCCTCGTCGTCCTCTTCCAACAGGTCCTTGGTGCTGTCCTCCAGGTCCAGGGCGATGCTGTCCAGGTCGTCGCTGTCGGCGATGTCGCCCATGACCTGCTCGGCGCCGCTCTTGCGGTCGAACTGGATGTTCACCAGGTCCGTGACCTGTTGGCCCGTCCCCACCATGGGCACCACCTCGGTGCCGAACAGCACGCCCAGGTCGTTCAATAGCTGGGCATTGCCGGGCTCGGAGATGGCCACCACCACGCGGCCCTTGTTGCGCCACAGGGGGGCGAAGTTGCACTGCTTGGCGAACTGGATGGGGAAGGCCTCAATCAGGGAGGGGTCCAGGCGGGTCCGGTCCACCTTGTCCAGGTACTCGATGCCGAACTGGGCCGCCAGGGCCTTGGGGATGTCCTGATCCTGGATGGAGCCCTGCTGGACCAGGATCTCGCCCAGCCGTCCACCCTTCTCGGTCTGCAGCTTGAGGGCCTGCTCCAGCTCGGCCTCAGAAACCAGCCCCAGGTCCTTCAGCACCTGCCCGAACAGTCTCAGGCCGCTCTCTCTGGGGGTGGGGTTCATTGCTGGCCTTCCTGGTCTGCCTTGTCTGCGGAGGGATCGTAGTCCAGTTCGTGGGTCTCGGGGGGGCCCACGATGTCCAGGCTGGTGCCCTCGAAGCGTGCCCGCTCGCGCTCCTCCCGCTCGATCTTGGCGCGGTTCACCACCTGGTTCATGGACTCCAGGCCGCCATTCTTCTTGTGGTAGTCGACGATGCCGTGCTTTTCCTTTTCCTTGGTGGCCAGGTACTCAGCGAAGCGGCGAATCTCCTCGGTGCGCTCCCGGTGAATCCGGTTCAGGTCCGAGGGGTCCTCGATGATGTGGGGGATGATGACCATCAGGAGGTTCTTCTTCTCAGTGGCCGTAATGGTGTTGCGGAACAACATGCCGATGAGGGGGATGTCGCCCAGGATGGGGACCTTGTTGACGCCCTCGGATTCGGTGTCCCGGATGAGGCCGCCGATGACCACGGGCTGGCCGCCCTTCACCACCACCACATTCTTGACCTTGCGCTTGCTGGTGGTGGGGCCCAGGTTGCGGTCGATGCTCTCCACATCCTCGATGGACTGGTCAATCTCCAGCTTGACGAAGTTGGACTCGTTCACATGGGGCGTGATCTTCAAGGTCAGGTCCACATCGATGCGCTGGACCTGGCCCATGCCGCCCATGCCGCCCAGCAGGCTGGAGTAGCCCCCCAGGCCCCCCATTCCAGAGTAGCCAGTGTTGCCGTAGGTGCTGGAATTGGTGCCGTAGCCACCCATACCGCCAAGGCCCGACATGCCGCCCAGGCCCATCAAGGAGCTGAGGCCGCCCATGGAGGTGGACTGGTAGGGGATCTGCTTGCCCACCTGGATCTCGGCCTCTTCGTTGTCCGTGGTGAGGATGTGGGGCGTGGACAGGATGTTCACATCGGAGTTGCTGGCGATGGCCTGCAGCATGAAGCCATAGGCGGGGACGGAGAGGTCGCCGCCGGAGCTGGTGCCGGTGTCGCCGGTGGAGACATCCAGCAGGGGCCCCTGCATGCCCACGGCCATGCCGCCCTGGGTAAGCTGCGTGGTATCCAGGCCGGACATGCCCAGGCCGCCCATGCCCACCATGAGGGGGACTTCCTTGCCGTCGATGTCAAAGGTGGTGCCGCCGCTGCTGGAGGCGCCGAAGTTGCGGTCCTTGGTGGAGGTGATCTCCATGATGATGGCCTCCACATAGACCTGCTTGCGGCGGATATCCAGCAGATCCACGACCTTGCGCAGGCTCATGAAGTCCTTGAGGGAGGCCTCCACCACGAGGGCGTTGGTGCCCTTGTCGGCGGTGATCTTGACCTCGCCTTCGAAGAGGGCTGCCCCGCTGGCACCGACGGCGGCGGCGGGTCCACCAGCCTTGCGGGGGCCACCGGCGGCCACGGTCTTGGCCCCGGAGGTCAGGCTGGAGAGGGTGGCGGCGATCTCCTCGGAGTCCGCGTTCTCCAGGTAGATGATGTGGATCTGGCCTTCACCGGGGATGGGTACATCCAGCTTACGCAGCAACTTGTCCACGCGCAGGTAGGTGGTGCGGTTGCACACCAGGATGATCTGGTTGGTGCGCTCGTCGGCCAGGGCCTTGGAGACGCCGATGATCTCGCCCTCGGTGCCCACCACCGTGGCCTCGGTGCCGCCGGGACGCTGGGGCATGCCGGGGACGGGGCGGCCCTTGATCTGCCTGGCTGCGGGGTTGGCAGCGGCGCCGGGCAGCTTCTTGCCACCGGCAGTGTCGCCGAACAGGCCAGTGACCACATTCAGCAGCTCGCCGGCCTCGGCGTATTCGACCTGGCGGACCCAGATCTTTTCCTTGTCCGTGGGCATGTCCAGTTCCTTGACCAGGCCCAGGAGGCGCTCAATCATGACGGCGTGGTCAGTGATGATGAGCTGCTCTTCACCGTAGGCGATGATCTCGCCGGCCTTGCCCTTGAACTTGTCCAGCACCTGGGTCAGTTCCGAGGCGGGCACATGCTGCAAGGGGACCATCTTGGTCACCATCTCGTCGCCCTCGGGCAGGCCGCCGGCCTTCTTGATGATGGGGATGGGCTCCTGCTTGGCCTGGGCGTCGGGGACGATCTTCAGGTAGGCGCCGGCGGGCACGATGACCAGCCCGTGGACCCGCAGCACGCTGAGGAAGGCGCGGTAGGCCTGGGCCACGGTGACGGGCTTGGGGGACATGAGGGTGATGTTCTTGCCCTGGAAGCCGCCGCTGAGCATGAAGTTCTTGCTGGTCCAGCAGCTCATCAGGCGGATGAGGTCGTCCAGGGGGACTTCCTTGAAGTCCAGGCTGACCTCTTCGTTCAGATCCATGGGCTGGCAGGGGATGTCCGTGACCCCGGAGGGCTTGCGGGCGATGTCGTCCTGGTTGCCGGTGACCTTGATGGCGTCCTTGGCGCCATCCACGGGGGCGGCGGGGGCCAGGGGGGCGGCGGGGATGAAGGAGGGGGGCGGGGGCGCCATGGAGGGGGCCTGACCGGGCCCAAAGCCGAGGCCGGGGGCGCCGGGGGCACCGGGGGCCTGCTCAATGGGCATCATGGGAGCCCCCTGGTGGTTCTCCTCGGCGGAGTTCTCCCCCGCCACCTTGGGACTGAAGACCCGCTTGGGGCCGTCAATTCCTGGCATCATGGGGCTGGGTTGCCCCTCCGGGAGGACCTGAGCCCCAGCCGGGGCGGTCTGCACCAGAAGAAGAAGAAGGGTCCAGAGAATGGCTGCTCTTTGCTGCATAGGGTACTCCTGCAACACCCGCTACTGGATCTTGTAGACCAGGGTTTCGTTCTTGCCCCGCCGTTTGATATCCAGGGAAATCTGGTTTGAGGTCTGGAGCTTGGTAAACAGCTCCAGGGCCTTGCTGGGGGAATTGAGTTCATCCCCGTTCACCTGCATGATCACATCGCCGCTGCGGATGCCAATGCCCCGGTAGAGGCTGTTGGGCCGCACGCCGATGAGCTTGAAACCTTTGTAGCCGCCGGACTCCCGGTCGTAGTTGGGGATGACCCGGGCCTGCCGGCCCAGCTTGGTCAGATCCTGGAGTTGCTCGTCGATGAGGGCGCGGTCGATGTGGTACTCGAAGGGGCCCACCTTGGTGATGCCCTGGACCACGGCGTCGTCCCCGGCGTTCTCTGCGGCGGCGGGCTCGGCGGTCGGACCCAGGGGTCGCCCGGGGATGCTGGGCTTGCGCAGACCGGCTTCCTTGGGTTCTTCCTCTTCCTTGCCCTGCCACATGTACTTGACCGTGCCATCGGAGGCCCGGATTAGGCGGCGGGTGATCTCCTCTACGCGAATCTCGCCCTTCAGCGCCTCGCCCATCCCGACCCAGCGGCCCTCCTCGGCGTCGTCCACCTTCACGAAGGCCAGGCTGTTCTTGGGGTTGGAGGAGATGACCGCGGCGTGGTACTCCAGCTTCAGGCTGCCCGTGGGCTCGGCGGCCTCTTCGGGCTCCTCGAAGAAGTCCTCCTTGGGGGGAGCCACCTCGGCGGGCGTGGGGGGGAGTTCGGGGGCCTTCTCCATCAACTCCCGGCGGCGACTGGTGTCGACCTTGCTGCCAAACTGCCCCGCCCGGAAGGAGTTGTCGGAGCTGTCCACCGTGAGGGTCTCCGCAGTGGCATCAGTCTGGGCCAGGGCCAGCAACTCGTAGCGGGTCCAGGAGGCCAGCAGCCGGGCCACCAGGAAGGCCAGCAAGACCAGCAGCGCCGCGTTCAGCAACCAAAAGTACTTCTTGAAAAGCAGTTCCATGGTCCTCGCCCACAAAAGTACAGCAGCATTTATAAGCAACTTCCGTACCACCCACCAGAACCACCACCGACCCCAGGGACGGGGCCTCAAATCAGCCTTACATTCCAGCCACTTGGGCCGCCTTTTTGGCTCCTTCTATAGATCGCGCAAGCGCGCCCCCCGCGCGCAAGACTGACAAAGTGTCAACCCCAGCCGCCGGCCCCAAGACAACTGGTCCCTCCAAACATCCCCTTCCAAACCCCTTTCTCCCCGTGGGCTTGCTATTGATCACATCTAGGATTGGGCCCTTGGAAGTGTCTGGGTGTTGGGGGTGTTGGGGGTGTTGGGGGTGTTTGGGGTCCGGCCGGCCGGACAGTGTCTACGGCCCTCAGTCCTTCCGCCCCGACACCTCTCACCCCAACACTTCACACCCCAACACTCAGCACCTACCTGTTCCCCCATGAACGGCCCCAGGGCAGTACCTCGCGAGATGGACCGAAGCCAGGGACGGAGGACCTCAGAACTTGAACACGGTCTTGACTTGGAAGGGACCGAAGCCAGGGACGGAGGACCTCAGAACTTGAACACGGTCTTGACCTGGAAGGGACCGAAGCCAGGGACGGAGGAGTTCAGAACTTGAACACGGTCTTGACCTGGAAGTACTGTCCCTGGAGGCTGTTCGCGGTGTAGGCATCGTAGAGGTAGGTGAAGGAGAGCTTGACGGGCTTGAAGCGGAAATACAGGTCGCTGCCCACGGCAAAGACCTCCTTGGCCTTGGCTCTATTGGTGTCCTCTTCGAACCACTTCTGGCCGTCCCCGTTCTTGTAGTTCAAGGAAAGGCCAAGTTTCATGAACTGCCAGAACTCATAGCCGAACAGCCCCTCGGCGTAGAACTCGTTCATGGGGGCGACCTTCGTCTCTTGATTGGTGGTGCGGTAGAAGTATTTGGCCGCCAGGTCCACTGTCCAGGGCCCCATGGTCTTGTGCAGGAACAGCGTGGGCTTGAGATCCCACTGGTTCTCGCCAACGCTGGCCGGGTTGTTCTTGTCATAGGACCCCAACGGAGCCTTGACGAACAGGATGGGCAGCAGATCCACGCCGCGGATGGGCACGAAATACCCGAAGCCCAGGTTGATGTCTCCCAAGCCCAGGTCATCCTTCTTGGCGGCCCCCACCTCCTGCCAGGCCGCCGGCACCATCAGGTGGGCGCACCAGTTGCCTTGGTAGTAGGACAGGCGTACCAACTCCTGGTAGCGCTTGAAGCCCAGGTCCTTGACGGCCACCTTGCCGTCAGTGCCGGTCCTCTCGTCCGCCAGGTACAGGCTGGTGTAGCTAAGCAGATAGAGCCCCTCGGGGGCCCGCACGCCGTCGTAGAAGTTCACAGCCAGCGCTGTACCGGGCAGGGCCAATGCAACTACAAAAACAGCAGCAATGAATAATGACTTCAATTTTCTTGGCCTTTCCATTCAATCATTTGATTCAACTAGACTGCTTCCTGAATAGCCGGGCACCGTAGCTACCAGCAAACAACAACAACACCGACACCGGCAGGCTGATAAGCACCAGGTCCTTGAATCCAGCAAGCTTCAAGGCCAGCCCCAAGGCGCCCCCCCCCAACACCGCCAGGATGGCCCCAGTCGCGTTGAGGCGCAGGGGCTTGGCGTAGAACCCGAACAACAGAGGGACAACAACCCCGGAAGTAAATACCGTATAGGTCATCATCAATGAGCTGATGATCCCGCTGACCATCAAAGCAATCGCTATGGACAGCACCCCCAGCAGCACAATGACGACCCGGGACAGGTTCAGCAGGCGCCCGTCGTCGGGCTTGAGGCGCAGCACGGGCACCAGCACATCCCAGGTCAGAATGCTGCCCACGGTCATGAGGCTGGTGGAGGGAATGACCGCCGCGAACAGGGCCGCAATCACCAGCCCCGCCAACCCCGCCGGCAGGGCGTGCAACACGAGGGCCGGGAAGGCACTCTCGGGGGCTGTGCCGGGCAGCAGCACGCGGGCATACAGCCCAATGGCAGTGACCGCAAAAGCGAAAGGAATCAACACGATAGCTGCTATCACCAGGGCCCGCCGGGCGGTTCCTCCGTCCCTGGCTGACAGCACCCGCCCGTAGAGGTCTGGCCCCACCAGATAGGGCAGGCCGACAAACAGCAGGTAGGTGGCCAGGGCCCCCCAGGAGAAGGCCTCCGACACGGGAAAATCCAGATGCCCCGCAGGCAGCCCCGCCTTGATGGTCCCCCAGTCCCCCCCCGCCGTAGGCACATAGACCGCGCACAAGGCCACCCCCAGCAGGATGACCACCAACTGCACCAGGTCCGTCTTCAGCACCGAGTGCTGCCCCGCCAGCGCGATGTACGCAGTGAAGGCCAGGCCCGAGGATACAATCAGAGTTTCGGTTTGGTCTGGCCATAGAACCGCCAGGATCTTTCCGGCCGCAATCATCTGCCCCGCCACGATGCCAATCCAGGCCACCGCAATCAGCAGCGACGCCGCCACCCGCAGGGTCTGGCTTCCATATTGGCGCTCCAGGATGGCTGGCAGCGTGAAGACCTCCAGATTGCGGATGCGCCCCGCCAGCCAGGCCGCCAGCACCAACAGCCCCAGGACCCCGGACAGCATCCACCAGGCCCCCGTGAGCCCCTGGGAGAAGCCCAGCCCTGCCATGCCCAGCGTGGCCGACCCGCCGATGATGGTGGACAGCAGGGATGCCGTGACCAGGAAGACGCCCGCTCCCCGGTCCGCCACAAAGAATCCGGAAAGGGACTTCACCTTACGAAGGCTGACAATGCTGATGCCCAGCATCACCGCCACATAGGCCAGGATAACCAACAGATTCATGCCCCGCCCTCCAGTTCAAGGGCGCATCCTAGGCACGATCTGAGTCAGCCTTCAAAGGGAATTCGTGAAAATAATTCCTGAGCGATTTCTGCCACAAAGGGGCTCTGTCGCCTCAACGCCCGTCACCCTTGGCCCGTTTGTCCTGGTACATGAGCTGGTCAGCCTCCTCCAGCATGCACTCGAGGTTCAGGTCCTGACTGGCGGACAGGACCAAGCGCCCCAGGGAGAGGCTGAGCGCAAAGGGCAGGTCGCCCAGATCATTGCGGCGCTTGATGGCCGCCTCCAGTCGAACCTCCAGAGCCTTGGATCCGTCGGTCACCGTCTCCTGGCCGAAGACCACGAACTCGTCGCCCCCCAGCCGCGCCACCACATCTGAGGCCCGGGCCGTGCCCTTCAGGATGGTGGAGATGCACCTGATGGCCTGGTCCCCCATGGCGTGCCCCAGCGAGTCATTGATGCCCTTGAGTCCGTCCAGGTCACAATACATGAGAAAGACCCCGAGCTTGTGCCGCCGCGCCAGGGCAAGCTGTTGCT
>CAZMEC010000090.1:0-3562 GCA_964565265.1 uncultured Myxococcales bacterium
GTAAAGGCCGCCGACGAGATTGGCATGGTCAAGAGTCTGCGCAAGGGCAGTCCCCCCTATCTGTACTTTGAGGTCCGGGAGGATCGGGCCGCCGTGGACCCCAAGGGCTGGTTCCGCCTCCGCCCCATGAAGTAATCGTTCCCAGGCTCCTCGCATAATTTTGACAGATGCCCAAGCCCATAGGATTATTGGCCGCGAGAATGGGCTGATTGTCACAGTCGGGGACCACCCTTCTCTTGGCTTTGTTCCGGGAGGGACTGCAAGTGCTAGGAAACAAGAATCTGGTAGGTGTGGACATTGGCTCCCACTCCATCAAGATCTGTCTCCTGCGGGAAACGGCCAAGGGCCTGCATTTGCAGCGCTTCGACTTTGCGCCTCTGCCGCCGGAAGCCATGGTTGACGGCGCTGTGATGAACTTCGGCGCGGTGGTGGAACGCCTCAAGGAGCTGGTCCATGCCAACAAGCTTGGGGGTCACAAGGCGGCCCTGTCGGTGTCGGGGCATTCGGTCATCATCAAGAAGATCTCGCTGCCCGAGATGACCGACGAAGAGCTCTCCTCCTCCATCATGTGGGAGGCTGAGCAGTACATCCCCTTCGACATCAAGGAAGTCCATGTGGATGTCCAGGTGCTGGACCCCAAGGCGGGCCAGGGCCAGATGGATGTGTTGTTGGTGGCGGCCAAGAAGGAGGTCATCAACGACCATGTCTCCATCGCCATGGAGGCGGGCCTCAACCCCGTCATCATGGATGTGGACACCTTCGCGGTCCAGAATGTCTTCGAGCTGAACTACGGCTTCCCCCCGGCGGAGACCGTGGGCCTCATCAATATCGGCGCCTCCATGATCAACATAGATGTCGTCAGCAACGGCATCCTCCAGTTCACCCGCGACATCTCCATGGGCGGCAACCTGCTCACCGAAGAGATTCAGCGGGAGCTGGGCGTGGGCTTCGAGGAGGCCGAACACTACAAGACCGGCGTGGGCGACAGCATCTCCAGTTCGGCCATCTTCAGGGAGGTCCAGCGCCTCGCCGAACGGGTCTCCCACACCCTGGTCACGGAGATCCAGCGCTCCATCGAGTTCTTCAAGGCCACCTCCCTGTCGGGGGACCTCAGCCGCATCTACCTCTCCGGCGGGTCCTGCCAGATCCCGGCCATCATCAAGACCCTGGAGCAGCGCCTGGAGGTCAGCGTCGAGCTCATCAACCCCTTCAAGAACATCGTCATTGACACCAAGCGCTTCGACATCGCCATGCTGCAACGCCTGGCTCCCTCGGCGGGGGTCTCGGTGGGGCTGGCCCTTCGCAGGAGGGGCGACCGATGATTCGCATAAACCTCCTCCACGGGGACAAGAAGAAGGTCAAGAAGGCCGGCGGGTCCAACAGCTCCCTGGGGGCCATGTTCGTGCTGGTGCTGGTCCTGGAACTCATGGGTCTGTACTACTGGGGCCAGGTCAAGTCCTCCGCCCTGGAGGAGCACCAGAGGGCCCTCTCCCAGATGGACAAGGAGCTCAAAGAGGTCGCCGAGCTCAAGAAGCAGCAGGAAGAGCTGCAGACCAAGATCGACGAGCAGGAGACCCAGAACCAAATCTTTGAACGGCTCAAGAACGGGCGGGTTGGCGGCGCCAATCTGCTGCTCTATCTGTCCTACATGTTGACCAAGCCTTCCCTGGAAAGCCGGGAGGAGCGGGTCGTCCAGGAGCAGCTTGGGTGGACCACCGGTTGGGACACGGAGCGGGCCTGGTTCAACGGCATCAAGAACTCCGGCAAGGGCAGCATCGTGATCTCCGGCGAGGCTCTGACCCACCGGGACACGGACGAGGTCTTGAAGCGTCTGCGGGCCTGCATCTATCTGCAGCACCTTCGCCTGGTGGTGTCCATCAAGAAGGTCAATCGGGAGGGCTCCCCGGAGACCATCGCGTTCCGTTTTGAAGCCGTCCTCAACTACGATCCCAATGTGGGCAAGGAGCCCGCCGAGGGCGAGGGCGACGGTGGCGCCAGCAGTACAGCTCCCACGGGGAGGGGGTAGCCATGGATAAATGGAAGGCGCTTAAACCCGAACAGAAGCTGATCATAGCCTTGCTCAGCCTGGGCCTGCTGGCGGGTCTCTGGTATGTGGCGGTCATCATGGATACGGACACGGAGCTGGCCACGGTCATGACCTCTTTGACCAGGAAGACCGCTGAGAAGGCCAAGTTCAAGGACTTCAAAGGGGCCCCCGAGGTGGAGGCCCTGAAGAACCGTTACGCCATGGTCATGGCGCAGATCGAAGAGAACAAGAAGATCCTGCCCACCGAGGACCTGTTGGCCGAGTTCATCCACGGACTGGAGAGCGACGCCGAGGACGCCGGGGTGCAGATCATCTCCTACGAGCCCGAGAAGAAGGTCGCCAAGGACTTTTACGAGGAGATCCCTGTCCAGATGGAGATCCGAGGGACCTTCGTCGAGGTGGTGCGGTTCCTGAAGCTCATGGCCATGTCCGGCAAGCGCCTGACCAATGTGGCCTCCATCGAGATGAGCGTGGAAGAGAACAAGAACACCCGGGAGGAGAAGCAGCGGCTCTTCCTGCTGGGTCAGGCCGTTGCTGAACGGGAGACAATCCTGATTGCCAAGTTCGTCACCACCGCCTTCACCTACACAGGGGCCGCGGTGGATCCGAAGAAAGCCAGGATGCAGTGAGAGGAGGTAGCTCAAGGTGATGCCAACAATCAGGAAGGCCATCATGCTGCTGATCCCCCTCGCCCTGCTGGCGGGTTGCGGAGGCGATGAGGCCAAACCCAAGACCATGGATCAGGCTGGGGGAGGGGCGCCTGCGGCGGCTCCTGTCACCAAGAAGGCGGACAAGCGCAAGGAAGACAACGAATTCATGGCCAACCCAGCCTGGGACAGAATCGCGCCCCATTTTGTGGTGTTCGTGGGGGCCTTGGACAAGGAACTCCACACCCGCAGCATGGAATGGAAGGCCCGGGATGCCTTCAAGAACAACTTCGAAGTGTTCTTCCCGCCGGAGCCCCCCAAGCCCGTCCAAGCGGCGGAGGCCAAGGTCCAGGCCCCGGAGGAGAAGAAGGGCCTGGTGATGGGCTTCTTTGAGGCCATGAAGAAGGCCGGCGAGAAACCCATGGAGTTGGAGCTCGCGGCCCGACAGGCCAGCGAGAACCCCCTGGTGAAGAGGCCCCTGAGGGAATACCGCTTCCAGATCATCATGTCCGGGGTCGCCAACCCCGAGGCCCTGGTGGTGGACTCGGCAGGGATAACGCACATGCTACATGTGAACGACCGGATCGGTTCCGAAGGCGGCTTCGTCCAGGACATCCTCAAGACCGAGGTGCTGGTGAAGTTGCCCGAGGCGGAGGCACCTGAGGTCATCTCGTTGGCGCCCCCGGAAATGCCCGCGCAACTGCGGTCCGCACAGTGAGGGCTGGAGGAGAACCATGAAGACGGTTCATTTTGCGATCTTGGCCACCTTGTTGCTTCCCCTGGCCCTTCAGGCAGCGCCGGAGAACCGGCTCAAGGGCATCGCCGTGGAGGAAAACACCGAGGGCACCCTCATCACCATTGAGGGGTC
>CAZMEC010000090.1:3662-12189 GCA_964565265.1 uncultured Myxococcales bacterium
CGCCTGTCCCTGGCCAAGGAGCAGGAACTGGCGGAGCTGGCCAAGACGGCCACCGCCATGGCCGAGGAGCAGCGAGTGGCTGCGGCTCGGGCTGCCGCGCTGGAGCAGCAGAAGGTCGAGGCCCTGCGGGCCGAACGGATCAAGATCGAGGCCTTGAAGGCCGCCCTGGATCAGGAACGCCAGGCCGCTGAGGAAGCCCGAGGGGCCCAGTTGAAGGCTGAGGAACTGGCCCGGAGCCGGCGCCTGGCCATGGAAGAGGAAGCAAGCAAGGCTGAGGAACTGCGGCTTGCCACGGAAGAGGCCCTCAGGGAACAGCAGAAGAAGCTGGAGATTGCCCGGCGGGAGGCGCTGCTGGCCTCCAACGAACAGGACGCGGCGGCCAAGCTCCGGGCAGAGGAGGAGCGCCAGCTCAAGCTGCTGGCCGAGGCCCGCAAGCAGCAGGAGGACCTGCTGGCCAAGGCCATGGCAGCCCGGGAGGCCCAGGAGGCCACGGCGGCCAAGTTGCAGGAAGAGAACCAGCGGATTGCCCAGCTCAACGAGCAGGGCAAGACGGATGTCCAGAAGGTCGAGGCCCAGAAGCTGAGGGCTGAGGCTGAGGCCCGCAGGGCCACCCTGGAGAAAGAGCAGCGAGAGCGCGAGGCGGAAGTAGCGCGGCTGGAGCGCCAGAAAGAAGAGGCCGCACGCCGGGCCCTGGAGCAGGAGGCTGCGGCTGAGACCGCCCGCCTGGACGCCACCCGTACCGCCGCCGAGCGGGAAGAAGAACTGCAGGCCCAGGCCCAGGAGAAGCGGCGCAACGAGGAGGCCCTGGCTTCCGCCCAGCAGCGCCAGCTCTCGGCCACCGAGGCCAAACTGGCGGCAGCCCGGGAGGCCCTGGCCCGGGAGGGCGAGCGCCGCAAGGTGCTGGCTGAGGCCGTACAGTTGGACGCCCGCCGGTCGGAGGCGGCCGAAGCCGTCGCCAAGCTGCGGGCCGAGCACGACCACGCCATGGCTGAAAAAGAGCGCATCGAGCGCGAGGTGGCCGACACCCGGATCCAGCTCGACACGCTGAAGAAGGAAAAGGCCGAGATGGAGATCCTGGTGGCCCAGCGCAAGGCTGAGGAGGCCAACCTCCAGACCATCCAGACGGACCGCGACAAGCTGGAAGACGAACGGGCCAAGCTGGAAGATGAGCGGGCCATGCTGTCCTTCCAGATTGACGAAAGCCGCATGAAGCTGGCCGAGTTCGACAAGGCCCGGGAGGCCAAGCGCCAGGAACTGACCCACATCGACGACCGCATGAACCTGTCCTCCAGGGCCATCGAAGAGGTCAATGCCCAGCTGGTGCTGGAGCAGGAGAATCTCCGGCGCATGGTGGAGCAGCGCAAGGAAGAGGAGAAGCGGCTGGAGGCCCTGCGGGAGAACATCCGGCAGCTCCAGGCCAGCCAGACCGCCGCGGACAATGAATTGGTAGGCAAGCTCCAGGGCGAGCTGGACTCCAAGGAGCAGGCCCTGGCCCAGCGGGACCAGCGGTTGGCCGAGCTGGAGAAGCGCCTGGGCAGCCTCTCAGGGGAACTGGACGCTACGAGGAAGCAGGCTGGGACGGAGTCCGATGAGACCGCCAAGCTTCGTTCCCGGTTGGAAGCACGGACCAGGGACTACGAGCGCCTGGACCGGGAGTACCAGGACGCCACGCGGCGGCTGGCCGAGCTCAAGGCCGGGCGCGACGAAGGGCTGCGCAAGGCAGGAGAGCTTGAGACCAGGCTGGAGGAGAGCTCCCGCCGGATGGACGAGATCGGCAAGGAATACACCAACCTGCTGGCGGAGCGCGAGCGCTGGTCCAGCATGAACAAGGCCGAGAAGCAGGAAGTGGCGAAGCTCAAGAAGGACCTGGCCAAGGGCCAGACGGAGTACGCCAAGCTCCTCAAGAGCCGGGAAGCCATGGAGAAGAAGGTCCTGCTGATGTCCCGGGATCTGGCCCGGGCAGAGGAAGAGAAGAAGGGTCTGGAGCGCGGCCTGAAGGATGCTCGGGAGCAGTTGGACGGCCAGCGCACCGCCCTGGGTGAGGCCCGGAAGCGCAGTGAGGACCTGGAGCAGACCCGCCAGGCCCGTGGCGAGGACCTGCTGAAGATTCAGGCCGAGCTGGACAACAGTCGGCAGGCCCTGGCCCGTTTTGAGGCCCAGGTCGAGACGCTGCGTAAGTCCAAGGAGCTTGGGGACGCGGACAAGGCCAAGCTGGCCGCCATGGAGCAGCAACTGGAGGCCGAGAAGGGTCGTGGGACCCAGCTTGGCTCGGAAAAGGACAAGTTGCAGCAGTTGATCGCGGCCCTCGGGGCCCAGCGGGAAGCGGAAAAGAAGGAAGTCGAGCGCTTGGCCTTCCGGGTGAAAGAGCTGGAGGTCACGGGCAGCCAGGCGGACAAGGCCCTCCAGGAGAGCGCGACCAAGCTGGGGGCTCTCAAGGAGCGCCTGGACAAGGAGCAGGCCCAGCAGGCTGAGTTGTTGGCCCGCATCGAGGCCAGCAAGACCGAGGCCGCCGAGTGGAAGAACCGCTACGAGCAGTTGGTGGTGGCCAGCCAGAAGGGTGACCAGGAGAAGAAGGACACCGAGGCCGAGGTCACCAGACTGCGCGCCATCCTGGAGCAGCAGCGCAATGACCTGGACGCCCTGAGAATGGTGACCGAACGGAACCGGACCTCCGGGGCCGAGACCACCGCCCGGTTCGAGGAGTTGCAGAGCCAGTTGGCGGAGGAACACCGCCTGGCCCAGGTGGAGCGCCAGAACGCCCAGTCCCTGCAGGCCGAACTGGCAGCCACCAGGGCCAACCAGACCAAGGCCCAGACCGCCTGGGAGCAGGAACAGGTCAGGACCAAGGCGGAGCTTGACGGGCTGCGGGCGGCGGGGCAGGCCAAGGAAAGCCAGATCACTGAGCTCAAGGCCCAGCTTGCCCAGATGGAGCAGACCCGGAAGGTGGCAGAGGCGGAGGCCGAGGCGCTGGTCACGGCCAAGGCCGTGTACAAACAGAACCTCCAGGCCCGGGAGCGGGAGCTTGCCAGGCTCAAGGCCGAGCGCGACGCGGAGGCTCAAAACGCCAAGAAGGCCCGGGAGAGCGGGAAGCTCAGCAAGGACCAGGAAGCCAAGTACCAGGCCGAGCTCAAGCGCCGGGACCGGGAACTGGCCGACCAGGAGACCAGGATCGCCTCCCTGAAGGCTGGCCAGGAAGACCTGGGCAGGAAGAAGGAAGCGGAGCTTGCCTCCCTGAAACGGGACTACGAGGCGGGGCTCCTGGCCCGGGAGAAGGAACTTGCGGCCCTGAGAGCCGAGCGCGATGCCGAGGCCCGAAATGCCAGCAACGCCAAGGAGAGCGGGAAGCTCAGCAAGGACCAGGAGCGGAAGTACCAGGCGGAGCTCAAGCGCCGGGAAGAAGAACTCAATGAACAGGCGGCCCGAATCGCAGCCCTGAAGGCCGGCCAGGAAGAGCTGGACAGGCAGAAGGAAGCGGAACTGGCCTCCGTCAAGAAGGACTATGAGGCTGGCATCGAGGCCAGGGAGCAGGAAATAGTCCGGCTCAAGGCGGAACGGGATGCAGAGGCCCGGAATGCGAAGACCGCGAAGGCGAACGGGAAGCTTAGCAGCGATCAGGAGAAGAAATATCAGGCGGAGTTGAAGGCCCAGGAGCAGGAAATGGTCCGCCTTAAGGCAGAGCGGGATGCGGAGGCCCTGGCGGCCGGGGCCGCGAAGGAAAAACATGAGAAGGCCCAGCTGGCCTCACTCAAGAAGGACTATGAGACGGACCTCCAGGCCCGAGAGAAAGAGATCGCCAGGCTGAAGGCCGAAAAGGCTGCGGACTCCAAGGTCGCCAAGGAGGAGCAGGACCGCAAGAAGACCGCTGAACTCGCGGCCCTCAAGAGGGACTACGAGAAGAGCCTCCAGGCGCGGGAGCAGGAGATCTCCAAGCTCAAGGCCCAGCGGGACGAAGAAGCCGCCAAGGCCAGCAAGGCCAAGGAGAGCGGCAAGTTGAACCAGGCCCAGGAGGCCAAGTTCAAGGATGAGCTCAAGCGCCGGGATCGGGAGTTGGCCCAGGCTGAAGCGGCCACCGCGGCGTTGAAGGCTGGCTACGAAGAGTCCCAGGCCCAGGCGCTGGCCGCCAAGGAGGATGAGATAGAAGCCCTCAAGGCCGCCAAGGAAGGCGAGCTTCGGGCCCGGGAAGCGGAGATCGAGGTCCTCAAGGCCAAGCTCAGGGAGAACAAGACCGCGGTGGCCAAGGCCGCCGTCAAGGCTGTGGATTTCGACGGAGGCAAGGGTAGGGCGCTGCTGAAGATCACCCTGGAGGGTGAGCCCAGCTATCAGGTGGAGTCCCGGTCCGACAAGGACTTCCTGATGATCCTGGATGGGACCAGCATCCCGGCCCCCTTGCAGCGCACCCTGGATACCCAGGAGTTCGGCAGCCCCGTGGCCTGGGTCAGCAGCTACGAGGACCCGGCCAGAAAGGGCCGCACGGTCATCTCGGTGCACCTCAAGGAGACCGCCACCAACAGCGTCATCAGCTCCGGTGGTTCGGTGCAGTGGTCCTTCCGCTCGGGCAGCGAGGCCCAGGACACGGTGGCCGCCGCCGCGTCCAGTTCAGGTGCCCAGACCTCCGTGGTGGGCCAGTCCAAGAATGGCCCCCAGACCAACCCAGCGGTGGTGACCGCGGGCCTGGCCAACCCCCAGAACCCCTTCGCGGTGGTCAACCCGAAACCCGGCAAGAAGAAGAAGAAATACAGCGGCAAGCGGATCAACCTGTCCATCAAGGACGCGGACATCCAGCATGTCCTGGCCTTCCTGTCCCGAGTGGGCGGGGTCAACATCGTCACCAGTGACGGGGTCCGTGGGAATGTGTCCTTCTACCTGGAGGATGTGCCCTGGGACCTGGCCCTGGATATGATCCTCAAGAGCTCCGGCATGGACTATGTGACGGAGGATGGCATCTATCGGGTGGCTCCCCAGTCTGAGATCCAGAAGGAGTACGAGGTCGCCCTGGACAAGCAGAAGAAGATAGTCGAGCTCAAGCAACTCCAGGTGAAGCTGATTCCGGTGAACTACGCCAACGCTGACGCCCTGTCCCAGCAGATCAAGAGCGTCCTCAGTGAGAAGGGCCAGATCAGCGTCGACAAGCGCACCAACACCATCATCGTCAAGGACATCGAGGAGCATGTGCAGGCCCTGGACGATCTGGTCCGCCGGCTTGACGCCCAGACCCCCCAGGTGCTCATCGAGGCCCGCATCGTAGAGGCCTCCAACGACTTCACCCGGGAGGTGGGTGTCCAGTGGGGCGGCAGCCTTCAGGCCTCCCCCGAGTACGCCAACCAGACGGGCCTCATCTTCCCCTCGTCAGTGGGCCTTGCCGGTGGCTCTTCGGATCAGTCCTCCACGACCAACGGGTTGTTCAACTCCGGCAACCCCAACTATGCCGTCAACCTCCCTGCCGCCGCCGGTCAGGGCAGCGGTGGATCCATTGGCCTCAGCCTGGGCAGCGTGGGCGGGGCCGCCAATCTCTATCTGCGGCTGTCTGCGGCCGAGTCCGAAGGCATCGTGAAGATCATCTCGGCGCCAAGAATCTCCACCGTGGACAACAGCGCCGCCACCATCCAGCAGGGTGTGTCCTTCCCCGTGAGCGTGGTCTCGGCCCAGGGCGTCAACACCCAGTTCTTCGACGCCAACCTGAAGCTTGATGTGGTGCCCCATGTGACCCAGGACGGCAACATCCAGCTCAAGATCGACATCACCAAGAACGAGCCCGACTTCTCCCAGGTGGGCGCCAACGGTACCCCCACCATCCGCAAGAAGGAGGCCCACACTGAGCTGCTCCTCAAGGACGGGGACACCACAGTCATCGGCGGCATCTTCACCCGCAGCACCTCCAAGAACTACAAGAAGGTGCCCTTCTTCGCCGACATCCCCCTGCTGGGCTGGTTCTTCCGGTCCAACAAGGAAGCGGATCAGCGCTCCGAGATGCTGATCTTCATCACCCCGCGCATTGTGAACCGCCAGGCCGCCAGGGTTGATACCGTGGTGGACTAGGGTTGGGATTGGGAGGTTTGAGATGAAAAAGAGATTTCTGATTCTGGCCCTGCTTCCGGTGCTGTACTCCTGTGCGCCGGAGGGAGTGACTCAATCCTTCGTGATCACGGGCTGCAAGCTGCTGGACTTCACGAACCAGTGCAGGCTTGGCGCGACCGGTGGTGCCACCGAGATGCGCTCGGTGGGCATCATGGATCTGCTGTTCACCAACAAGTATTGGCTGGCCCCGGTGATCGTGAACGACACCACCAAGCCCGCCGACGGCTCGGACATCGGAGGCAAGGGCATCACCCTCCTGGGGGCCCATCTCTCCTTCGAGATCGGGAAGCTCCAAGGCCAGTGGGACACCAAGGAGGTGCGCAGACCCTACAGTGTCTTCATGCCCGCCTCCGGCTTCGTCAAGCCAGGAGAGAGTGCCTCCATCATGTTGGAGGCCGTGCCCTCTGAGATTGGGGCTTTGCTGGATCGGGATATGGCCTTCGACGAGCGCTTCGCCGGCGGCTACATGGCCGTCCATGTGCAGATTGAGGGCGTCATGACGGACGGCACCACCGTCAAGTCCAATGACTTCGTCTTCCCCATCCAGCTTTGCCGGGCCTGCCTGCTGTATTACCCCGTACCCAAGTCCACCTGCTGCAACGGCACCGTCGGGGATGTGTTCATCTGCTTCCCCGGTCAGGACGACGGCGTGCCCTGCGATCTTGGCTGTGCCGTGCTGGATGGATCCAGCCGCTATGAAGCGAAGCGGGCCATGCTGCTGGACCTGGATGACAACCTGGACCCCGAGATCAACAAGTTCGAGCCCTGATCCACCCCCGCAGGCTGCTCTTCGCCAGCCTGCTCTCCGCCGAATCCCCCACCCCCCCAGCGGCCGCCAGGCCCACAGCCAGGGCCCCCGCAGGCCCCCACAGCCGGGCTTTGGCAAGCATCCCAGCGAGGTTTCCCGCCAGGCCCCTGGACGATCCCAGGAGGACCAGCTCTTCCAGCACCAGTTGGGCCAGCCGTAGACAGGAGATCAGGTCCTGCCGGTTGTGGGCCATCATGGCCTCAAGGGCAGCCGGGTCCTTGGTGTTCAACCAGGAGAACCAGGCCGCCGGCATGAGGGCGCCGGCAAGCTCGTCCGGGCCCCGGGCCACGCCCAGGAGTTGGTCCTCCAGGGTCGCCAGCCGGTGATTGGGCACCAGCCCCTTCCACAGGGCCCGTCCCGTGTGCAGCAGATCCAGGTGGGGCAGGGTGCGGGGCTCGGCCTCCTGGGGTGGCAGCAGCCCGTTCAGCACCAGCCGGTTTCGCAGCACCGCCAGGTCATAGGACTTGCCGTTATAGGAGATGAGCAGGGGCCGGGACTCAAGGTTACCCAGGAAAGCGCCAAGCAGTTCGGCTTCCAGTCCTGGGGTCCGCAGGAAGTACTGCTCCAGCACGGGGGCCTGGGGGCCGATCTTCACCATGCCCAGCAGGAACACCATGGTGCCCGCGCCCCGGGACAGCCCCGTGGCCTCCACATCGAACAACAGGGCGCCCTGGTGGCCCCTCTCGGGGCTGCGGCGCAGCAGCGCCCGGAGCAAAGGTGGCAGGCCCCCCGGGTCCCGCTGGCAGCCCAGCAGCGCCGTCACCAGCCCCAGGTCCTGGCCCAGGACCTCCCGGCGGATCAGGCAGGGCTCCTCGGGGGTCAAAGGAGGCACCCCTTGGGGGCCCAGGTGGAGGGTCAGACGCTCCAGGAGGCGGCTCAAGGGCGAACCTCCAGGGCCGGCAGCAGGAGGCGCCCGAGAGTCAGGCTCAGGTCCTTGCGCTGGCCGCCCGCCCCCGAAGCCCCCGCCCCGATACAGGAGGGGCAGCCCTCGGCGCAGGGGCAGTCCGCGATGAGGGTGCAGGCGTCCGCCAGGACCTCCGGGAAGAGGGTCCAGAGGCGGGGCGCCAGACCCACGCCGCCGGGGCGCCAGTCGTAGAAGTACATGGCAGGCTGGAACAGGTCCATGGGGCTGGTGGGCGCGGGCGACTCGTGGTGGTCCACCACCGTGCTGCCCAGGTCCCGCAGGTCGCACATCAGCCGCAGGGAGGCCATGGCCTTGAGGACCCGAGCCAGGCCCCGGAGGGTGTCCATGACCAGATCCGGGCTGCAGGGGAGGGCCTCCAGCATGGCCGTGGTGGGCTGCAACCAACAGGTGGTGGTGTGCATGGTCAACTCGGGGAGGTTCACCTCTCCGTAGCCCACATTTTCGTTGCTGTAGAAGCGGATCTTCTTGTAGCCCACGACCCGCTCCGTCACGGAGGCCTCCCCGTGGCCCCGAAGGGCCGGGCCCTCGTCCTCCCGGGACAGGAGCTTGACCTCCACATGCGTCTCCGCGTCCGTGTAGTAGTCCGACACCGAGCGCTCCACATAGGCCCGGCGGCCGGGGTAGTCCAGGCGCTTGACCAGGTATTGTTCGCCTTCGATGTTGTGGATGGCGCCCTCGTGCAGCACCGTGTGGGCGCTGACGAAGTCCACCTCGGCGAC
>CAZMEC010000091.1:0-12137 GCA_964565265.1 uncultured Myxococcales bacterium
ATGTCTGCGCCAACAACAACTGCTACAACTGCTGCGACGGCTGCACCGAGCCCGTCCTCACCTACGAGTGCATGAGCGGCTGCAGCACCAGTGACTGGAACGGCAGCGCCCTCTGCGAGTGCAATTACTGAAGCCGCCCCGGAACTTTTCCTCTTGACAGCCACCGCCAATTCGCTAAAGTCCCCGCCGTTGACAATCCGGGGCTATAGCTCAGCTGGGAGAGCGCTTGAATGGCATTCAAGAGGCCGGCGGTTCGATCCCGCCTAGCTCCACTCGACTCGGCCCCCTTCCGGGGGCCTCGCTCGTGGCAGGCCACCTTTTGGGGACTGCGCACCGTGTTTGAAAAGCCGACTTAGGTCGGCTTTTTAGTTTAAACCCCCCCCCAATGTCCCCTTCCAAATTCCCTTCCCCCCGTGGGGGAAGGTGGCGCGAAGCGCCGGATGAGGGCACGGGTTCCATCGCCAGCCACACTAGCCTTTCTCCCCAACCTAGCCCCTCTCCCTGACCCTCCCCCGCAGGGGGAGGGAACCAGACTGCGACCCTCCCCCGCAGGGGGAGGGAACCGGCCCGCCTGGCGCGAAGCGCCGGATGAGGGCCCTCGAGGGCGTATTTTTTCCCTAGCCTCCCGGGCTTCTTGAAATAGAATCCTTCCCCAACTGTTTGCGCGCGGACGGAGACACTTTGGAGGATCGCATGACGGAGCATGGCAGCAAGAGGACCTGGGCGCCCCTGGGGCTGATCGCCACCGCTTTGGTGGGCATGGGCTTTGCCACCTATCTGGTGCAGCACAAGCTGCGGATCATCTTTGACCCGGACTACAAGTCCGCCTGCAATCTGTCCGACGCGGTGAACTGCGACCGGGTGAACATGTCGCCCTGGTCCGAGCTCTTCGGCGTGCCCGTGGCTCTCTTTGCCATCCCGGTCTATGTGGTGCTGGGGTGGATGGCCCTGTCGGCGCTGCGCCTTAGGGCCTCGGGGAAGGCGGAGGATCAGGCCGCCGCCCAGGCCAGCCTGGGGTACAGCTACGCGGCCAGTCTGGTGGCCCTGACCGCCACCGTGGTTCTGGGCGCCTACTCAGGGCTGGTGTTGAAGACCTGGTGCCTCTTCTGCGTGGGCCTTTATGGCGTCAGCCTCGCGGCGGTGACCTTCTCCCTGCTGGCGCTACGCCAGTGCCCCGGCAAGGCGTTCCTGGGGTTTGTGGCGGGGCTCAAGGGCCTGCGCCCGCCCTTCGCTGAGGCGCTGAGCGTTGCCATTTTTGCCCTGGTCATCGCCTTGATGGGCTACACCGGTCTGCGCCTGAAGCTGGCCACCGAGGGCCTGTCTCGAACCCAGGCCCAGATGAACGAGGCCCTGGAGGAACCCCTGGAGTTCCACTACGGCGAGGCCGCCGCCCCGGTGCCCAACCCCACCTTGGCCCCTGCGGCCGTGGAGGCCGCCCCAGTTCCCGCCCCCGCAGCCCCCGTCGCTATGCCCACAGCCCCTGCTGCGCCCCAGGTTGCCCCGACAACCGCCGCTGCAGCCCCCGTCGCCAGCCCTGCCCCCACGCCCCTGCCCGCGCCCGCAGGTGCTCCTCCGGTGGGAGTCCCCGGGGGCAAGCGCACGGAGAACGGCTACTCGTTCTACCTCACGCCCCTGGACAGCGACGACTGGTTCTACGGCAACCCCGACGCCACAGTGACCGTGGTCAAGTACGCCGACTTCGAGTGCGCCTTTTGTCAGTACTTTGCCCAGCAGGCCAAGCCCGTCATGGAGAAATACAAGGACCGGGTGCGGTTTGTGATGAAGCAATACCCCATGAACCCCCAGTGCAACCCCTACATGCAGGGCTACGACAAGCACCCCAATGCCTGCCACGCGTCCCTCGCCGCAATCTGCGCGGGCCGCCAGGGGAAGTTCTGGGAGATGCACGAGAAGCTGTACGCCGTGGCCCCCAACCTGGACCCCGCGGCCAACCGGCGGGCCGCCGGCGAGTTGGGCCTGGATCTGGCCGCCTTCGACGCCTGCCTGACCGATCCCGCCACCAAGACGCGCATCGATCGGGACATCGAGATCGCCAAGCGGGCCGCCATCTACGGCACGCCCCGGACCTTCGTCAATGGGCGCCTGCTCACCGGGGCCAACTCTGCGGAGGCCCTGGAATACTACATCGTGAAGGCCCTGGAGAACGCCCCTGGTTTCTACAGCCTCCAGCAGGCCCAGGCAGCCCCCACCGAGGCCCCTGCCCAGGGCACCATGGTGGAGGCCCGTCGCAGCGGCGGCGCCTTCTTCATTGACTCCCACGAGGCCTCCGTCACCACCGACGGAAGGGCCCTGGTCCTCCCCGGCAAGGTCCCCGCCATGGTCAGCTTTGACGAGGCCAACTCCGCCTGCCAGAAGGCCGGCAAGCGCCTCTGCACGGAGGAGGAGTGGGTCAGCGCCTGCACGGGTCAACCCGCCCTGGATGACAACACCAACGGCTGGTTCAACGACGACACCATCGAGGGCAACATGTACGCCTACGGCCCCTTCTACGAGGTGGGCCACTGCCATGACGAGGGAGAAAAGTCCAAGGCCGAGCCCGTGGCCACTGGCAGCAAGCCGGCCTGTCGCACGGCCACCGGGGTCTTCGATCTGACCGGCAACATCAACGAGTGGGTCTCCACCACCTCGGGCAAGCCCAGCCTCATGGGGGGCGGGGCCTCCGCCGGCTCGGGGGCCACCTGCAACCGCCGGACCGCCACCTTCGGGTCGGGCTATCGCAACCAGACCACGGGCTTCCGCTGCTGCGCCGATCAGTTGGTGGCCCAGGAGGCCCCGGAGCAGGACCAGTTGGCCGCCGCTCGCAAACCCGAGGTGGGCAGCCCCGTGCCCCTCTTCAAGGCCGCGGACTCCAAGGGCGCCCAGGTGGATCTGGCGGCCTTCAAGGGCAAGGTCCTGGTGGTGAACTTCTTCGCCTCCTGGTGCGGCCCCTGCAAGAAGGAGTTCCCCGTCCTGGTGGAGCTGCACAAGGACTTTGGCGCCAAGGGCCTGGAGATCGTCAGCGTGGGCGTGGACGGGATGGCCCAGCAGTCCATCGACTTCGCGGCCCAGTTCCAGCCCACCTTCGCCATCGTGCCGGACCCCGAGTCGCTGCTCATGGGCACCTACAATGTCTACTCCATGCCCGCCACCTTCATCGTGGACCGGGAGGGCATCATTCGCTTCAAGGGCGACGAGTTCAGCCCCGAGGTGCACCTGGAGAAGCTAAAGACCACAGTGCGGGAACTGGTGGGCGGTTAGGGGGACGGGGGTCAGTCTTCGCTGCCCAGCACCTTGAGCAGCACCACGGTATGGGGCTGCACCAGCCGCTGGAAGTCGGGGCCCTGGTCGGGGAGATCCTCATGGAGCCACAGGTCTCGGAAGCGGGCTGGTTCTGGGCTTAGCTCCAGATCGGCCAGGGAAAAGCCCAGGCTGCGGGCCTCCCCGCTGCCGTTGAAGAGGGCCACTGCCCGGGCGCCCGCCGCCGCCAGGGGCCTGGCCCAGACGCCCACCACGCCCTCTCCAGACAGTCGGCTGGCGGCCACCCCAAGGGGATCCTGATCCACGGCGATGACCTCGGCGTTCAGGAGGATGGCCCTGGTCTCCTCGTCCAGGTCCCGCAGATCGTTCCCCGCGATGAGGGGCGCGGCCAGCATGGCCCAGAGGCTGAAGTGAGCGCGGGCCTCGGCCGGGTCCAGGCCCCCGTTGCCCACCTCCAGCATGTCCGGATCGTTCCAATGCCCGGGGCCCGCCGCCGCCCCGTGCCCCTCCGTCCCCAGGAAGTTGTAGAGCATGGAGGCCCAGGTATCCATGATGTCGATGGTGGTGCGCCAGAGCTGACCGTACTGGGCCCCCCAAAGCCAGGGCTCATCAATGCCCCAGTTGCAGATGCTCAGGATCATGGGCCGGCCGGACTTCTGGATGGCTTCGTGCATGATGGCGTAGCGCTGCTGGCTGTCCAGGCCCTTGGTGAAGCACCAGTCCACCTTCACCAGGTCCACGCCCCAGGCGGCGTAGGTGGCGGCGTCCTGGTCCTCGAAGTCAAAGCTGCCAGGGCGGCGCTGGCAGGTCTCAGTGCCGGCGCAGGTATACAGCCCAAAGCGCAGCCCCTTGCCGTGGACATAGTCCGCCAGGGCCCCGATGCCCGAAGGGAAGGTGAGGGCATCCTCCTGGATGCGGCCATCCTCCGCCCGGGAGGCCTGCCAGCAGTCGTCCAGGTTCAGGTAGTTGTAGCCCGCCGCCAGGAAGCCCTCGCTGACCATGGCATCTGCCGTCTGCCTGATGAGCTCTTCGTTGATGTCACACCCAAAGCGGTTCCAGGAGTTCCAGCCCATGGGCGGCGTGGCCCCCAGGGTCTCGCAGTCACAGTCCGCCGGGCAGAGGGCGCAGAACTCGCCGGCGGTGCAAAGCCCATCCCCGCAGGCGAAGGGACAATCCAAGGGGCAGCTCGCCGCCGTCTCCCCCGGGGCCAGACACTGCCCATCCCCGCAGAAGGGGGCCATCAAAAGATCTCCGCCCCCATCCAGGGCGCCGGCATCCCCCTCGACGGCCGCTGGTTGGCAGGAAGCAAGCCAAAAGATTAGCAGCAATACCAGGGCGCGTAGGGGCAAGGGAACCTCCAGGTCAGGGGGCCGCGGGGGCCCGCCGGAATTCCAGCAACAGGTAATAGCAGCTGACCGAGTGGGTGGCCACATGCTGGAGGCCGACCTTGGCAAGCTTGGCGGCCAGGACCCCCTCGGAGTCAAAGAAACCCCGGGGGAAGGCGTAGCCCAGGGCCTCGCCGTTGGGGAAGAAGATGGCCTGCAGGGCCGCGTAGTTCAAGGTCCGCACGGCCGCCGCCAGGTCCGGCGACAGCTCCCTGGGGGGGCTTTGCAGCTCGGCCCCGTAGAGGTAGTGGAGGAAGCGGCTGACCTCCACGAACTCGTCCTCCACCTTCCACCAAAGGGCCCCGGCGTCATAGTAACCGTCGGTTTGGGCCCAGGAGTCCAGCAGGGCCACGGGCAGGGTGGGATCGTCCAGCATGGCATTGAGGTCCGCCACCGCGGCCCCATGGAGGCCGGCGTCCGGGCTCAGGTCAGCCTCAGCGCCCAGGACCCGATCGCGGAGCGCCGCAGACAGCCGCCGCACCAGGGGGGAGTCCGTCGGCTGGTCCCGAAGGGCCCCCACGAAGGTCTGGATCAGCAACTGGCGCTTGGGGGAGAAGCGGGGGTAGGAGATGGGATGGAAGAAGAAGAGCCGCCCCGTGTCCGGCCGCAGGGACTGGACCAGGCGCCCCAGGTAGTCCAGGGGCTCGGGCAGGAACTGATACACCGAGCCGAAGTAGATCCGGTCAAAGAGTTTGGAGCCGTAGAAGGGATCAAAGCCCTCCCCCACCTTGACGGCCTCAAAGTTGTCCAGGCCCTCCCTTCGGGCCACCTCGTTCATATAGGTCACCTGGGGCCCGTCCAGTTCGGAGGCATACACCCGCCCCGAGCCGGCCAGGGCCCGGGCCATGGGCAGGGAGAAGGCCCCCGAGCCCGCCCCCACATCCAGCACCACCGCCCCGGGCTTCAGGTCCAGGGCCCGGAGGAGGGCCGGCAGGTCAATGTGCTGGAAGCGATCCTCGATCTCCATCCCTGAGTTCTTGGCCAGACTTGGGATGTAGATGTTGTTGGCCAGGGTGTAGCCGTAGATGCTGGAGAAGGCGACCTTCCGCAGGTTTTGAAGATCCGCCTCGGATTCAGCCCCCGAGGCCCCCAGCGAGACAGTCAGCAGCACGAGCAGCGCCAGGGGCCGATTCATGGCGCACCTCCGTCCCCTGAGGGGGACCCCTTGGGGGCGCCCGCCGCCGGCTTGGAGAACACCAGCAGCAGGTGCTCACAGAAGGGCCGCTCGCTCAGTTCCAGGTGCAACCCGGCGCCAACGAAGGCCGCCGTCAGGGTCTCGGGGCGATACATGGGCAGGCGCCTCAGGAAGCGATCCTCCCGCCGGGCCTCAAGATGGAACAGCCCGGACACCACGGTGTGATTGGCTGCCCGGACCGCCTCCCGCTGCAAGGGACTGAGGACCTCCGGGGGATTGACGAAGACCCCCCCCAGGTTGGCATCCACCCACTGCAGCACCCGCACCCGGGCGTCGCTTTCGATGTAGCGGACCACCTCCGAGGCCACCCCCCGGCGGCGATTCAGCAGGTCATTGAGGTCCCGGTAGAAGGGGGGACTCTCGAGGACCCCGTTGAGCATCGGCAGGAAGGCCTCACCGAAGCCCTCCGGCGGGGTCCCGGGCTGGCAAATCAATTGGAAGCCGCGAGCCTCCAGCAGGGGCACCAGGGGGCTGTCGGGCCCCAGCGCACAGAGGGTCGCCCAGGCGTCGGCGGGGGACCAGAAGCTACGCTGACAGAAGTCCGGGAAGGGGATGGAATGGAGCAGCCCCAGCCTGCCCCCGGGGGCCACCCAGGAGGCCAGCCGAGCCGCCACCGCTGGGCTGCCCAGGTTCTCCGAGGGGAAGTCAAACAGCAGCACCACCTCGAAGCCCTGGCCAGGTAGGCCCTGGGCCTGCTCCGGGTAGTAGAAGGCCTCCAGATTGCCAAGGCCCTGGGCCGCCGCCTGGCGTTGGGTTTCGGCTTCATCGAAGCGGTAGGCGGCCAGATACACGACCCGTCCACCCTCCCCCACCGCCCGGGCCAGGGGCAGGGTCAACCACCCGCCCCCCGAGCCCACCACCAGAATTCGCTGGCCGGGCCGGAGGCCAAGCCGGGCCAGCATCAGGTCCAGGCCTGGGTCGGAGCCCTGGGCGGGCAGAGGGCTCAGATCGGTGGGAGGTATCAGGGGCAGCGGCTGGGCGGGAAGGGCCTGGGCCCCGTCAGCTCCCTTGCCCGCACTTGAGCCAGGCGGCCCTGGCTGCTGAGTGCAACCGGCCAGCGCTGCCAGCAGCAGCACAGCGAGCAGGACGACGAACTGGCGACACCTCATGGGCAACCCCCGCAGCGGGTTTGAACTCGTAGAGGTCATAATAGTGGCTAACCCGGTGGGCCGCCACAAACTCCCAGCCCGCTGCCTGCATCTTTTTCGTGATCGTGCGCTGGGAGTCAAAGAGCCCCCGCTCAAAGGCGTACCCGGCGGCCCTGCCCTCCGGGTAGAAGAGCTGAGTGAGCAACATCAGGTTGAGTGCGTAGCGCGCCTCCCGACGGTCCGCCGTGTCTCCTTGGGGCCCCTCTCCCTCCCCGTAGGTGGCATGCAGGGTCCGAAAGAGCTTCACATTCCGGTCGTCCAGGCTTCGGATGAGCTTGCCTGTGTCGAAGGCGGCAACCTCGGTGTTCCAGTAGTGCAGGTATTTCCGGTAGAAGAGCTGATCCGAGAGCATCCGATTCAGGGCCTCAACCAGTCCGCGGAAGCCCGCCAGATCCACTGTGCGAACAGTGTCCCCCCGGATCCGAGCGGCCAACTCTGCGCTGAGGTAGTCCCAAGGAGGGAAGCCCTTGCGCGAGGAGGCGAACACCTCCGAAAAGGCCTCCAGATCCAGGTAGCGACTCTTGGAAAAGGACGGGTAGAGCACCGGCAGGAAGATGAACAGCCGGCCATCCGACCTCACGGCCTGCCGAAGCTGGCGCAGGTAGCCCGTCTGATCCGCGATGAACTGAAAGACGGAGCCCAGAAAGACCCGATCGAAGGTCTTGGTGAGGTACCAGGGATCCAGGCCCCTGGTGCGAACCAGCACGGGCTTGACCACCCCGAGGTTCTCCTTGGCGGCACCCTCCGCCAGGCGCCCCACGATGCCCTTGTCCACCTCGGTGGCATACAGCTTCCCCCGGCCCTCCAAGGCCCGGGCCAGGGGGAAGGTGAACAAGCCGCTGCCTGCCCCCACCTCCAGGACCGTCATGCCGGGCTTCACCCCGACGCGGCGAACCAGCTCCGGCATGTCGATGTGCCCAAGCCGGTCGGCGATCTCCAGGGTGCCCGGCTTGGAGACGAGGGGCAGAAACACATTGTTGCCCATGGTCCGAGCGTAGACCGAGAAGCCTCGTATCCGCCGGAAGTCGTAGATCTGGTCATCTCCCTGGGGCGCCGGGGCCAGGGCCAGGAGTTGAAGTAGTTGCACCAGCAACAGGAGGCTCATGGGGCCACCCCCTTTCCGGCGAAGACCTGGACGAAGTGGGTGGACAGGAGGTCCGGGCTGGGAAGGGGCAGCAGGCCGGCCTCCTTCATTGCCTGGGCGAGGGCCTCCGGGGAATAGAGCATGGCGTGGTCAGCCAGAACATCGGGCCTGGTGGGGGAGATGGTGAAGATGGCGGAGAGCACCAAATGGTTGACGGTCCGGACTGCCAGGCGCCCCCCCGCAGACAGGGGCTCTTGCTCATCCAGCAGGACATGTCCGAAGGCGTGATCGTGCCACTGAATAACTCGGAGGGCCTGATCGTCCTCAAAGAAGGAGGTGAGCTCAGCGGCGAAGCCAGCCCGGGTGTCAAAGAAGGCCGTCAGATCGCGGTAGAGGGTCCGGTCCTCCAGCATGGCATTGAGGCCACTGAGGAAGAGCGCCGCGAACTGCGGTGGGGGCTCCGGGGAGGGGTTGGCGCAGTGGGCCTTGACCAAGCCCTCGAGGGCAGTAGAGAAGCGACTCCTGAGGGGGAAGTCGGGGCCAAAGATGCACAGCGACTTGAGGGCCTCAAGGGGGGACCACCAGGCCCCGGGGGTGAAGTCGGCCAGGATCCTTTGGTGGACCACGGTCACCCTGCCACCAGGCGCCAACACCCGCTGGATTGCCTTCAGGAATTGGGGATCCCCGGGCTCCTCCGCGCGAAGATCCAGCATCACAACCCGCTGAAAGGTCGCCGGCGGGAAGGACGCCCAGGGGGCCTCGGGGAAGAAGTAGGCCTGCACCGGGGCACGCTCTGGCCCGGTGGCCCATTCGGCCAGCCAGGCCTCGTTGAAGCGGTAGTCGCAAAGGGTCGTCACCGAGCCCGTGGGCCCCAGGGCCCGGGCGATGGGAAAGCTGAGAAACCCGGACTCGGCGCCCAGCACCAGCACCCGCTGACCGGCCCGAAGATCCAGCAAGGCCAACAGTCGCTTGAGGCCCTCATCCGCCTCCACCGGATAGTCGGCAAGCACCCGGTCCTGGTGGACGAGGGCGGGGAGGAAGACTGGCGAAGGGCTGGCGGCGCGCTGTCCTTCGGGTTGCCCGCAGGGCCCACCATCGCAAGCGCCCAAGCACAGCAGCAACAGGCACAGACTGGAGACGCGCATCTACCCTCCAAGGAGCACGCATATTTTGGGGCCCGGCGATTATCCTTGATGCGGAAGTTGAGGGCAACGATGAAGTTGGGGCCTGGGGATGATTGGCGTCACGGTTTGGAGGCGGCGGCCCCGGCGCGGGCAGGTCTGAACTCCAGGGTCTGATAGAAATGGGCCACGGGGTGGGCGGCCACGAACTCCCAACCTGCCAGCTCCAGCTTCTTGGCGAAGGTCCGTTGGGAGTCAAAGAGCCCCCGCTCGAAGGCATAGCCCGCCCCCCGCCCGTCCTGGAAGAACAGCGCCGTGAGCAACAGGTGGTTCAGGGTGTGGCGGGCGTAGGCCTCGTCCTCCGAACCGGGCTGGGGTGCCCCGTGACCGTAATGCAACCGGAGGCTACGAAAGAGTAGCGCGTCCCGGGCCTGGAGGTTGCTGTGGAGGCCGCCGGTGTCAAAGTAGATCACCCGGCGGTTCCAGTACTCCACCAGCTTGCGCTGGAAGTCCGGGTCCGCCAGCATCCGGTTGATGGCCGCCACGACGGCCTTGAACCCCGCCAGGTCCAGGGTCAGCTCCTCCCCCGCCTGGATCTTGCGGACGAACTCGGGGGGCAGGTAATCCCACAGGGGGAACCCCTCCCGGGCCTTCACGAACTGGGCAAAGAAGCCCTGGACATCCATCAGGCGGCGGTCCGAGAAGCGGGGATAGATGATGGGCGAGAAGAGAAACAGGCGCCCGTCCTCCTTCATGGCCCCGCGAAGCTGGCGCATGTAGCCCATCTGGTCCGCCACGAACTGAAACACGGAGCCCAGAAAGACCCGATCAAACCGTTGGGTCTGGTACCAGGGGTCCAGGCCCTTGGTGCCCACCAAAATTGGTCTGATCACTGGCAAGCCCTCCTGGGCGGCCAGGTCCCCAAGGCGCTGCACCTGGGTGGCGTCCACCTCGGTGGCGAAGAGTTGCCCCTTGCCCTTGAGGGCCCGGGCCAGGGACAGCGTGAAGACCCCCGAGCCGGCCCCCACATCGGCCAGGGTCATGCCGGGCTGGATGTTCATGGCCTTCACCAGGCCCGGCAGATCGATGTGGCCCAGGCGATCGTCAATCTCCAGGCCGCTGGGCTTGGCCCGGGAGGGCACGAACACATTGTTGCCCAGGGTGTGGGCATACACCGACACCCCGCGGACCCCCGAGAAGTCAAAGAGCTGGTCCTCGGGCTGGGCCTCCGCCGGGGCGGCAAGCAGCGCAAGCAGCAGGAGCAGGCTGGGGCTCATGGGTTCACCCCCGGGTGCTTGAAGAGCTGGCAGTGATGGGTTCCGAACAGCTGGCAATCCGCCCCCACCCCCAGCCCCCCCGCCTCCATCGCGGCGCGGAGCCCCTCGGGGGGGTAGAGGGTGGTCTCCTCCAGGAAACGATCGGGGCGCTGGGTGCGGATGGCGAAGAGGGCGGACAGGACCAGGTGGTTCACCACCCCCACCGCGACCTGGCCCCCGGGGGTCAGGGGTTCACGGTCGTCCAACAGCAGATAGCCAAAGGCGTTGTCGTACCACTGCAGGACCCGCAGGGGTGGGTCCTCGTTGAAGAAGGCGGTGATCTCGGCGGCATAGCCGCTGCGGTCGTTGAAATACTGGCTCAGATCCCGATAGAGGGTGCGGTCCTGAACCAGATCATTCAGCGTTGCCAGGAACTCCAACGGGAAGGCCGGAGGGACCTGCCTTGCGCCCTCCTTGCAGGCGTCCTGCACCAGGGTCTCCAGGGCAGGAGAGAGGCGCCGCCGCAGGGGAAACTCGGGGCCATAGACGCAAAGCTGGCGGAGGACCTCCAGGGGGGACCAGAGGGCCCGGGGGCTGAAGTCCGCCAGTTCCTTTCGGTGGAAGACCACCAACTTCCCCTCCGGGGCCAGGGCCTGGGCAAGGCGTGGGACCAGGGCCGGGTCCAAGGGGGCCTGGCTGCGGAAGTCCACCAGGACCACCCGCTGGAAGGCGGCCTTGGGCAGGGAATCCCACTGGAACTCCGGGTAGAAGGCGGCCTTGAGGTTGACCAGGCCCGCCGAGGCCCCCCTGTCCTGCAGCCAGATCTCATTGAAGCGGTAGTCGCACAGGGTCAGGACGGCGCCGCTGGGGCCCACGGCCCGGGCCACCGGGAAGCTCAGGTAGCCGGACTCGGGCCCCAGGAGCAGCACCTTCATCCCCGGCTGAAGGGCCAGCACCGAGAGGGCGGCCTCAAGGCCTGGGTCCACCTCCACCGGGTAGTCCGGCGGGACCCGATCCTGATAGAGGAGATCGGCCTTGAACTGGGGTTCCTGGGTGGGGGCTGCGGGGGTTGGTGCGGGGGGTGCGGGGGGCTGGGACTGGCAGGAAGCCAGCAGCCAGAACACCAGCAGATACCCCACAGTCCTGAAGCTCATGGTGCCTCCAGATTCAAGCAAGCGGGGCGCATTCTAGCAGGCCAATCAGTTTCCGTGAAGCTCGGCGCTGGGGTCGTCGCGGCCGGGGAAGATCCGCAGGATTCCGCAAAAAGCCGCGATGGCCACATAGCCCCAGAAGATGGAGCCCGGATAGAAGCCCATGACGGGGAAGTGGATGAAGCCAAAGAGAGTGAGGACCGCCCCGCCAACGGCGGCCAGCCCCGCCGAAACGGGCCTGCGATCAATGAGGAAGGCGGTGATGGAGCCCCAGAGCAGGCCCGTGATGATGGCCCCGTAGGAGAGGGCCGCGTGGCCCGGCACATGGGCCCCCTGTTGGACCAGGGCCGCCGCCAGGGCGGGATCGAAGTAGCGCACCGGATCGCCAGTCAGTACGGCGCTGACGCTGGACCACTTGGCGATGAGCAGGTTGGACACATGGGGCAGGATGGCCATGGCCACTGCCATGGCGTGGGCGGGGGGCACCGCCGTGAAGGCCTGGCCCGTGATGACCAGCCCGATGAAGACCAGCATGGGGG
>CAZMEC010000092.1:0-12092 GCA_964565265.1 uncultured Myxococcales bacterium
AGGAGATCTCCTACATCCACGCCGAGGGCTACCCCGCCGGCGAGATGAAGCACGGTCCCATCGCCCTCATCGACGAGCATGTCCCCACGGTGGCCCTGGCACCCTTGGGCTTCTCCTACGACAAGACCCTGTCCAATGTGCAGGAGGTGAAGGCCCGGCGTGGGCCGGTCATCGCCGTGGCCTCAGACAACGACCCCCACATCGCGGAGTTCGCCGACCGGGTCTTCCTGGTCCCCGCCTGCGACCACCTGCTGTCCCCCATGATCTGCGTGCTGCCCCTGCAGCTCTTCGCCTACCACATGGCGGACCTCAAGGGTACGGATGTGGACCAGCCCCGAAACCTCGCCAAGAGCGTCACTGTGGAATAGGTGATTGGTAGCCGCCGGGATCAGGCCATCAGGGGTTCTTCAGCACCCGCTCCAGGTCCCGCTGGAACTCGGGGGCCAGGGTGGCCATCCAGGCGCGAAATCCCTTCTCTGCCAGCTCCCTGGGGCCCAGCTTGGCCAGCACCTCTCGGACCAACTCAGTCAGCTTCTCCAGCTCGCCGGTGGCCAGCATGTCCTCAATCTCGGGGATTCCCTGCTGGAGGAAGGCCACCTTCCGGTCCAGGGGGATCATGGAGGAGAGCCGGCAGGCGAAGAGGGGCCAACGGATGCCCGCCCGGCCCAGCAGCAGGGACTCGAAGGCGTCCAGGACCTCCTCCAGGCGGCGGCCGATCTGGGCGGCCTGGGCCTCCACCTCGGGGTCGCTGGCGCCGGGGCCCAGGGGCTCGCTGGCCATTTCAATGTAGGTCTTGTTCTTGGGCTCCGTCCCTGAAGGCCTGAGGATGAGGCGGGTGCGCCCCTCCAGCTCGAAGACCAGCACATCCCGGGAGGCCCGGTCCGTCTCACTGAGGATGGGGCCAAAGACCCCGGCAGGATCCATGCGGTCGTGGAAGGCCAGCACCCGCAGGCCCCCGATCTCCTTGGGCGGGTCCCGGCGCAGGCTGTCCTGGATGGCGCGGATCTGTTCCACCCCCGTGCTCCCCTCCATGACCACATTGCGCAGGCCCGTGCCGAAGTAGCCAAAGCGCCGGTAGAGGTCGTTGAGGCGGGTCCAGAGGGTCTGGCCCCGGGCATCGCAGCGGCTGGCCAGCTCGGCCAGCAGGAGGGCCCCGCCGGCGGCGTCCTTGTCCCGGATGGCGGTGGTGCAAAGGACCCCATGGCTCTCCTCGAGGCCACACAGGAAGTCCTGATCGCGGGCCTCCAGGTCTCGCCAGCGGCCCTGGTTGTGGACCCCCGCCAGCACATCGCCGATGTATTTGAAGCCCACCAGGAGGTGGCCCACGCAGCGCACCTTGGCGCTCTCCGCCAGGACCCGGATGAGGTCCGAGGTCACCTCCGTCTTGATGACGAAGGCCTGGGGGCCCAGGCGCCCGGTGGCGGCGTCCTCCTCCAGGAGGTGGGACAGGAGCAGCAAGGCGATCTGGTTCCCGTTGAAGGCGCGAAAGTGGCCCAGGTGATCCCGGGCGGCCAGGCCCAGGCGATCCGCGTCGGGGTCCGTGGCCATGGCGATGGTGGCTCCAGCCTCGGCGGCGGCCTCCATGACCCGGGCCATGGCGCTGGGCAGTTCGGGGTTGGGGGCGGCAAAGGGCACGGAGGGGAAGCGGCCGGAGAACTCCGCCTGATCCGCGGGCATGGTCACGGGGAAGCCGGCGGCTTCAAGCACCGGCCAGACGGTGCGGCGGCCGGTGCCGTGGAGGGGGGAGAACATCACGGAGGAGCGCTTTGGCAGGTTGGGGCAGCGGGCCAGGGAGAGGTTGTGGGCCACGAAGGCCTCTTGGTCCTCGGGCGTGAAGAAGCGCACCAGCCCCTGGTCCACGGCGGCCTGGAAGGGCAGGCGGTGGACGGTCTCCACGGCGGAGGCGATGCGGACCATCTCCTCGTCATTGGGGGGCACCTCCTGGCCGCCCTCATGGTTGTAGAACTTGGCGCCGTTGTCGTCCGGGTGGTTGTGGGAGGCGGACATGTTGAGGCCCCCCCGGGCACCCCTGCGGCGGATGTGGAAGGAGAGCTCCGGGGTGGAGAGGTATTTTTCCTGGGCGGAGGGCATGAGGACCCGCAGGCCATTGGCGGCGTAGACCTCGGCGGCCTGCTGGCAGAAGTTCAGGGAGGAGATGCCGGCCAGGGGCCCCAGGGGGACCTGGAAGACCCCCAGCAGGTCGTGGAACTCGCGCACATCGGCGGCCAGCACCACCAGGAGGTCCTCCCCCGGGAAGCGCAGCTTGAGGTATTGGCAGTGGCCCTGGACGGCGTCCGCGACGGTGATGGGGTTCATGCGGTTGGGGCCGATGCCCACGGACCCCCGGCGCCCCCCCGTGCCAAAGGGCAGCAGCCGCCAGAAGCAGTCGAACAGCTCGGCAAAGCGACCCCGGGCCACCAGGTCCTCCAGGAGCGGGCGGTAGGCGGCGTAGGGGGGCTCCTGGGCCCAGACGGCGAGGGCCTCAAGGGCCTTCGTGGCGAGGGCTTCCTCGAGCCCCAACTTGGCGAAGCCGGCGCGAATCTGGTCAAGCAGCATGGGACACCTCCGAAGCTCAGTTCCGTTTGTCCTGGGGGGGCAAGTTTATCTCCACAAACCCGGTCTTGCGCAAGTCTGAAGTCCATTTGTCCCGCGCCTCCGCCGCGCGCCGCAGGCACAGGTCCTGGCGCAGCAGGGCCCGGAAGGCGGGGTCCGTCTTCAGGCGGGGGGGGCGGCGCAGGTCCAGGCGCAGCACCAGGGCCAGGTCGTCCACCAGCAGGGGCTGGCCGATCTGGCCCGGGGTCATGGCGGCCAAGCTGGTCAGGGCCTGAGGCGGCAGGCCGCTTTGCCAGCCCTGGTCCCCGGGGGCCAGGTGGGGGCGCAGCATCACCTTGAAGGGCAGCTCGCGGTAACCCTGGGGGGCCAGGCGAGCCAGGGCCGGGGTGAGGTCCTTGCGGTAATTCCAAAGGGCGGCCAGGCGCCGCAGCTCGGCCAGCGCCGAGGGCCCCGTGGTGAGGTCCGCCAGGCCCCGGGACAGGCTGGCCCCTTCGAGGTAGTCGAACAGCCAGTCGGGGCTGTAGGACAGCTCATAGAACTGGTCCAGCTCGGCGTCGCTGACCCCGGGGCAGTCCCGCTGGGTTGGGAACAGGGTCTCCAGGATCCGCTGGCTGCAGGCAGGCAGGGCTTCCGTGGGGGCGCAGGGGAGGCCCAGGGCCCCACCCTCCTGGACCACCAGGGCCAGGGTGGCCAACTCCTGAGCGGCCTTGGTGGAGGACAGGCCCCGGACCTTGGCGTGCTGGTCAAGCTGGGCTGCGGTGAAGGCGTGGGAGGCGGCGCGCAGCACCACCGGGCCCTCGGGATTCGTGGGGGCAGGGGGGGGCGTGGGGCCGGCCTGGTCGCCGGGCTTGGGCGTGCCGCCCTGACAGGCCTGAAGCAGGCAAAGGAGGGCTGAGATCAGCAGGAGGTTGGGGAGACGGTGCAAGGGGGGCCTCAGCGGGCGCTGCCCTTGATGTTGAAGGTGGCCCGGCCGCTCTTGCCGGCCAGCTTGCCCGAGCAGCTTCCATTCAGGATGCCGTCCTGGGCCTTGACCTGGCAGGAGAGGCCCTCGGTGTCGGTGGACCCGCGCAGCTCCATGAGGTCGGCCCACTTGCCGGCGATGCTGATCTGGGCCCGGCCAAACTTCACCGTGCCAAAGACCTTGTTGCCCATGCGGCGCAGCTTCACCAGGCCAGCGCTCCATTCGGCGCTCTTGATGGGGCCGCTGAAGACCTGATCCCGGCCGGCGGCGGGGTCCCCGGGGACGGCGCTGGGATCGGCTGGCTGGGGGGCTTGGGGGGCGGCCTCGGGGGCAGGGGCAGCCGCGGGGGCAGGGGCAGCCGCGGGGGCGGCCACGGGGGCAGCTACTGGCGCAGGGGCGGCGGCGGCGGCCTCGGGGGCCGGCGCAGCGGCCTCAGCCTCGGCCTCGGCGGCCAGGGTGGCCTCATCGGGGCAGAACTCGTTCATATGGGCGCCGATGACGGTGGCGTCGGTGGGCTGGGGCTTGAAGTTGATCTTTGCGCGCAGCAACTCGTACTGGGTGAGGGTGTAGTTGGCGGCGCCCAGCAGCTCGTTTCGCTTGGAGGCCATCTCCAGGTCCGTGAGGCGGCCCAGGTTGCGGTCCTTCTGGAGACAGGTCTCCTTGGCGATGAGCTCCAGGATGATGGCCCGGACGGTGGGCTCCATCTCCCGGGGGCGGTCCTCCAAGAGGGTGGCGGCCTGGGCCTCCAGGCTGTCGAAGGAGGCCTTCGCGGTCTGGAAGGCGGTGGCGGCCTTGGCCAGGTCGTCCTGCAGCAGGTAGGCCTTCACGCCGCTGAGTTCACCCTCCACCTTGCCGTACTCTTCAATGAAGGCCAGGACCGCCTGGACCTTGGCGTCGTTGCCGTCGGTCTTCCAGAGGCCCGAGTGTTCGACCAGCTTGCCCTTGGTGTCTGCGAAGGTCTTGAGGGTCTCGGAGAGCCCGTCCGTGAGGGTCGCTTTCTGGGCTGCGGCCTGCTCCTCCTGGGCCTTCTTGGCGGCGGCCAGGGCCTTGGCCTGCTCCTCCTGGGCCAGCTTGAGGGCGGCCTCCGCGGCGGCCTTGTCGTCCTGGGCCTTCTTGACCGATTCCTCAGCCCGGGCCTTCTCGGCGGCGGCCTTCTTGGCCTCTTCAGCCTTGTTGGTGCAGGCCAGGAGGGAAAGGGACAGCAGGGCAACCAAAGCAAGTCGTTTCATTACCGGACCTCCAGTTCAAGTTCGGGCCGGATTATCCAAGCAACGGCCCCCAGGGTCAACGCCTTAGTACCGACCCAGGGTGCGGGAGGGTGGCGCGAAGCGCCGGATGAGGGCAGGGATTACCAATGCCCCCCACAAAATTCCCTTCCCCCCGTGGGGGAAGGTGGCCCGAAGGGCCGGATGAGGGTGCCGGATGAGGGCAGGGATTCCATCGCCAGCCTGGCCCTCCCTCGCGGGCTTGCTCTAGATCAAATCTAGGATTGGCCCCCAGAGAGTTTCGGGGTGTTTGGGGTGTTTGAGGTGTTTGAGGTGTTTGAGGTGTTTGAGGTGTTTTGGGTGTTTGGGGTCCCCAGTCCTTCCACCCCAACACCCCAACACCCCGACACCCCGACACCTTCCACCCCAACACCCCAACACCCCGACACCCCAACACTTCACACTCCGACACTGGGTCAGGGAGAGGGCGGCAGCCATTGGCAGCAGTGGAATACGGTTGCTAAGGACGGGACGGGGCGCGGCATCACCGTTGTCAGCGATGCGCGTGCCCCGTCCCTTGAGGCTCGCCCCCGCGGCGCCCGCCGTGCTATGGTTCCGCCAATCGTCTGGGAGATCGGTATGGCGAACGCGACCCCTTTGGATGGTCTGTCTGACTTTGATGAAATGATCGATCGGCGGCCCACGGACAGCACGAAGTGGCATCATTTCGGCCCCGAGGTGCTGTCGCTATGGACTGCTGACATGGACTTTCGGGTTCCCAGGCCCGTGGAGGAGGCCCTCCAGCGACGGGTAGCCCACGGCATCTTCGGCTACTGCTTTGAGCCCCCCGAGCTTCGGCAGACCATCGTAGAACGCCTGGCGGCCCTTTACTCCTGGGCGGTGCGGCCCGAGGAGATCCTGTTCCAGACGGGCGTGGTCGGGGGCCTGTACCGGCTGTGCCAGGCGGTGGCTGGGCCCGACGACGCCATCCTCATGATGCCACCGGTGTACCCGCCCATTGCGGGGGCCGCCCGGCACAACGGCTCCATCCACCAGGAGGTGCCCCTGCTTGTGGGCCCCGATGGTCAGGCCCTGATGGACTTCGACCGTCTGGAGCGGACCATCACGGCCCGGACGCGCCTGCTGATTCTGTGCAACCCCCACAACCCCGCGGGCCGGGTCTTTTCGCCAGACGAACTGGCCCGCCTGGGGCAGTTGTGCCTGCGGCGTGGCGTGCTGGTGTGTTCCGACGAGATTCACTGCGACCTGCTGTTCTCGGGGCAACGCCACACGCCCCTGGCGTCCCTGGGGCCCGACCTGGCCCGCAACACCGTGACCTTCCTGGCCCCGAGCAAGACCTTCAACCTGCCGGGGCTGCGCTGCTCTTTCGCCATCGTGCAGGACGCCGACCTGCGGCGGCGCCTGGGCAACGCCCACTCCCGGGAGTTTGCCGAGGTGAACACCCTGGGCTTCGTGGCAGCCCAGGCGGCCTACAGTGCGGGGGGCCCCTGGCTGGCCGGATTGCTGCCCTACCTGGAGGCCAACCGGAACCTGGTTCATGCCTGGGTGGAGAGGGAACTGCCGGGGGTGAAGATGACGCTACCCCAGGCCACCTACCTTGCGTGGCTGGATTGTCGCCAGAGCGTGGCAGCCCCCAACCCCTACCAGTTCTTCCTGGAGCGCGCCGGCGTAGGCCTGGCCGATGGACGGGAGTTCGGCACCGACGGGGAGGGCTTCGTGCGACTCAACTTCGCCTGCCCCAGGGCTCGGCTGCAGGAGGCCCTGACGCGCCTGGCTCGGGCCCTGGTCGGATAGACGGCAGAGGCGGCGCACAAACAATGACCCCGACGCTATATAACATGCTGAAATAACAGAGAAAAAGGCGTCATGTTTCACGTGAAACCTGCGTTGTGTCGGGAGCGGCTGGGGGGAGGTTCGGGGGTATTCCCCCCGCCCCCTTCCCCCTGACAGAAAAACCCTCTGGACAGATCCCGATCCTGCGCGATAATCGGGGCGTTGTTTCATGGGAACCAGGTGAGTCATGGGCAAGATTGTGGCTATTGTGAATCAGAAAGGCGGGGTGGGGAAGACCACCACTGCTGTGAACCTCTCTTCCTGCGTTGCTGCCCTCGAGTATCGGACGCTGCTGGTGGATTTTGACCCCCAGGGGAATAGCTCCAGCGGAGTTGGGCTGGACAAAAGTCGCCCCAAGCATGTCTATCACGGACTCCTGGGTTTGGCCGAACCCGCTGAACTCATCGTTGAGACTCAGGTGCCCTACCTTTACCTGCTGCCCTCGGGGCAGGATCTGGCGGGGGCGGAGATCGAACTGGTGCCCCTGATGGCCCGGGAGACCCGCCTCAAGAAGATGTTGGAAAAGGTCCGGGATGACTACGACTTCATCTTCGTGGATTGCCCTCCGTCCCTGGGGCTGCTGACGGTCAACGCCCTGGTGGCGGCGGACTCCATCCTGGTGCCCGTGCAGGCGGAATACTTCGCCCTGGAGGGCCTGTCGGACCTCCTGGGCACCATTGAGCTGATCCGGTCGGAGCTCAACCCCCAGCTCACCATTGAGGGGCTGCTGCTGACCATGGTGGACGAGCGCACGCGCCTGGCCCGGGATGTGGCCAACGAGGTGAAGGTGCACTTCGGGGCCCAGGTCTTTGAGACCGTCATCCCTCGCAATATCAAGCTCTCCGAGTCCCCCTCCCACGGGGAGCCCATCATCATGTACGACATCGCCTCCAAGGGGGCCCAGGCTTACCTGGCCCTGGCGGCGGAGTTCGTGGACCGACAGAAGGAAGGTGTAGCATGACGGGAACGAAGAAGGGCGGACTTGGCAAGGGCCTGGGGGCGCTGCTCCCCAGCAAGCGGGACGCGGAGCTTGAGCACTGCCCCCTGGAGCGCATCAAGCCCGCCCAGGTGCAGCCCCGGACGGCCTTTGACGAGGACGCCCTGGAGGAGCTGGCGGCGTCCTTGAAGCTCCACGGGCTGTTGCAGCCCATCGTGGTGCGGCCCACCCCGGAGGGGTACTCAATCATAGCCGGAGAGCGCCGATATCAGGCGGCCCGGCGGGCGGGCCTCACCAGCGTCCCCGTGGTGGTCCGGGACCTGTCCGACTCGGCGGCCTACGAGCTGGCCCTGGTGGAGAACCTTCAGCGGGAGAACCTGAACGCCATGGAAGAGGCCCGGGCCTTTGCCCATCTGGTGGAGGACTTCTCCTACACCCATGCCCAGCTGGCGGAGCGCATGGGCAAGAGCCGCAGCGCCGTGAGCAACGCCCTGCGCCTGGTGGATCTGCCGCCCGCAGTCCAGGTCCTGGTGGAGGGTGGGGGGCTCAGCGCCGGCCACGCCCGGGCCTTGCTGGCCCTGAAGAACCCCGAGGCCCAGCTTGCCCTGGCCCAGCGAGTGGTGGCCGAGGAGCTCAATGTCCGGGCCCTGGAGAAGCTGGTCAAGGACGCCCTGAAGCGCCCCGTCAAGGGCCGGGGAGCCCGCAAGGAGAGCTCCCTGGAGCCTTACTTCAGGCAGGTCGAGGAGGAGCTGGCCAAGGGCAGCGGCCTCAAGGCCCGGTGCCGCCGCCGGGGCAGCCGCACGGAGGTGGCGTTTCTGCTGGATTCGGTGGCCCAGCTTGAGGATCTGCTGCGCCGGGTTTCACGGGAAACATGATCAATATTGTAGCGTGAAATCATCCACTTGGGCCCCACTCTCAAGGTTCCGCGCCCGCACCCGCAGGCGCCCCTCTTCCAGTTCCAAGAAAACCCCGTCGGCGCAGCAGTCGGCCTTCACCAGACCCTTGGCATCTCCTGGCCCCTGGTCGTAGCGCGAGGCCCCCAAAGAGGACGCCGTCACGAAGTGAACCCCCCCTAGCAAAAAATGTTCGTAGCCGTGGTTGTGGCCGGACAGCACCAGGTTCACCTTGCCCGCAAGCAGGGGGGCCAGGCGTTGGTCAAAGGCCGACCCATGGAAGCCCTCGCTAAAGGGCGGGTGGTGGAGGACCAGGATCTTGAGCCTCCCCTCCAGCGCCTCCACTTGAGCCAGCACCTCCGCCAGGGGCAGGCCCCAGGGCAGCAGCAACACCGCCAGTGGGCCTCGCTGGTAGACCCGGGGGCCCTGGCAGGCGCCCCCCAGGTACCAGTCGCAGAACTCCTTGGAACGGGGCTGGAAGTTCATGAAGTCGTGGTTCCCTGCCGCGGCCAGCAGGGGCACCCGGGCCAGCAGGGGGCCCAGGCTGGAGGCAAAGTCCTGCCAGAGGCGCCGGTCCGCGGGGAACTGGGCCGCGTCGCCGCCGAACAGGAACAGTTCGGGCTTGAAGGCCAACACCCTGGTCAGCTTCTCCGGCGAGAACCGGGGGCCGTTCTGGTAGTCCGCCAGGAAGACCAGCCGTTTGAGTTCCAAGCAGAAAGCCGGCGCGGAAACCTCGAATTGTGAATCACCGTACAACAGGCGAAGGTTTTCACAGGAGCCCTTGGAAAATCCGACCTCGTATTCCGTCCCCAGATCGGTTTTCCGGGCCTGGCCAAGGGCCCAGCCACCCCCCGACCCTGGGACGATCCCAAGGGGCCTTTCCGGCCCTTCTACGCGAAGCAGCCCCCTGCCTTCTGAAAGCGGGGTCAGCCAGGGCCCAAGGGGGACGGAGGCCGGGGCTCCTCGGACAAAGAAGGGGGACAGGGGGAAGAGGAAGGCGACGGCAAGGAGGCCCACCAAGGCAACCCCGATCAAAACCCTGTTTGTGCTTCCAAGCTTCAAGCTTCAACTCCAAGTCCTGAACCCCGGCATTCCAACCCGACGGCCGGCGCTGGAACCCGATCCCCTCTCCCCTCAGGAAAGGGCCAGGGAGTGGGGCAGAGCCCCAGGGCCCTCCTGCGGTCGCTCGCTCTCCGGACAGCCCCATGGCCTGGCGTTCGCCAGGATGGGGCTTCCTCCGCGCTCCCTTCGGAGGGCAGGTTGACCTTGGCCCACCAGCACCAACACCAGCACCAGCACCAGCACCAGCACCCCAGCACCCCAACACGACGGCCGGCGCTGGAATCCGGCGGTTTTCTGGGACGGAGTCCGAGGCCGGGCCTCCGTCCCGGGCAGCGGCTGACGGTTGGCGTTTGCCCCAACCCCCGACGCCCCATGTGGTATCTACTCCAGCTCGCGGGGTCTTCCGGGGGCGATGTGGGTCTGGTACCACAGCACCAGGACGATGAGGCTCCAGAGGGGCTTGCGGTTGTCCCGGCGGCCCAGCATGTGGTCCTCGAAGAGGCGGCGCACCCCGGCGACCTCAAAGACCCCCAGGGCTTCAATGTTGGCGGAGGACAGGATGCTGCTGGCCCAGTCGAAGAGCTCGCCCCGGAGCCACTTGCCGATGGGGACCCCAAAGCCCTTCTTGGGCCGGCGCACCACCTGGCTGCCAAGCTGATCCCCCAGGGCCAGCTTCATGATGTGCTTGAGGCTGCGGCCGTGCAGCTTGTAGCTGGTGGGCAGGCTGGTGACGAAGTCCACCAGGGCGGTGTCCAGCAGGGGCGCCCGCAGCTCCAGGGAGTTCATCATGGAGGCCCGGTCCGCCTTGGTGAGGATGTCGTCGCACATGTAGAGCTTGGCGTAAAGGTAGGACAGGGCGTCGAAGTCGTCCCGGGGGGCCACGCGGCTCAGGTGCTGCCGCACGATGTCCAGCACCGCCTCGTCGTCTGCGGCCTCCAGCAGTTCGGGGCGCAGCAGGGGGTGCTGCTCGTCCGGGGCCAGGGCCCCAATCCACACGAAGTGCCGGGAGAAGCGGTCGTACTCCATGCCCTTGACGAAGCGCTTGGCCTGGTAGTCCAAGGAGATGTTGTCGTGGGACACGGGCAGCGCCCGGGCCGAGGTGGCCACGGCGGCCTGCACGGGCCCCGGCAGCATCCCATACCAACGGGCGATCTTGTGGGCCTTGAAGGTGGGGTAGCCCAGGGCCAGTTCGTCCCCCCCGTCCCCCCCCAAAGCCACGGTGACGCGCTCCCGGGCGAAGTTGCACAGCAGGTAGGTGGGCAGCAGGGAGTTGTCCGCCAGGGGCTCGTCCAGGTGGCCCATGATGCGGTCTATTGAATGAAGCATGAGCTCCGGCGACAGCACCTTGTGATGGTGGGTCGTACCGAAGTTCTTGGCCACCGCCTCGGCGTAGGAGGACTCGTCAAACGAGGGGTCCTCGAAGCCTATGCTGAAGGTCTGGATGTCGGGGCCGTCCAGCAGCTTGGAGGTGGCCGCCACCACCGCCGAGGAGTCAATGCCGCCGGACAGGAAGATGCCCAAGGGGACCTCCGACATGAGGCGCTTTTCGACTGCCGACAGCAGGAGGCTGCGGTAGCTGGCGCAGGCCTCCTCCATGGGGGGGGCGGGCTGATCCTTGGGGGGGAAGGACAGGTCCCAGTAGCGCCGCTGGGTGAGGACGCCGTTGCGGTACAGGAGGCTGCAGCCGGGCTCCAGCTTGTGGACGCCCTCCAGGATGGTGTCGGGGGCGGGGACGGAGTCGAACAGCAGGTAGCGACGCAGGGACAGCTTGGACAGCTCCCGGGGGCAGAGGGGGTTGGCCAGCAGGGCGCCCAGCTCCGAGGCGAAGAGGAAGCCCGCGGGAGTGTCGGCCCAGTAGAGGGGCTTCTTGCCAAGGCGGTCCCGGCCCAGAAACAGGGTGTGCTTCTTCTGGTCCCAGATGGCAAAGGCCGCCATGCCGTCGATGTGCTCGCACAAGGCCTCGCCGAAGTCCTCCCAGAGGTGCACCAGGACCTCCGTGTCGCTGCGGGTGCGGAAGTGGTGGCCTCGCAGCTCGAGCTCGGCCCGCAGGGCTGTGTAGTTGTAGATCTCGCCATTGAACACGGTCACCACCGTGCCGTCCTCGTTGGCCAGGGGCTGGGCGCCCCCCGCCAGGTCGATGATGGACAGGCGGCGGTGCCCCAGGAACACCGAGTCGGCGACCCAGAAGCCCTCGCCGTCGGGGCCCCGGTGGGCGATGGCGTCGTTCATCTGCTTGAGGATCTGGCCCGCGTCAAAGTCGGGGCGCCGTTTGGTAAGAAAGCCGCAGATTCCACACACGGTGGTCAGTCCTTCTCCTGCGCCGGGGGCAGGCCCAGTCGCTCGCGGATTACATAGGGCGTGCGGCCCCGGGACTCATAGTAGGTGCGGACATTGAGCTCGGCCAGCAGGCCGATGAGCAGGATCTGGAGGCCCGCCAGGCCCAGGAAGATGGCGGCGTAGAAGAAGGGGTCGGTGAACATGGGCCCGCCCCAGAGGAGCTTCTTGGCGATGGCCCACAGGAAGGACAGGGTGCCGCCCCCCAGGGCCAGCAGGCCCCACTTGCCAAACAGATAGTTGGGCTTGGAGGAGTAGGCCACCAGGAAGCGCACGGTCATGAGGTCCAGGAT